>JBJMTO010000179.1:0-9209 GCA_045811665.1 Bradyrhizobium sp.
CCCGGCCTGATGACCTACGTTATTCACGGTGACCGGAAGCCGAACCGGCTTAGCACCAGCGGCAAGCTCCCCAGGACAAGCAACAACCGCCGCAGCCACCGCCGCAGCCGCAGCCTCTGCAGCCGCGGCAACCTCTGCACCCCCTGCAGCCCCTGCAGCCACCACAGGCGCGGGCTATCTGGACGCCATTTCGCGCAGCTCCGCTGTTTTCCTTATCGAAGACATAGAAGGTCGCGAGGCTGACGTCGGACATTTCTTCCTCGCCAAGGGCGGATTGCTGGCCCGGTGCAAGATTCGGCGGTTGCGGTTGATCTTGGGTGGGCGCTATCGCGGCCGATGCACCCCCGACGAGGGAGAAAGTCAACCCGGCTGCGCCCAATGCGGGCACGTGTTTAGTCACACGCTTTCGCTTCGAAGCTTGCTTCACCGCTGCCATGTCGTTCCCTTCCATGCATCTGAAAATGTTCGGGATTGTTAACGATCTTAGAGCCGCCCCTTCTTCAATCGTACGCTGAGGAAGTATGGCATGCAAGACTGGTTGATGCGGTTGACGCCGGGCGGGCGGTTGGTTTCATGTTCATGAACAGAACGTGCAAGGCTTGGCCCGGATGACAAATTTTGTAACACCTCCGTTTTGCCCCAGGATCGCTTCAGGTGTTGCAGGCATGTCTTCTGGAGAGAAATAGACATGCTCGGTGATGATCGACGTTTCGCCTGGTACGAGTTGTTGACGACGGACGTGCCCGCCGCGCAGGCGTTTTACTGCGACGTTGTCGGGTGGGGCGCACACGACGCGTCGACTCCGGATCTGCCGTACACTTCGTTGTCGGTTGGAGGTACCCCTCTGGGCGGACTTATGCCGCTTCCGCAGGACGCCAAAGACAAGGGCGCTCGGCCGAGGTGGATGGGCTATGTCGGTGTCCGCGACGTCGACCTCACGACAGACCTGGTCAAGCGTCTTGGCGGGAGCGTGTATGTTCCGCCGACGAACAGCAACATCGGCCGCATCGCCGTAATAGCTGACCCCCAAACTGCGATTCTGGGGTTAGTGGAGAGATCAGTACCGAGCGGAAAAAAGGCCTTGGAAATGGATGCGCCGGGGCTCGTGGGCTGGCACGAGTTGCTCGCGACAGACTGGGCAAAGGCTTTTACCTACTACCGGGAATTGTTCGGCTGGGAGAGAGCGGCCGTCGACCTTGGCCCGACGGAGACGTACCAGTTGTTCTCCACAGGCGGGCAGACCGCCGGCGGCATCTTCACGAAACGTCCGGTCGAGCCCGTCCCATACTGGCTCTACTATTTCAATGTCGAGGACATCGATGCGGCCGCAGATCGCGTGAAGAGGGCAGGCGGCCAGATATTCGAAGGCCCGATAGAAGTACCGGAAGAGAGCTGGATCGCTCGCTGCATAGATCCTCAGGGTGCAATCTTCGCGCTGCAGGGAAAGCGAAGCCAGGCTGCCAGAGCCAAAGACCCTGCCGGACAAGTCGGCTGGTCCACTTCATGGAGCGGGATTACATCGCGCGGAAGGCTGGTGGAAAAGCCGGGCCTGAAGAAGTAGGGTCGCCGGTTCGACAGTTGCTGCTTCGAGCCGATCAACCAGCCGGTGCTGGTTTGGCCGGCTTGGGGAGCGGCTTGTCCTGTCGTTTCGACCAGGAGATGTAGTAAGCCACCACGGTCATGATCGCGATGCCGGTCACACTGACAAAGACTTGCGCGAACAGCGAGCCTGAACTCATCATCAGCTCGAAATGTCCGACAAAGGAGAGGAATACGCCGACGCAGAACACTGCGAGCGATTGCTGACCGCACACGACAAGCGGATCGAACATCTTCCATTCGAGTCCGGGCCAGTCCTTGGGCACGAACCTGATCACCAGAATAACTATCGCGACGAAATGGATGAAGCGGTAAGGCGCAAGGTTGGTCTTGTCGTTCGGATTGAAGGTTGAATAGAGCCATTGCGGCAGCATGGCTCCGAAATCCGGAAACTTGCCTGCCATGGTCATGACGAGGGCCAGGATCAGGTAGCCGATGCAAAAGTAAAGTGTCAGTGGCGCCCTGATAATCGACATCGACTTCCGGGCGCCGCCGAGCGCGCACCATGAGCCGAACACAAACAGGAGTTGCCAGCAGTACGGGTTGAAGTACCACGTGCCGGTCGGATAGCCCGGCAGATTCCAGCCGAACTGCCTCGCCGCGAGCCAGAGGACGATCGACCCGACCATGGTCAGATCGGGTTGCCGTAGCATAAGCCACAGCACCGGCGGAAACAGTCCCATCAGCACGATGTAAAGCGGAAGCACGTCGAGATTGACCGGTTTGAATTTCAGCAGCAATCCCTGGCGCAGCGTCTCGACCGCGCTGTCCACGAGCCCCGCAAGGTTGAACTCGCTGATGATCTCCGGGTCACTGTAGCGCTGCGCGACATAGCCGATCGCAACGATGTAAAATACGAACAGGATGACGTGTGCGACGTAAAGCTGCCAGACGCGTTTGGTCAGGCGGGTTGCGCCGACGATGAAGCCACGCTCGATCATCATCCGGGCGTAGACGAAAGATGCGGTATAGCCGGAGATAAACACGAACAGGTCCGCAGCGTCGCTGAAACCATAGTTCCGCGTCGTGATCCAGTTCACCACGTTATCGGGAATGTGATCCAGGAAGATCGCCCAGTTCGCGACGCCGCGAAACAAATCGAGACGGAGATCGCGTCCTTTTTCGGGGAGGGTGGCATTGATTTTCATGGGCGCGGTTCGACGTGATTCATTTCCAGAAGGCAGTCGAGCAGCAGGAAAGGGCTGTCAACCGGGCACGTGCCAAAGATTGTCACAAACCGGTATAATGACTATACCGGGTCGGGGAAATCAAAGGACCAGGCTGGGGAATCACCCAATCCTGAACGCTGTCTCTATACTAATCTGGCCATTTCGACCACGCGCTTCCATGCCGCACGCTTACCGGACCTGATCCATGACCGCACGCATATTCAAGCCCGCCAAAAACGCGATGCAATCGGGGACTGCCAAAACCAAGGAATGGCAGCTCGATTATGAGCCGGAGCAGGCACGCGAGATCGAGCCTTTGATGGGTTGGACCAGCTCCAGGGATATGAAACAGCAGCTCACCATTCGCTTCAACACCAAAGAAGAGGCGGTGGCCTATTGCGAGCGCAAGGGCATTCCCTATCAGGTGATCGAGCCCAAGGAGCCGGCACACCGGCAAGCCGCCTATGCCGATAATTTTGCATTCCGGCGCGGCGAACCGTGGACCCACTAGGCTCGTCCCTCCAGCGCCCTCCTAGCTTCGCCCGTAACTTCTGGGTTGCCTAAGGCGGCGGCGCAATGACACCATCATTCCTGGATTCCCGCCCGGGCGCCGAAGTGCGGCGCAAATAGAGCTGTTAAAGCCATGCCGCTTCACTCCAGCATCGATCCCCGATCCCAGGATTTTGCCAGCAACAGTCAAGCCATGCGCGTGCTGGTGGAGGAACTGCGCGAGCGACTTGATCAGGTGGCCGGCGGAGGCGGCGACGCATCGCGCGCCCGCCACACGTCCCGTGGCAAAATGCTCGCGCGCCAACGCGTGGATCTCCTGATCGATCCGGGTACGGCCTTCCTGGAGCTGTCTCCGCTTGCAGCCTACGGCCTCTATGGCGGCGACGTGCATTCGGCCAGTATTATCACCGGCGTAGGCCGGATATCGGGCCGTGAATGCGTCATTGTCGCCAACGACGCCACGATCAAAGGCGGGACCTATTATCCGCTGACCGTGAAGAAACATCTTCGCGCGCAGGATGTCGCGCGACAGAACAATCTGCCTTGCGTGTACATGGTGGATTCCGGCGGAGCCTTCTTGCCCATGCAGGACGAGATATTCCCCGACGAGCGACATTTCGGGCGCATCTTCTACAATCAGGCGCAGATGTCCGCCGCCGGTATCCCGCAGATTGCCATCGTCATGGGGTCCTGCACCGCCGGCGGGGCCTATGTCCCGGCAATGTCCGACGAGAGCATCATCGTTCGCAACCAGGGCACGATCTTTCTCGGCGGGCCACCGTTGGTGAAGGCGGCCACCGGCGAAGTTGTTTCGGCCGAAGAACTCGGCGGCGCCGACGTGCATTCGCGCCAGTCCGGCGTAACCGATCATTACGCACAGAACGACAGCCATGCGATCGGCATTGCCAGACGCATCGTCGCGACCCTGAAGCAGCCCACGCGCGCGGCCTTGAACATGCGTCAGCCGCGCGAACCGCTGTTCGCCCCGGAAGAGATCTACGGCGTGGTCCCGGTCGATGCTCGCAAGCCGTTCGACGTTCGCGACATCATCGCGCGGGTGGTCGACGGCTCGGAGTTCGATGAGTTCAAGAAACTGTACGGTCAAACCTTGATATGCGGCTTCTCCCACATCTGGGGCTATCCGGTCGGCATCATCGCCAACAACGGGATCCTGTTCAGCGAGAGTTCGCTGAAGGGCGCGCATTTCATCGAGCTGTGCTGCCAGCGCAACATTCCGCTGGTGTTCCTGCAGAACATCACCGGCTTCATGGTCGGCAAGAAATATGAGGCAGGCGGCATTGCGCGTGATGGCGCCAAGCTGGTGACGGCAGTGGCGACCGCGGCGGTGCCGAAGTTCACGATCGTGATAGGCGGCTCATACGGTGCCGGCAATTATGGCATGTGCGGCAGGGCGTATGGTCCGCGCTTCCTTTGGATGTGGCCGAACGCGCGGATTTCGGTGATGGGTGGTGAGCAGGCCGCAATGGTCCTGAGCCAGGTGCGGCGCGACAACATCGAGGCGAAAGGCGATAGCTGGTCCGCCGACGATGAAGACAAGTTTCGCGACCCGATACGCGCCCAATACGAGCACCAGGGTAATCCTTATTACGCCACCGCGCGCCTGTGGGATGACGGCGTGATCGATCCGGCGGATACAAGGCTGGTGCTCGGGCTAGGGCTTTCGGCCTCAGTGAACGCGCCGATCGAGCCGACCCGTTTCGGCCTGTTCAGGATGTGACGATGGATCATCGACTGTATCGACGATTTCGCACTCTCTTGATTGCCAATCGAGGTGAGATCGCCTGTCGCGTGATCCGCACCGGCAAGGCGATGGGGCTGCGCACGGTCGCTGTGTACTCCGAGGCCGACCGTGACGCTCTCCACGTCGCGATGGCGGACGAGGCCGTGCTGCTCGGGCCGGCGCGCGCCCGCGACAGCTATCTCAACATCGAGCGGGTGATCGAAGCGGCGCGCCAGAGCGGGGCCGAAGCGGTTCATCCCGGCTACGGCTTCCTGTCCGAAAGCGCCGAATTCGCGCAAGCCTGCCTCGATGCCGGCTTGGTCTTCGTCGGCCCTACGGCAGACATGATCAGGATGATGGGCTCGAAGTCGGGATCCAAAGCGTTGATGGAGAAGGCCGGGGTGCCGTTGGTGCCCGGCTATCACGGCGAAGCGCAGGACGAGACGACGCTGGCGAAAGCCGCGAACAAGATTGGCTTTCCCGTGCTGGTCAAGGCGTCCGCAGGCGGGGGCGGACGCGGTATGCGGATCGTGCGCTCGGCGGGTGAACTCGAAGCGGCCATCGTGAGCGCCAAACGCGAGGCCAAGGCCGCTTTCGGCGACGACCGCATGCTTATCGAGAAATACGTCGACAACCCGCGCCACATCGAAGTGCAGGTGATCGGAGACAGTCACGGCAATCTGCTGTCGTTGTTCGAGCGCGAATGCACGTTGCAGCGGCGGCATCAGAAGGTGGTGGAGGAAGCGCCCTCGCCAACGCTCGACGCCGCGCAGCGGGAAGCGGTATGCGCCGCCGCGCGCAAGGCTGCGGCCGCGGTCAGTTATGTGGGGGCGGGGACGATCGAGTTTGTTTCTGATGGCAAGGACGTGTTCTTCATCGAGATGAACACAAGGCTGCAGGTCGAGCACCCCGTGACCGAATTGATCACCGGCATCGATCTCGTGGAATGGCAGTTGCGCGTCGCCTTCGGCGAAGCACTGCCGCTGGCCCAGGATCGGGTCAAGCTCAACGGTCACGCCATCGAGGCGCGGGTCTACGCGGAAAATCCCCACAAGAACTTCATGCCATCGGTGGGCCAGATACGGACGTGGCGCATGCCAGCCGAATCCGCCGGTCTGCGCATTGACGCCGGTTACCGCGCCGGCGATGCGGTTTCGCCGTACTACGACGCCATGCTTGCCAAGGTGGTCGCATGGGCCCCAACCCGCGCAGGCGCGATCGAGCGGCTCAACCGGGGACTGGAGGAATCCGATGTCGGGGGCATCGTCACCAACATTCCATTCCTGTCGGCGCTGGTGACGCACCCGGACGTGCGCTCCAATGCGATCGACACCGGATTCATCGAACGCGAACTCAAGCAGCTCACGCCGGCGCCCGCCGCCGTCGGCGCTTTGGAACTATGCGCGGCCATCGGCGCCATCCTTTCGGCCGAACGAAAAGCCGCGCGGGCCGAAGCGCATTCGCCCTGGCTGATCTCAGGCTGGATGCCGGTAGGCAGGAGGCAGCGGCTGTTTCGGTTCCGACAGGGGCCGAGTTCTGAACAAGCGGTCACGCTGAACTACGGCAATGGTCCCTCTACGGTATCGATCGGCGGGCGCGAGATTGCCTTTACACTCTCCGGTTCGAACGGCGACGGGTTCGAGCTTACGCTTGATGGAATGAAATCGCATATCTTCGCAGTTGTCGAAGGCCATGAACTCTATCTTCGCACCCGCAACGGCCGCTTCGATCTGCATTGGGTCGATCCGTTTGGCGGCGATGACGAGGAGCAGGTTGGGGAGGACAAGATTGTTGCCCCGCTGCCTGGCACCGTGGTGGCGCTGCTGGCCGAAGTCGGGGCCACCCTGGAGAAGGGCGCGCCGATCCTGACGCTGGAAGTCATGAAGATGGAGCAGACGCTCAGGGCGCCCTTTGCGGGCGTGCTGACGGCGATAAAGTGCAAGGTCGGTGATATCGTCGGGGAAGGGATCGAACTCGCCGAGGTCGAGCCCCTGGCTTCGTGAGATCCAGATGAACGAATCGGTGCGCATTGTCGAAGTGGGGCCGCGCGACGGCCTTCAGAACGAAAAGACACCGGTGAGCGTGGCACACCGCATCGCGTTCATCGACTCGCTGATCGGCGCAGGCCTGCATACGGTCGAGGTCGGCGCTTTTGTGTCGCCAAAGGCGATCCCTCAGATGATCGATTCGGATCAGGTGCTGCGCGGGGTGTCTCATCACGCGGCAGCCGAATTCCATGTGCTGGTCCCCAACGAAAGGGGCTACGAGGCGGCGTGCGCCGCAGGTGCCAGGGTGATTGCGGTGTTCGCATCGGCATCCGAAGGCTTCTCTCGCGCGAATATCAATTGCTCGGTAGCCGAATCCATCGAACGGTTCAGGCCGGTGATTGCCAGAGCCAAAGCCGATGGCATAAAGGTGCGTGGCTATATCTCCTGCGTGCTCGGTTGCCCGTATGACGGTGAGGTGAAATCGCATGCAGTAGTCGAGGTTGCCCGGACGCTCTGGGATCTCGGCTGCTATGAAGTGTCGCTTGGCGACACGATCGGCATCGGCACTCCGCTCAGGGCCAGGCAGTTGTTGCGAGCGGTCAGCGGCGCCGTGCCCATCTCGAGCCTGGCAATGCATTTCCACGATACCTACGGCCAGGCGCTCGCCAATCTCTATGCGGGACTGGAGGAGGGCGCCCGCGTGATCGACTCGGCCGCGGGTGGGCTTGGGGGTTGTCCCTTTGCGCCCGGCGCAACCGGCAACGTCGCGACCGAGGATGTCGTGTACATGCTGGAAGGGATCGGAATTCAGACCGGAGTGGACATGGACCGGTTGGTTGCGGCGACGAACGAGGTCAGCCGTCTGATCGGGCGTCCCCCACCCAGTCGTGTCGCCGCGGCGTTGAACGCCAAGGGACGCGCGAATTAGTGCGGTACATCGCCGCGAGAACGAGGCATCTCAGGCGAATCCAGTCACCTTCCGCCGTCGGGGCCCATGACCAGATCGGGCAGCCACGTCGAAATTCCCGGCACAAAGCAGAGCAACACCACGGCCGCCATCATCAACAGCACAAATGGCAGGGTGCCCCAGATCACCTCGGTCAGCGGGATATCCGGCGCGACGTTGCGAATGACGAAAATGTTCAATCCGACCGGTGGGTGAATAAGACCCATCTCCATCACGATCGTCATCACGACGCCGAACCAGATGATGTCGAAGTTCGCCGCTCGAAGCGGCGGCAGGATAATCGGCGCGGTCATCAGGATGATCGAAACCGGCGGCAGAAAGAAGCCGAGCACTACGACCATGACCAGGATTGCCGCCAACAGCTCCCATCGGGGCAGATGCATGGCGACGATCGACTCGGCGACCGACTGTGAAATATGCAGGTAGCTCATGACGTAGGAATACAGCAGCGACATGCCGATCAGCATCATCAGCATCGTGGAGTCGCGGATCGTCGATTTCAGGATCGGCGCCAGATCCGACGGCCGCCATACGCTATAGATCAAACCGATCAGGACCAACGCCAGCAGCCCTCCGAGCCCCGCCGTTTCGGACGGAGTTGCGAAACCTCCGTAGAGCGCAACCATCACGCCCGTGAGCAACAGCACGAAAGGTAGAACCCGCGGCAGTACGCTGAAGCGCTCCGCCATTGTAAACTCGTCGCGCTGAAGGATCGGCGAGGTGGCGCCCGTCTTCGCATAAAGCGCGTGCGCGGCCGCATACTCCTTGCGGAAGCGCAGCACGGCGTAAACGCCGAACAACGTGACAAGCAAGAGACCTGGTCCGATGCCGGCGAGGAATAACCTGCCCAGCGACTTTTCCGCGGCAACCGCGAACAAGATCATCGTGATCGAGGGTGGCAACAGGATGCCGAGAGTGCCCCCGGCCGCGATTATGCCGGCTGCGAATCCACCGGAATAACCGCGCTTGCGCATCTCCGGAATGCCGGCGGAGCCGATCGCCGAGCAGGTCGCAGGCGAGGAGCCAGCCATCGCGGCGAATAGCGCGCACGCAAATACGTTCGCCACGCCAAGCCCTCCGGGGACGCGGTGGAGCCATGCGTGGAGCGCTGAATACAGGTCCTGACCGGCCCGCGATTTACCTATCGCCGCTCCCTTCAGGATGAACAGCGGGATAGATAAAAGCGTGATCGACGCCATTTCCTCATAGACGTTCTGGGTCACGGTATCGAGTGA
>JBJMTO010000180.1:0-19310 GCA_045811665.1 Bradyrhizobium sp.
CGGCGTGCCGATCGTCAAGCGCGTCCGCGAGGTGCTCAAGGAGTATCCCGAGGTCGTGACCGTGGTGTCGCAGCACGGCCGCCCCGACGACGGCACCGACGCGGCCGGCTTCTTCAACGCCGAGTTCTTCGCGCCGCTGAAGCCCGCCAGCGAGTGGCCGGGGACGCACGACAAGGAAGAGCTGACCGCGCAACTGCTCAAGCAGCTCGACGATCGCTTCCCCGGCGTCGAGTTCAACTTCTCGCAATATCTCCAAGACAATGTCTCTGAAGCAGTCTCCGGCGTGAAGGGCGAGAACTCGATCAAGCTGTTCGGCAGCGATCTCCAGGCGCTGACCGACACCGCCAACAAGATCAAGTCGGTGCTGGCGACCGTGCAGGGCGTCACCGACCTTGCGGTGTTCACCTCACTCGGGCAGCCGACCATCCAGATCGACATCAACCGTGCCAAGGCCGCGCGCTACGGCCTCGCGCCGGGCGACATCAACGCCACCATCAAGGTCGCGATCGGCGGCGATACCGCCGGCGACATCTACGAGGCGGGAAGCGACCGCCACTTCCCGATCATCGTTCGTCTCGCGCCGGAATTCCGCCGGAGTGCAGAGGCGATCCAGAATTTGCGCATCGGCGCGCCCGGACCGAACGGCACCGTCACGCAGATCCCCCTGAGCGAGGTGGCTACCATCAGCCTCGTCTCGGGCGCGGCCTACATTTATCGCGAGCAGCAGGAACGCTATCTGCCGATCAAGTTCTCGGTGCGTGAACGCGACCTCGGCAGTGCGATCCGCGAGGCGCAGCAGAAGATCGCCGCTCAGGTGCAGCTGCCGCCCGGCGCGCACATGGACTGGGTCGGCGAATTCGGCAATCTCCAGGATGCGATCCGGCGATTGTCGATCGTGGTGCCGATCTCGCTCGCGCTGATCGGCGTCCTGCTCTGGTTCAATTTCGGCTCGATGACCGACACGCTGCTCGCCATGAGCGTCATCCCGATGGCGATCTTCGGCGGCGTGCTCGGTCTCTTGATCACCGGCACCGCCTTCAGCGTCTCCGCGGCGATCGGCTTCATCGCGCTGTTCGGCATCGCCGTGATGGACGGCATCATCATCCTGTCGCAGTTCAATCAGCTCATCGAAGAGGGCATGGACCGCGTGAGCGCGGTGATACGCACAGGCGAATTGCAGCTTCGGCCGGTGCTGATGACCTGCGTCGTCGCCGGCATCGGCCTGTTGCCGGCCGCGCTGTCGGAAGGCATCGGCTCGCAGGTGCAGAAGCCGCTCGCGGTGGTCGTGGTGACAGGCATGATGCTGGCGCCGATCGTGATCCTGGTGACGTTGCCGGTGCTGATCTCCTTCTTCTCCCGCCGCGCACGCTGACACCGCCGATCACAGCATTCGCTGCGCGATCCGCACCAGCATCATGGTGCCGAGGCCCAGCAGCATCAGGCTGGCCAACCGGCTGCTCATCGACAGCATGCGCGGCGTCAGCCGTGACCGCGCCGTTGCCACGATCGTGCTGAGCACGGTCCACCAGATCGCGGAACCGACGAAGACACCGGCGATCAGCGGGGCTGCCGCGGCCTGCATGGAGAAGGCGTGCAGCGCAGCCAGAAACAGGATCACGGTCAGCGGGTTGGTGAACCCAAGCGCGATGGCGCTGAGATAGGCGCGCGCCAGACGTACGTTGTCGATGTCGTCAGTCGTCTGGAGCGCGACCGAGCCGCGATGGGTCCGGATCGCGAACCACAGCAGCGTGAGCGCCGAGACGATGCCGAAGCCGGCGGCATTGGCCTCGACCCAGGGCTGCGCCAGCGAGCCCAGGCCCAAAACCGCGAGGGCGCTGTAGGTGAGATGCACGGTCGCGGCGCCGAAGCCGGTTGCGAGGCCCGTGGCCATGCCTGATGCCAATGTGCGCTGAATGCACAGCATGCCCATCGGTCCGATAGGGGCGGCAACGGTGAAACCAATTCCAATGCCGGAAAAAAGCGCGGCAAGATAATGCGATAAAGGCATGCACCCGCACGAACAAATGAAATCTGTGCGTGTGCGTAGCCCCGAAAAAGAATCGCCGCCTCAACCAGAAGGGTGAGAAACGAACGAGAGAACAAACACGTTCGTGTGAGTCCAATTGGTTTGTGCCTTCGCGACAACAGTTCCACGCCTCACTGTGGAACCGTGTCGCGGTCGTTGAACCGAATTGCGCTTGGCGCGACTCAGAACCCGTAGAGTTGCGCCGGGTTGTCGACCAGGATCTTCTTGCGCACATCCGCATCCGGCGCCCATACCGGAAGCTGGTTGAGCAGGCGGCCGTCGTCGATCTGGTAGAGCGGCGCGATGTCGGTCGCTTTGCGTCCCTCGACACGGCTCGAATCCGGATGCGGCCAGTCCGTACCCCAGACGATGCGGTCCGCATTTGCCGCGATCAGTGCGCGGGCATAGGGCACCATGTCCTGATAGTCGGGCGCGAGCTTCGAGGAGCGATAGGCGCCGGAAATCTTGACATAGGCCTTGCCGGATTTCACCAGCGCGACCAGGTCGGAAAATCCTGGCTGCTCCAGCCCAAGCGAGGCCTCAAGGCCGCCGAAATGGTCGAATACAACGGGTACTGGCGCCGTCTCGACGAGGTCCTTGATTGCCGAGATCATGGGAAGCGTGGTGTAGAGCTGCACGTGCCAGCCGCGCGCCTTCATGCGCTCGACTGCGGCGGTGAAGCGCGGCCGGCCGACATTGGGGTCGTTGACGCCGCCGGTCGCGAGATTGAGGCGGACACCGCGGAAGCCGTCTGCGTGCATCGAGTCGAGCTGGGCCTCGGTCGTTTTGTCGTCGATCACGGCCACCCCGCGCGCGGCCGCGCCACGCGCTTTCATGCCGAACAGCGTCGACGAGTTGTCGGTGCCGTAGACGCTCGGCGTCACGATGACCACCCGCTCCATATGCAGCGCCTTGTGCAGCGCGGCCATTTCTTCGGGGCTCGCCGGCTCCGGCGTATAAACGCGGCCGGCAAAAAACGGAAACTTCTCGACGTCGCCATGGATGTGGGTGTGACAGTCGCAGGCATGGGCCGGGACGTCGAAATTGACCGGCGTGGCGGGCTGCGCCGCTCGGGCGTGGGCTCTGTTGGACATGGCAACTCCGGCGGCAAGGGAGGCAAGCAGGACGCTGCGTCGGCTGAGCATGATTTCTCTCCCCGTTTTGTTATTTGGCAGTGACGTCGCGACAGTATCACATCAGCCCGGCAGCCGCTGCGCTTCGCTGCATAGCTGCTCGACGAGGTCCGCAAGAGGGCGTGAGCCGTCGACGCGCACGACCGGGCAGGGCAGCTTCGCGAGCCACGCCTCATCTTTTGCGAGACTACGGCCGTCGCGATCGCCGGCTTCGTAGTGCGAGGCCCAGTCGACGAACGACTCCGCCTCCTCATGACGCCAGCCGCCCTGTGCGACGGCATCCGCTCCGAAATGCGTAGCCTCGCGGTCACGCAGGCGCTGCAAGCGAAGCTCGCGCGGCGTCGTCACAAAGACGACGAGATCGAAGAATGGGATGAACTCGTCGCCCCAGCCGGTGACGGTTCCGCTCAGCACCCAATCGAGCCGCGGCAGAAACATCTCGCGCATCAGGCGCAGACGCTCGGCGGCGGGGCGCGTGGTCTGGCAGGGGGGCGCCGTCGGCAGCCAGAAATAATCATCGCTGTCGTGATGCGGCAGCGCAAGCCGGCCGGCGAGCGCGCGGCCGATGGTCGTCACGCCGGAGCCGGAGGCTCCCATCAGATGGATGCGGCGGCTTTTCATCGGCACCAAGCCAGACGATTGAAATTACTGCCCAGACGGAGTGCGCAGGCCGTGCCAGGCGTCGCGGACCTGCTGGTAGTGCACCTCGGGCAGATAGTCCGGCGTGTTCAGGCTCAAGGTCTTGACGTCGAGATGGCCGACGGCGCTGAGCAGCGTGTAGGAGGCGATCACGCGGTCGCGATTGGCGCCGATCAGGCGGGCCTTGGCCTGGATCAAATCGGCCTGCGAGTTCAGTACATCCACCGTCGTGCGCTGCCCGCCGGCAGCCTCGCGCTGCACGCCCTGGAGCGCGACGGTCGCCGCCTTCACTTCGGACTCCGAGGCCGAGACCGCGATCTTGGCGCCTTCGTTGGCAACCCACGCGCTGACCGCCGCCGTGCGCGCCTGGTTGCGCACCTGGTCGAGCACGAGCCGGCTCTGCGCCGTGATTTCCTTGGCCTGCCGGGTCTGTGCGGCGGCCTGGCCGCCGTCGTAGATCGGCACGGTGACGTTGGCGACGATCGAGGCCTGATCTTCGGCGAAGGTGCCCAGCGTCGGGTCGTTGTTGCGGCTCTTGCTGGCGCTGCCCTGGACGCTGGCGCTCGGCAGCAGCGCGCCTTCGGCGACGCGGATATTGGTGGAGGCGACATCGACGTCGAAGCCCGCGGCCATCACCGCCGGGTGCTGGCGGATCGCCATCGTCAGCGCGTCTTCGCGGCTCTTCGGCAGATAGCGGTCGACGACTTCGGCGGCGCGAAGCTGCGACGGCGCATTGCCGATCACCTGCGCGTAGATCGCCTGGCTCACTGCCAGCGCGACTTCGGCGGCGTTGAGATCGGAAAGCCCGCGGTTGAGCCGCGCCTCGGCCTGGGCGCTGTCGGTCGGCGTGACGTCGCCGGCGTTGAGGCGCCGCTGGGTGACCGAGAGCGTTTCGCGCAGGAAGGCGACGTTGGATCGCTGCGCCTCGACCAGCGACTGGTTGGCGAGGACATTGGTGTAGGCGGTGACCGCGTCGAGCAGCACGCCCTGGCCGACGTTGCGCAGCGCCTCGCGGCCCGACTGCACCTGGAGTTCGGCGGCCCGCACGTTGTTGGCGGTGCGGAAACCGTTGAACAGGGTCTGCGACACGGTGACGCCGATGATCCATGGCTTCAGATTGGCGGTCTGGATGGTGTTGTCGGGCAGCAGGTTGCGCACCGATTGCAGCCCGGCGCTGAGGCTTGCCACGATCTGTGGCCGGTAGCCGGCGAGCGCCTGCGGCACGTTCTCGTCGGTGGCGCGCTGCCGCGCACGCTCGGCATTGAGCTGCGGATTGGTCTGGTAGGCCTTGGCGAGCGCCTCCGGCAGCGCTTCCGCCCGTGCGGCGGAGGGCAGGGCGCAACAGAGCGCCAGCGTGGTCCATGTCGCGAGCACAGGAGCCACGCCCGATCGATGCCGCGCCATCACGCGACCAGCTCTGGCGGCACGCCCAATCATGTAATCCGCAAATCCCGGCTGTCCGCCCCCGCCGACGGCGGCTCTCTTAACTGTTTAACCAGCCGAGGTCCCGCAGGCAAACTGCCGCGGGGGAAACCCCCATGTATTCCGTGCTTGTTGCAGGTTCGTCACAGGGATTCTGCGGAAAGCGGCAGAGCCTTACACCAGCCTGACCGCGCGCCTCCTTATCGGTTCTTGTTCACCGGCTTGCGCTTCTCGATGAACGCCGCCATGCCCTCGGAGCGGTCCTCCAGCGCGAAGGTCGAGTGGAACAGGTTGCGCTCGACGCTCATGCCCTCGGCGAGCGTGGTCTCGAAGGCGCGGTTGACCGCTTCCTTGGCCATCGCGACCGCGGGCCGCGACATCGCGGCGATCTTCTCGGCCGCGGCCATCACCTCGTCCATCAGCTTGTCGGCCGGAACGACGCGGCTGACGAGGCCGCTGCGCTCGGCTTCGGCTGCATCCATCATGCGGCCGGTGAGGCAAAGGTCCATCGCCTTGGACTTGCCGATCGCACGGGTCAGGCGCTGGGTGCCGCCGATGCCGGGGATGGTGCCGAGCGTGATTTCCGGCTGGCCGAACTTGGCGGTGTCGGAGGCGATGATGATGTCGCACATCATGGCGAGTTCGCAGCCGCCGCCCAGCGCATAGCCGCTGACCGCGGCAATGGTCGGCTTGCGGCATCGGGCGACGCGGTCGCCGCCGATGGCGGTGAAATCGCTGGAAAACATGTCGATGAAGGTTTTCGGCTGCATCTCCTTGATGTCGGCCCCGGCGGCAAAGGCCTTTTCACCGCCTGCCAGCAGAATACAACCAATCTTCTCATCGGCCTCCAAATCGTCCACCGCCAGCGCGATCTCCCTGAAAACGCCAAACGACAGTGCATTGAGCATCTTCGGGCGGTTGAGCGTAACGATGCCGACCGAACCTTTGCGATCAACGGTGATGTATTCGAAACTGCTCATGGGCGACCTCGCGCTTGATTGCGACACCAATGTGCCCGGTGGCGGGGTGCTCATCAAGTGGGGCAACTTCGAGCGGTCAGCACCAACTCAACGCGGGCTGACGGCAGGCATGTTCAGGCGATGAACAGGCGCGCGGCGGATGCAACCGTCAGCAACGCGCCGAACCCAATGAACATTTTTCCGATCAAGGACGTCTGCTCCCAGGCGGAGTTTGCATTGCTCCGAGGAGGGACGGACACGACTGGCGCTGTCGGCGCGTCGGCGGCGGCCATCGCCAGCATTGGCTTGGGGGCTGTCTTTTCCTGCAAGGCGAGATCGAGCTCGTTAAGCTGATCGGCCGACAGGACCTGAGGGGTGACTGGCGTCTGCGTCGCAGCCGCGTTTAGAATACTCGTCGCCCGGGCTGACATGGCGCGCGCGGTATTCACGAGCGGCGTGGCGGGCGATGGCAACTCTGCATTGGCGTTGGCCACCGAAGGGGAGATTGCCGAGGTACCATCGGGCGCACCGGCCTTCTTGTCAGCGGCCGTTTTCAGCGTGGCCTTTTTCGTTTTGCTCTGCCCGTCTTGCTTGCCTTGAACATCTCCCGCCTTTTTTTGGACCGACGCGGTTTCTGAGGCCGGTGTTGCCGCTACACCCTCGGGCCCCGCCGTTGCCGCGGATAGACCCGCTAAACTGATCAAAAAGGCTAACGGGAAGCCCGCGCGGCGGCGGAAGGTGATGTTCATGGTCGTTATCCCCGTTGCGGTTCCCATGCCACCGAATCAGAGCGCAGGGGGTGTCTTCACCGGGGCGGAAAAAGGGAATTTTCGGGCTGGACCCGGCGAAAACTGGGCAACCGTGTCGCCCAAGTTGTCTCAAGCGCCTTGGTGCCAGCGAAAGCGATCGATGTTATGAGCCTGAGGGCATGAGCGCGGCAGTTCGCTTTCCCGCCAAGACGACGAAGCACACCGAAACTCTTGATCACGAAACCGTGATCGAAGGATTCTTTCCGTAACGAAACGAGTTACAGGCGCGAATTGAATGGTGAGACGGCGTGCGCAAGCGTGAAGACGAGTGGACCGACCTGATGCGGTCGGCCATATCCGGCGACAGCGCCGCGTACCATCGTTTGCTCAAGGCCGTTACGCCGGTATTGCGAGCTGCGGCGCGCCGCGGCCTGTCGCGAGCGGGACAACCTGCGGATCAATTCGAGGACATCGTGCAAGACGTTTTATTGGCGGTGCACTTGAAGCGGCATACCTGGGACGTCAACGCGCCGTTCGCACCCTGGCTGTTCGCGATCGCGCGCAACAAGCTGATCGATTCATTGCGCCGACGCGGCCGCCGGGTTTTCGTCGACATCGACGACTTTGCTGAGACGCTCCCCAGCCAGCCAGTCGCGGCAGCCCCCGCGGCCGGTGAAGTCGCACTGCAGCTAGAGTCGTTGCCGCCGCGGCAACGTGAGGTTCTGCAATCGATCGCCGTCGAGAGCGTATCGATCAAGGACACGGCGGCGAAACTCGCGATGAGCGAAGGTGCGGTACGGGTGGCGCTGCATCGGGCACTTGCAAGTCTGACCGCCAAGTTGCGCGGGGAATGAGAATGGAAACCGACCAGTTCATTAGAACGCTTGCAGCCGACACCGCTCACCGCGCACCGCCGGTCGGCTTCGTGCTGTCGCTGGGGTTAATTGCGGCCGCGCCTGTTTCGGTCGCGATATTCGTCCTGGGTCTGGGTGTACGTCCGGACATCATGACGGCGATGCAAAATCCTTTTTTCGATCTGAAGTTCGCGGTGGCATTGGGGCTCGCGATCTCGGCGATCGCGATCGGCCTGCATTTGTCGCGCCCAGAAGCCTCGCTGCGTGGCTGGCCGTGGCTGCTGCTTATTCCCGCCGGACTTCTTGTCGGCGGGATTGCAGGTGAAATGATGATGCCGCAGCGTTTGCCAATGATGACCCGCCTGATGGGTACTAATTCGCGGATTTGCCTTACGGCCATTCCGTTGATGTCGCTGCCATTGTTGGCCGGCGCGCTGGTTGGCCTGCGGCACGGCGCGCCGACGCGGCCTGCGATCACCGGCGCGATCGCCGGCTTGTTGTCGGCAGGTTTGTCGGCAACCCTTTACGCATCGCATTGCTCCGATGACTCTCCGCTGTTTGTCGCCACGTGGTACACGATCTCAACGGGATTGGTTGCCGCGATCGGGGCAGCGGTCGGTGCAAAAATACTGCGATTTTGATCCCGGATTCAGCGCACGCGGACTTGGGCGTCTCAAGCCACCGGTGCGGCGCTCTGCTGCATGCGGTGAAAGCGCAGCACTTGCTGTGCCGTCGATGGCCGCAACCGTTCGTACGTTGCCTTGCAGGCCCTGAGGTCGGTGGGATCCAGCCCGAGGAGATGGTCGCGCATATCGATGATGGCGTGGACCGTCGACCATGACATCCCCGAAACCTTTGCCAGGATCATTACGCCTTCGGAACGGGTTTCCATCATCATGTTTTCGGCCACCAGGACCGAAATCCTGGCCAGCGCTGCGATAGCGGCGTTGGCTTCGTCAAATCTGCCAGCCCGCGCAAACGATGCGACCTGATGCTCGTCGAGCCTGCCGTCTTCATGAAGGGATTTGACCAGCGCGTGCGCGTTCTCCGTTTCACGGGTGATAGCCGAGGGCGCTGAACGCACCCGCCGCATTGCCTCCTGTACCGCGGTCGGCACATTGGCAGCCTGCTGCGGATTTGCGGCCTCGAGCCGTTCCCGCACGGTCGTCGATGCCTTTGCAAGCAGCTGCAGGTAGAGGTGCCGTGGCAGGGTCGGACGCATGCCGACGCAGCTGGCGAGGGTGTCGTCGCCTTCGGCCCGAGTGATCAGCTGAGTGAAGCCATTTTCCGAGAACTGCGCGCCCGGGTTGTTGACGGTACTCTGTACGACCTCATCATTACCGCGAAGCACCAGCACGTCTGTGACGGCGTTGCTCAAGACCCTGCGTATCGAAATTGCCTGCAAATGGGCCTGGCTCTTGTACCGCGCAGCCTCGATCAACGTGTCATCCCCCAGCCGCTCGGATTGCGACAGCACTGGAGCTGCGACCTCGATCAGATCGTCGATGGCGAGAGCGCGGATGGTCAGAGGGGGCGCGCTGTCTATCGGGGCCAGGCGATTGGAGAGCAACGCCTTCGCGGAAGTCTCGATATGCTGGATCAGGCACTGGAAGACGTCATCGAACAGCCCGATCTGGTCATCCGAAAACTCAACGGCGCCGTTGATGAACAGATCAGTTACGCGGCGCAGCGTTTCGACTCGGCGGGCGACGGTCCCATGCGCCAGCGTGGTCTGCAACTCGTCGAGAAGACTATTGGGCGTGGAAGCAGCTTTCAAACTCATAAATCCATCCTGGACGTATATGCAATCAGATTGCTTCTCCGCCCCCGGCGGAACGGAAGCGTTTAAGATCTTGCGCTAACGATGCGGTTGCGGCCTCGCGCCTTGGCTAAATATAGCGCGCTGTCGGCGCGAGCGAGAAAAGTGTCCGCCTTTTCATGAGCCGCCAGTGTCGCGACCCCCGCGGATATCGTAACTTTCAGATCAGGCGACAAAGCGCTCCAATCGAGATCGGCCACAATCGCGCGCAACCGATTCAGAATGCGCTCGGCGCCTTCGTTCGGAGTGTCCGGCAGCACCAGCAGGAATTCCTCGCCGCCGTAACGGCCGAACCTGTCGATTCCACGGATATTGGCGAATAGCGTGATCGCGAACGTCCTGAGCACCTCGTCACCCATTGGATGACCGTATGCATCGTTGATTCGTTTGAACAGGTCGAGGTCGATCAGCGCGATCGAGCATGGCGTGTTGATGCGACAGCTTTGTGATAGCTCATCTTCCAGCATCCGCATGATGCATCGGCGGTTGTACGAACCGGTCAACTCGTCGAGTTCGGCAAGCTCTTCGATGCGTTTGTTGGCAGCCTTGAGCTCAAAGCTGCGGTCGTAGAGCATTTTTCGAAGCAAACTGCCGTACAGTCCCAGGAATGCACATTGTCCGATCCCGAGCACGAACCAAAGTGATGCGGCGAGACGCTCCGTATCCGTTCCGACGGGCATGCCGATCGGAATTCTTGTGAACAGAAAAATGGGGATGAGAGCCATCGCCGTTGCAGTCCAGGCAACGATTGCCTGCCGAGAGGTCATGCGGAGAGCGCCGAATTCGAAGATCAGAAAGAGGATGCTTAGAAATGCGAAACCCAGTTCGGGCGCGGCCAGCACAAACCCGAGCTGAAGCGCCACATGTGCGGCGACCTGAAAAAGAGTGAGATGGTGATCCTGGAACCTATTGTTGATCTGGCTTTCCGAGAGCATGACAAAAAAGCCGATTAGCGAAATCCCGGACAGGAAATAGGAGCCAGCCAGAACAATCGAGATTGTGCCAGCATGGACGTAAACAAGAAGAGTCAGGGAAACGAGCGCGCAGCTTACGGCCTGAATGGCCAGCATCTGACGTCGTTGGCCGAGCCGGCGCATCAAGACGAGAGCTGGCAGATCCTCCGCGCTCGCAATGGCATCGGAGCCGGGAGCTTGAAGCGATGAAGCCGCGCTGATCATGTCCCGCTGCCGTCAATGGACCTGGCGCGAACTTTAAGGAAGAAAGCCTTTAGGTTTGGTATCTTTGGGTTGGCGAGTCGGGCTCCGAGGCGCGTTTGAACCCCTGTTCGGCAACAAAAAAGCCCAGGTGCTCTGGGGCACGGCTGTCCAAGGGCCAACGAGAGCAGGCGGAGGGCGACCCCAGCCCGTTTGTACTGGTAGTACCGCTTTGTCTTGGTAGGTTTGATGCTGACGGCGAGGCGAGGGAAGGCGCTGCGTTACCATGGTACCGATCGATTATTGCTTACCTAGCGTCGGACGCTTACCAACCATAGCTCCCCATATGTCGGGTGCGGGACACATGCGGCGTCCGCATGGCGGTGTCCCGAAGAATGTTGCGGCTTACATCGAACCAGCCGCCAGCCCGATCCGACCAACCCTGCGAGACGACGATTGAGCGCGACACAGGCGGCACCCGACGAGGTCTTGATCGCCCGGATTTCTCAAGGCGACCGTCTGGCCATGCAGGTGCTGTATGGAAGGTACCACGTCAGGGTGTTTCGTTTCGGGCTTCGGCTCGTGCGCGACGAGCAGATAGCGGAGGATCTCATCAGCGAGGTTTTCCTGGATGTATGGCGGCAGGCCGGCAAGTTCGAAGGTCGATCAGCCGTTTCAACCTGGCTGTTGGCGATTACGAGATTCAAGGCCCTTTCGGTGCTGCGGCGCAGAAAGGACGCCGAACTGGACGATGAGGCCGCCAACGCGATCGAGGATGTGTCCGATGATCCGGAAGTGGCGGTGCAGAAAAAGGATACCGGCGAAGCGTTGCGCAAGTGCATCGCCGCACTTTCGCGGGACCATCGAGAAATAGTCGATCTCGTCTACTACCATGAGAAATCTGTGGAAGAAGTCGCGGAAATCGTCGGAATTCCGGAGAACACGGTGAAAACCAGGTTGTTCTATGCGCGCAGGAAATTGGCCGAGCTGCTGAAGGCAGCGGGCATCGAACGAGGCTGGCCGTGATGGCGATGAGCAAACCAACGCTGGATCAAGAGCCCAGCGAGATCGAAATGTTGTTGCCGTTTCATGCAGCAGGTACGCTGAACGCGCGCGACGCCCGTCGCGTGGATGAAGCGCTTGCTCGCAATTCGAACCTTGCCCGGCAGTATGCGGCAATCCAGCAAGAGTACGCTGAGACCATTCACCTCAACGAAAGCCTCGGTGCGCCGTCCGCGCGGGCGATGCAGAAGCTGTTCGCCGCGATTGACGCAGAGCCGCCGCGGAAGCCGTCCGCATCTGTCAAACTAGCCGCCAGCGTTATTGCGTTTTTTTCCAGACTGTCCCCGCGGACGCTGGCTTGGTCGGCTGGCCTGTGCGCGCTGGCGCTGTTGTTGCAGGCGGGCGTAATCGGCGCAGTGCTGACGAAATACCAGACCTCCACGTTCCAGACCGCATCCCTGAGCACGAACCCACCGGCCGGCCGCAGCCTGGGCGCGGGTGCGCCCCCGCGCGCCTTGGTGCGTTTCGCGCCGGATGCACGCATGGCCGACATCACAGCTATGCTGGATAAGTATCAGGCCTCAATCGTCGATGGCGCGAGTGGCGGCATGTTTCGGCTGCAGTTCAACAATGGCCCGATGACGAGGGAAGAAGTTGCGGCGTTGTTGGACAAATTACAGAATGAGAAGGTCGTCAGTCTGGCGGTCGCTGCGCCTTGATATCCGATAAATACGCGTCTTCGCGGCGCCCGAGGTCCCCATGATACACGGTCGTGCGAACTGGTGGATGACGACGCGATTGGCGCTGGCATTGATCGCGCTGACACTCGGCGCTCTCAGTCCGGAGGTCCATGCGCAAAGCTTTATGCGTTCTCCCAACATCAACATCCAGGCGCGCGTCCCGAGCATCAATCCATCGTTCGTTCCGCGAATAAGTCCGAACCTCGCCGCCAGCACACTCACTACCCTCAGCAGAACCCATCGGCATCTGTCTCCTCCCTGCAGCGATGGCTATCGCGGCAGCGAATGCGGTAACCAGCCCGTTACATCCATCCGTGATGGCGGGAGCGGCGGCGGTCCGACGGCCAAAAGAGCGAGCGATAGTCCGCGCCGCAAGCCGTCGCAGACCGCCGCCCTCTCCACGTCCATGATGGCCGGCCAAATACTGGCGGAGATCGATGGTTCGCTGACCGCTGCCCAGACCGATCAACTGGCGCGCCGCCACGGGCTGGTGCGACTGCAATCACAGGTCTTCCCGCTGATCGGGGCTACTGTTGGATTGTTCCGCATCAGCGATCGTCGCACTGTCGAGATCGTCAGCCGGCAATTGCGCGCGGACAGCAGCTTTCGCCAGGTGCAGCCGAACTTCCGATATGTACTGCAGGAACAGAAGCCGCCACTGACCGAGGGCGATCCGGCGCAATACGCGCTCTCAAAGCTTCGCTTGCCCGAGGCGCACACGCTCGCGACCGGGGCCAATGTCACCATTGCGATCATCGATTCCGGTGTTGACGCCGGGCATCCTGAACTCACCAACGCTGTTGCCGACAGCTTCGATGCGCTTGGCAGCAAGGAAGGCCCGCATGTGCACGGCACCGGGGTTGCGGGGGTGATCGTCGCGCATGGGCGGTTGATGGGAAGCGCCCCGGCGGCCCGCATCCTCGCGATCCGGGCGTTCGGCACGGCGCCGACCGGAGCGGAGAGCACGTCGTTTGTCGTGCTGAAGGCGCTGGATTACGCCGTGGCGCATGGCGCCCAAATCGTCAACATGAGCTTTGCAGGTCCGAAGGATGGGATGCTCGAACGCGGCATCGCCGCTGCCGGGACAAAGGGCGTCGTGATGATCGCGGCCAGCGGCAACGCCGGACCCAAATCGGCGCCTCTCTATCCCGCCGCGAACGGCAACGTGATCGCGGTCGGCGCCACCGACGCAAAAGACAGATTGTTTCCGGCATCGAATAGGGGTGGCCATATCGCGATCGCCGCACCGGGCGTGGATATCTTCGTGCCGGCGCCGGAGGGAAAATACCAGATCACGTCCGGTACCTCGTTCTCCGCCGCGTACATCACCGGTATCGCCGCCTTGATGCTGGAGCGCCATCCGGCCTTGAACCCGGTGGAGCTGCGCGCAACGTTAATGAAGACCGCGCGAGACCTTGGTGCTCCCGGCCGTGACGATCTCTTTGGGGCAGGGGCAGCCGATGCCTATGCCGCGGTCTCATCGGTGACCGTGCCGCTAGCCGCAGCCGGTGCGACTGGTGGCAGCCCCGAAGTTTCGGGTGGTCAGGCTGCGTCTGCCGCGATTGTTCCCAACCAGCCGGACTCCGCGACCCCCTTGGACAAGGCAGCGGTTGCCCCAGTCGACGGCGCCGCCGTGCGGTAGATTCAAGGCAGCCAAAAAATTCGAGCGGCGTTTGAACTTAGAGCTCCCCTGACGCGACTGACTATCTGTGGGGGAGCAAGAAATTCCTCCCCGTTGAAGCCGTATTTGGCGCGAGCGCCCATCACCCCAAGCGCCATATGGCCTGACCCGTCCGGTTGTCCCCCCGGGCGGGTCTTTCATTTCTGAACCGATGTCGCGGCTTCGCCCGATAAGTGGGCATCGGAATTCCCGGCGATCAGGCGTGAGGGCAGACGCGGATGGTGTAGAGGTTTGACTGTGGATAGAACCCGAACCCCGCGGAACTACGGGTACTCATGGCGGATAAAAGTCCGCTAGCGTTGCGAGCTAGACTTTGTGGAGGTTTTCCACAAGATTTGTTGGCCGCGTCTGAGTGATTCGTCTCCGTTGCGTCCGCGTCTGATTTTCTCTCTTGCGGGCTGGTAATGACACATCAACTCGAGGCGGCAGCTGGCCGCGCTGTGGCCGTACGCTGGTGCACCCTGGCCGAGCAGAGGCTGGAATACCTCACCGAGTTATTCGAGACCGGCCGCTGGCGACGATTTTACACCGAGCTGAGCTTTCTCGAGAACATCCAGGAGGCCAAAACGGCCGTCGATCTTTGGCGCGGCCTGTCCTCCGGTGAACCGGTGCGCGCCGTCCGTGTATCCTGGATCGAGCGCCCCGAACCATCGGCTCGGCCCGGGTCCACGCTGATCCATCATGCCGATCCGCAGCGCCGACCGGCTGAGGTCCGGCGTGAACCGGCGGCAGCGCCCATTTCGATCGTACCCCAAGCTGGAAGCGTGGGCTCGGAGCAGGTGTTTGCCGCGCCTTCGTTGCAAGCCGGCTCGGAGCTTACGTCGAGCATGGATTCGATCGCGGACCGCTATCCGGTGCTGCGCAACGCGCTGTAGGCAGCGAACGCCGGCAGAGTGCGATAGGCGCTTCGCGAATAGGCAACGAGCAATCAGCGCGCGCCCTTGAGGGTGCATGAGGTCGAGCAGGTAGTTGTGTTGCCCTTGTCGCACTTGATGCAGACGGCAACGCATTGATCCATCGCTTTGCGGTTGAATGAAGGGTAGAGCGCGGTGGCGCATTTGTTGTGCACCGTTCCCGTCACTTCGGCCTCGGGAGCGCAAGCAACCAACACGATGGCGGTGGCGATCAGCACAACGGCTTGGCGCGTGATCATGGGCAGATTCGTTCGACGCCTTGAACGGCACTGCCGCTGCGATGTCCGTTGTTGCTCCATCGAGGTCAGCCGAATGACCGCATGATGTGAGTGAGCATGCTCGAGGCCGCCCGTGTGTAGCGGGCGTCGTTGAAATGCTCGTCCACAAAACAGATGACGAGGAGAGCAACTATCGTGGCCATTGCGACTCTCATGACCGTAGTATTACGGACGTCGCTTAATGGATTGTTAATCTGCAGGAGACCGTGGCTGCGGGTGCGGTGCCCTCAACATCTTACCTTCGGACTCCGTTCGTTCCGACCACCACCTGGTTGAAACGCGGCGCGCCCTCGGCGGACAAATCGGCGGTAACGGGCCGGGCGTGATCGAGCCCTACTACCGCGCCGCGCGGCGTCTCGGAAATCATGTTGTTGTTGACCAGCGCACTACCCGCGCCTGGCGTCACGGACACTCCGATCCCGACAAAGGTCCTCCGGATTACGTTGCCCGAGATGGCGACGTCGCGCAGATATTTGCCCCAGCCGGCCACAATGCCGAACGAGGGTGCATTCTCGATCACATTGCCTGTGACCGAGGTGTCGGCCTCGACATAGATCCCGATACCCGCGTCGTCGTCCGGTGCGGTGGCGATGGGGCGCTTCGGCAGCAGGTTGCGGATGATGTTTCCTTGCACCACCGCAAGCCGGCCACCCTCGTTGAAATTGCAGATCGAAATGCCCACGGCCGCGCCATCGACCACATTGTTGGCCACCACCGCGCCCTCAAACGAGAACTCCGAATACAGGGCGACCTCGCGGACATCACTGACGCTATTGCCTGTGATCTGGATGTTCGACGCGGAGTTTCCGCGCACCGCGGAATAGTCGCAGTTGCGAATCCGATTTCCGCGCACAAGCACGTTGCCGGCGCGAAAGGCGTTTATCGCGTTACCATATTGTCCCGAACCACCGGGGCCAGCCGTGACGTCCTCAATCCGATTGTCCAGCACCTGGGTGCCGTCGTCACCAACCGCGGTGCGAAGAATTTCGATGCCGTTGGTATTCGCGCCGGAGATGGTGTTGCGCGATACCATCAGACCCTTCGCATCGAATGAAACGATCGCAGTCGCCGCCGAGAGGCTGACGACATTGGCGCTGATCTCGCCCGACGCGTTCTCCAGCCATATGCCATTGCCACCGCTTCGAATGATTTCGCAATCGCCGATACGAAGAGTTTGCACATCGAGGCAATGCACGAGGCCGCGGCGAGCCGGCAATGGAATGCCGCCGCCGTCGAGCACGAGGTTGCTTAGGCGAACGCCGCCAGCGCCTTCGCCCTGCAACATCGATGAGCCGCCATTGAAGACCAGTTTGGTGGCGGCGCCCACGCCGATCAGTTGCGTACCGTTTTGCAACCGAAGCATTCCGGTACGGTAGATGCCTGCGGGCAGAACCAGCGGGACATGCGCGCGGGCGGCGTCGTCGATCGCGAGTTGTAAAGCTTTGGTCTGATCGTCAGGACTGCCGGGCCGCACGCCGTGGTGCGTGGCGTCTCGTCCGAGTGCCGAGACGATCTGGGTAGCGCGCGCAGTGCCGGGCGCCGTCGCGAGCGCGCTCGCGGCTCCGGCTACGGATGCTCCAATGAGATGACGACGATTGATCAGCATGATCTCGCGTCCCTTCTGCGGACCTGGCCCGAGCGCATCCGCGCCGCTGGAATAACTGCAAAACTGGCGGGGTGCATGTCGCAGACGAGGGCTGTAGGAGGATTGTCGGGCTAGGGTTAATAGGGCGGGCGGTAACGCGGGTGCCTTGCCGGCAACTGCCGAGAGTCAAACTGCGATCGCGTCCACAGATCGGAGCCGAATTTCCGAGCGATCCCGATTATCGCTCTTCGCTCGGAGCGCTTGCTTCGTCAGCTTCACTGTTTCCATCAGCATGGCTTCGCCGGCATCGACCAGTTCTTCCAGCGTGAGACGATGGGGGAGTCCCCGGCGTCGCGTGTCGATGCCACGCGAGAGCAACGGTATGTGCACGAATGCCGCAAGCGCGGGGCCTTCCGTGTCACGCGTCGCTTCGATCGCTCGCCAGCTCAAATAATTACAAAGATAACTTCCGGCGTCGCGCGAGCACCGCGCGTCGATGCCGGCTCCCATAGCCGCCCGCAGCAATCTTGCGGTATGTGAGCCGAACGACATGGCGCCGACGCCATCCTCAATCGATCCCTTGCGAGCACGCGCATGATCCGCATCCGGCCATAACGTGGTGACGGCGTTCCGGGCACGGGTCTCGATTCGCACATGGGTGGTCCGGTTGGCCAGACCGAACATCAAGACCGCGTGCGGTTGGCGGCCGGCCAGGAGTTGCGGCAGCCCGACGTCCACTGCCTTGTAGGTAACCGGAAAGATATGCCCGGAGATTTCAACATCTCCAAAAGCTGGACGACGAAGCCGCAACAGCCGGGCGACCAGGGATTGTGTCGGATTGCAGGGGGCGCCCGGAAAGGGTCCAAACCCCGTGATAAGGACGCGCAGCTTCTCGCTCATTTCACCTCAGCATCTCAGCGATCTGTTCTGCCGCCAGCGCAGGCGCGATCCGGCCGTTGCCAACCTCGGCTTCGATCTTTTTCACGGCCGCCCGGATCGCCGGATCGGCGCGAAGCCGCGCCATCATGCGCTGCTCCAGCATCGTCCACATCCATTTTATCTGTTGCTGCCGGCGCCTGCCAGCGAACTCGCCCGAAGCATTCATCGCCGTGCGATGATCCAGAATTTTCTGCCACAGCACGTCGATGCCAGTTTTCTTCAAGGCCGAATAGGTGATGACCGGCGGATGCCAGTGCTCCGATCGAGGCGTGAGGATGTGCAGTGCTCCCCGATATTCGGCGGCGGCAAGATCGGCCCGCTTGATATTGTCTCCGTCGGCCTTGTTGATCGCGATCATGTCGGCGAGTTCGACCAAACCTTTCTTGATGCCCTGCAACTCATCGCCCGCGCCCGGCAGCATCAAGGCCAGGAAAAAATCGGTCATGTCGCATACGGCGGTTTCGGATTGCCCGATGCCGACGGTCTCTACCAACACCACGCCGAACCCGGCAGCCTCGCACAACAGCATGGCTTCCCGGGTCTTGGCGGCAACACCGCCGAGTGTCCCGGACGCGGGAGAGGGCCGGATGTAGGCGTTTTCGGAAGCGGCAAGGCGAGCCATGCGCGTCTTGTCGCCAAGGATTGAACCGCCGGTACGAGCAGAAGAGGGGTCCACCGCCAGCACCGCGACCTTATGGCCCTGCTCGATCAGGAACATTCCGAGAGCATCGATGGTCGTCGATTTGCCGACGCCCGGCGACCCGGTGATCCCAACGCGAATGGCTTTGCCAGTGTCGGGCAGCAACGCCTGAACGAGATCACGGGCAGCCGACTGGTGATCCGCCCGGCGGCTTTCAATCAGCGTGATGGCGCGCGCCAACGCCGCACGGCTTCCGGCGAGAAGATCCTTTCTCATAAGTTTGATTTCGGCAGAAGGCGGCCTAGGCGGGGGCATGGCTTGGTTTACAACGCCGGAGCGCGGCAGGCGAGGGGGCGCCGCTGGGGCCAACACAGATTCGTTTGCTCGCTTGCTTGTGGGATGTGGAGGGCCGGGTTCATGAGCAACTCCATTCACGCCTACACGGTCTCGCGGCGTGATGCGCCCGAGCTGTGCATGTTGGCTCCGCCCGAAGAAGGGCGTGGGGAATGCCGGGTGCTCGATGCACCCGCAGTCTCGCGTGCGAAATGGGTAGAGAGCACACGAGGTCGTCACCGTGGGTTCACCGGACTGACCCGGCATTCCCGCACGCGATGGTTTTAACGGGTTCCTTCGTGATCTTGTGTCTGCCGAATCTGGCAGAATGTGCGAACGGGCGGTTCTTACCAACCGCCCGTCGCTGGATCTGAGCCCGTTCGTGCTCAAAGGCCTTGGAGAGCCTGACGGGGAGCGTGGGACAGATCCGGTGTCTTCCTCAA
>JBJMTO010000181.1:0-4864 GCA_045811665.1 Bradyrhizobium sp.
CGGCCGCCGCTCCGATCTCGCCTTGGTGTACCCTGCCCGTGTTTTTACTCTTGATAACGTATTTTTGCGAAGAGAGAGTCCTGTAATACATTGATTTTGCGAAAAAAAGTATGCTAGGCCGGCCGCGCAGCCATCCGGCCGGTGAGGCTCGTCATCCGAATTGCGGCCGGCATGCTATCGCCAGGAGAGGAGGGCAGCATCGCGGGGTCGTGCTGCCGCCAAAGATAGGGGCAATACCCATGGACGAGTATCGAGAGGTCGTGCCGACGATCCGCCTCACGGAGTTGGCTCATGGTGGCGGCTGCGGGCTGATGATCTCCTGCGCGACCAATGACGCACAGGCAATGCTCGCGCGCATCCGCGATGCTGGTTGCAGCAGAGCGTCCATTGTCTGCACTGTGGAGAAGGGGCCACCGAGGATCGAAGTGGCGTCGGGCTGATCAGCGATCGAGGAACGACGTATGGATAGCAAGACATATCCGGTCACACACAGCGAGGAAGAATGGCGTCGCATTCTGACGCCCGAGCAGTATGCGGTAATGCGTCAGCATGGCACGGAGGCACCGGGGAGCTGCGCGCTGCTATGGGAAAAGCGGCCGGGCAAGTTCTCGTGCGCGGGCTGTGGCCAATCGCTGTTCGAATCAAAACTCAAATTCGAAAGCGGAACCGGATGGCCCAGCTTCAATGATCCCATTGAAGGTGCCGTGGGGACCTCGACCGATAATAGTTACGGCATGGTCCGCACCGAGGTTCACTGCGCGAATTGCGGCAGCCATCTCGGGCATGTCTTTGATGACGGCCCGCCTCCGACCTATCAGCGATACTGCATCAACGGTGTCGCAATGAATTTCTCGCCGGACTGAAAACAAGGGCCCTGAGGCGTGGCTTCTGATAAACTGGCGTAGTTGCGTACAGAATTCGTGAGAATTCACTGTAGCTCGGGCAAGCCGCCTTCCGAAAGTCAAGCTTAAGATAATCCTAGAGAGGAACCAATGTTCGCGACACCGCTCGAAACCGCAACGCTGCCGCCTGGTATCCGCTCCCGTTTTGTCCGCGGCGTCAATGGCCTCGACATCCATATTCTCGAGGCGGGCTATGCCCCGGCGGGCCGGCCGTTGGTGCTGTTGCTGCACGGCTTCCCCGAGATCGCCTATTCCTGGCGCAAGGTCATGCCGGCGCTGGCCGAGGCCGGGTTTCACGCGGTCGCACCCGATCAGCGCGGCTATGGCCGCACCACCGGCTGGAGCCCCGATTTCGATACCGATCTGCGGCCGTGGCGCACGCTCAACGCCGTGCGCGACGCGCTCGGCCTCGTCGCGGCGTTGGGGCACCGTTCGATCCACGCCGTCGTCGGCAACGATTTCGGCGCCGGGATCGCCGCGTGGTGTGCGCTGGTTCGGCCCGACGTGTTTCGCTCGTTGGCGCTGATGACGCCGTTTGGCGGACCGCCCGACCTGCCGTTCGCCACCGACGGGAAGGAGCCAGCGCCGCCCGCGACGCCGACGATCCACGAGGCGCTGGCGGCGCTTCCCAGACCGCGCAAGCATTACCAGTGGTACTACGCGACGCGGCCGGCCAATGCCCAGATCATGCATTGCCGACAGGGCGTGCACAATTTCCTGCGCGCCTACTACCACCACAAGAGCGCCGACTGGAAAGGCAACAAGCCGCATCGGCTCGCCGGCTGGACCGCCGAAGAACTGGCGAAGATGCCGACCTACTATATCATGGACCTGTTCGACGACATGCCGGCGGCAGTCGGCAAGGAGATGCCGTCGGCGGCGGAGATCGCCGCCAACCAATGGCTGACCGAGGCGGAGCTGGCGGTCTATGCCGGTGAGTGGCAGCGCACGGGGTTTCAGGGCGGGCTGAACTGGTACCGCTCGCGCACATCCGGCACGTTTGAGGGCGAATTACAGCTATTTGCCGGGCGCACGATCGACGTGCCATCGATCTTCATCGGCGGCATGAGCGACTGGGGTATCTACCAGACGCCGGGCGCTTTCGAACGCACGCAGGAGGTCTGCACCCGCATGGTCAGCTGTCAGCTGCTCGACGGCGCCGGGCACTGGGTGCAGCAGGAGCAGGCGGAGCAGGTCATCCCGCTGCTGCTCGATTTCCTGCGCCACCAGGCGGCGGCTTAAAACCGGACTTAGCCTAGCTAGATTAGCTAGCTAGGCCCACGTTGAGCCGTGTCCCCGTGGGGCGTTCCTCTCTACGTGATAATGTGATCTTCCCCCGAAAAAGTGGACGGGGAGGTTGCGCTAGTGGCTCGGCTCAGACCACGCCGCGTGCTTTCAGTGCCCCAAGCGCCGCCGCATCCAAGCCGAGAAGGCGGCCGTAGACCTCGGCATTGTGTTGACCAAGATCGGCGCCGCCGTCGAGTTGGGGAAGCTCGCCATCGGAGAACCTGAGCGGTAGGCCGGGAAGGACGCCACCTTCGACCGGAGCCGTGCTGCCGGAGCGTCGCATGGGCCGCAAGGTTCCGCGCGCCCTGAAATGCTCGTCGTGCAACGCTTCCGACAATCCACGCACGCGCGAGACCGGGATTTCGGCTTTCTCCAGCAGGGCGATCCCTTGTTCACAGGTGAGGCGCCCAAGGCGCGCCTGAACGATGTCCCTCAGCTCTGGCAGACGCTCTTTCCGGAGAGCCACCGTCGCGTAGCGTGGATCGTCGATAAGTTCTGCAACGCCAATCGTGTTGCAGAGGCGCTGCCACCGCCCCTCATTCACGATCGTGATGAAAACATCACCATCCTTCAATCGATAGAGCCCTGTCACATCGTCGCGCGCCCTATTGCCGACGCGTACCGGCAGACCCTGCGCCGCGACGAATTCGACGGGCTCCATGAACATCAGCGCGGCCAGCGTGTCGATCATCGAAGCGTCGATGTGCTGGCCCTTTCCCGTCCGTTCCTTCACTCTGAGTGCGCCGTAGATGCCGAGCGCCGCGTAGAGCGGTGTGACCAGATCCGCGACGTAAAGGCCAACCCGCATCGGTGGCCCGTCCGGATCGCCGTTCATGTCCATGACGCCCGACATCGCCTGGATCTGGTGGTCGTGCGCAGGCAGATCCTTGTAGGGACCAGATTGGCCGTAACCGGCGATCGAGCAATAGACGATGCCGGGATTGACGGCCGAGACATCGCCGTAGCCGAGGCCCAGTCGCGACATCGATCCAGGCGCCAGATTTTCGATCAACACATCGGTTTTCTTTGCAAGATCGAGGAACATGCGGCGCCCCTCGGCATCCTTGAGGTTCAGCGTCACGCACTTGACGCCCTCGGAGCGCTTGAGGAACGGGATCGAGACGTCGTCGGCGCCACGGTCGTGCGCGATCCCCCTGGGGCCGGCGAAGGGGCCGAGGTTGCGCGCGGGGTCACCCGAGCCTGGTGCTTCGACCTTGATCACCTCGGCGCCGAAGCGGGCAAGTGTCATTGAAAGAAACGGGCCGGCGAGATAGACGGTCACGGACAGCACGCGTATATCTTGAAGTGGCGTCAATGGAAACTCCTCGGTTCGGGGGGGCAGCTGCAGGTTCAAGATTGACTGCGCCGAATATGCTGTCGAGAGACCACCACTAAGCTATCTGAAGCAACTTCACCCAATGAATTCCCTTATCTTTGCCAACGATGTTTTAGAACAAGATCGCGCGCTCATCCGCGCGATCAGTTCTCGACAGACGCAGCCATTGCTACGATCTGGCGCGCGGTCTCAACGTGGGCGATGTCGATGTGCTCGCCGTCGTAAATGCAGGATGCGCGGCCCGCCGCGACCGCCGCGGCGTGGGCGTCGATCATGCCTTCGTAATAGGCGATCTCTGCCGCTGACGGACTGAACGTCTCGTTCGCGGGGGCGACATTCGACGGGTGCAGCAGGAACACCCCGGTCATGCCGAGTTGACGATCTCGTGCCAGGAAGGCACGCAGTCCCTCGATGTCGTGTACCTGTTGCCAGAGACCGCCCAACGGCGCCTTGCCGGCCGCTCGCGCCGCCATCACCACGCGCGATTTCAGATAGAGCACCTCTCGCCCATCCGCCGACCAGACGTAGCCGAGCGCGCGTTCGGTGTCGGCACTCCGCGCAGCGGCGCCACCCAAGGCTGTCACGCGGTCACGCTTGGCGATCTCGTAGACCAATTCCATCGACCGCGCGGTCTCGAGCGTCGGAACGAGCCGGGTGGCTCCAATCGCTATGCCCTTTCGGTGTTCCACCTCGTTCAGCATCATCGAAATGCAGTCGACATCCTCAGGTCCGTTGGGCTTCGAGAGGACGATCCCCTCCACATGCGGCCCGACAACGGCGAGCATGTCATCGAAATCATAGAGGTAGGGACTGCGGTTGATGCGGACGTAGATGCGCTGCCGCTGCTCCGCCAGCCAGGAGAGCCTGGAGACGATGAGTTCCCGCGCCTTGAGGCGCTCGGCCGGCGGTACGCTGTCTTCGAGATCGAGGATGAGCGCATCGGCCTTCGCCTTCGCGGCCTTCTCGATCATAGAGGGCTTGTTGCCGGGCACGAACATCATCGATCTGATGGGTTTCATCTGGAACTCCCTCACGCGTGCGAGAAGGCAACAATGTCACAGGAAGTTGGAGCACGCTTGCTCATTCCGGCTGGTTGAGCAGCCGACAAAATTCGACTTCGTGATCAACCTTAAGACCGCGTAGGCGCTCGGGCTCACCGTGCCGCCAGCATTGCTTGCCCGCGCCGACGAGGTTATCGAGTAAGGCTGAAGAGCGCCCGCTTTGGGACATAACCGGCCGAATAAGCCATCTCACAAGCCCGCACACCCCCTCCCCTTGCCGTCCTGCATCACGCATTCGCGGTAGGGACGTTCATTGCTGAGCGCCCCCCGCACAGATC
>JBJMTO010000182.1:0-8408 GCA_045811665.1 Bradyrhizobium sp.
CACACGACTTCGCCGTCCGCCTTGGTGCCGTTCGTCAGCGACACCTCCGCGTCCATCGCATCCCGCCCCGCGTCCGTGACGATCGCGATACGCCCCTTTGGTGGGACGAGACGGTGCGGACTACTGTGGTGATTTGCGTCGCGAGGAAACTGAAATATTTTTCGAAATGGGGGTGGACAGGCAAATCAGTGATTTGCCCGTGCCGCCCGAGACGTCCCGCCATCCGCCACGACGCGCTCCTATCGCATTGCATTCTCGCCAAAATGCATTCAAGCCTTGGCTCACTCGAAATTCGAAACCTCCCTCGAGTCTCTTGATGCGTCCTCCCCTCTTGAATCCGCTGTTTGCGCCGATCACGTCGCTCGCCGGCGTCGGGCCGAAGCAGGACCGGCTGTTTCGGTATTTGCTGGACCGTGAACAGACACCGCGTGTGCTGGATCTCCTGCTGCACTTGCCGGCAAGCGTGATCGATCGCCGCGCGCGACCGAAAATCCGCGACGCGGTGCCGGGAACCGTGGTGACCTTGGAGATTACGGTGGATCGGCACCGGCCGGTGCCGGGGCGCAATCCGCGTGCCCCACATCTGGTCTATGCCAGCGACGAGACCGGCGACGTGGTGCTGACCTATTTCCGCGCCCAGCCCGGCTACGTCGAGAAACTCCTGCCGGTTGGCGCCAAGCGCTACGTATCCGGCACGTTGCAGATGTTCGATGGGACGCCGCAGATGGTGCATCCCGATCGCGTGGTGGACGAAGCCGCCCACGCACAACTCTCGGGCATCGATCCGGTTTATCCTTTGACGGAAGGCCTGGCGTTGGGCTCGCTCCGGCGCGCCGTAGCGCAGGCCTTGCAGAGGTTGCCGAATCTCCCGGAGTGGATCAGCCCGCAAGTGATCCGGCGCTGCCAGTTTCCGCCGCTCGCGGAAGCCCTCAATCGCGTGCACGCACCGGTCGAGCTGACCGATATTCTGCCGGATGGGCGGTTCTGGTCTCGGCTTGCTTTCGACGAACTGCTGGCCGGTCAGTTGGCGCTGGCGCTGGTGCGCGCGCAACTGCGCCGCCCTGCCGGAGACCGCCATGCCGGTGACGGCCGACTGCGGAACAAGATCCTCGATGCACTGCCTTACGCGCTGACGGGCTCGCAACGCGAGGCAACAGCGGCGATCATCGAGGACTTGCGTAAGCCTATCCGGATGCTGCGGCTCCTGCAAGGAGACGTGGGCTCTGGTAAGACCGTGGTGGCGCTGTTGGCGGCCGCGGCGGTCTCCGAGGTTGGTAAGCAGGCTGCACTGATGGCGCCGACGGAAATACTGGCGCGCCAGCACATAAAAACAATCACGCCGCTGGCGCAACGCGCTGGCTTGAACGTCGCAATCCTCACCGGGCGCGAAAAGGGCAAGGAGCGCCGCGATATTCTCGCGCGGCTTGCAAATGGCGAAATCAATTTTCTAGTCGGCACCCACGCGCTGATCCAGGACGATGTCGCCTTCAAGTCGCTGGCGCTTGCCGTCGTCGACGAGCAGCATCGCTTCGGGGTGCGAGAGCGCCTGGCGCTGACCGCCAAGGGCGCGGCGGTCGACGTGCTCGTGTTGAGCGCAACCCCGATTCCGCGCACGCTGGTGCTGACTTACTTCGGCGACATGGACGTTTCGGAACTCCGCGAAAAACCGGCCGGCCGCCAACCGATCGATACCCGCGCCGTGCCGGACAATCGGCTCGACGAGGTTGTCGAGGCGGTCGGCCGAGCGCTGAAGGCCGGAAAGCTGGTGTACTGGATTTGCCCTTTGGTCGAAGAATCCGACACCATCGATCTCACGGATGCGCAAGCGCGGTTTGACAGCCTTGCATCGCGATTTGGAGACAAGGTCGGATTGGTGCACGGCAAGATGCGCGGGCCTGATAAAGACCGCGTGATGGAGCGGTTCGCCGCCGGCGATATCGGGCTTTTGGTTGCTACCACCGTGATCGAGGTCGGGGTCGACGTGCCTGCCGCCAGCATCATGGTGATCGAGAACGCCGAACGATTTGGACTTGCGCAACTCCATCAGCTGCGGGGCCGCATCGGCCGCGGCTCCGAAGCCTCGACCTGCCTGTTGCTTTACAAGGAGCCGTTGAACGAAACGTCAACGGCACGGCTGAAGGTGATCCGGGAGACGACCGACGGCTTTCGGATCGCAGAGGAGGATTTGAAGCTGCGCGGCGAGGGAGACGTGCTGGGCGTAAGACAAAGCGGCCTGCCCGGGTATCGCATCGCGCGCTCAGACGTTCACGGCCAGCTGATCACGCAGGCGCGTGACGAAGCGTTACGCATCATGAAGGACAATCCGAACCTTGCGGGCCCGCAAGGCGAAGCGCTGCGATGCCTGCTCTACCTGTTCGAGCGCGACGAAGCGTTACCGTTGATCGGCGCAGGGTGATATCTCGCCGGCATTGCGAGCGGAGCGAAACCCATCTGGCAGCGAGCGAGGACGTGGATTGCTTCGCTTCGCTCGCAATGACGTAGCGTTTAAATTGGTGCCAATGAGATATCATCAATGAACTGGAGTGATGGTGCCACTCGAGTGAAACAGCGGTGCGTCTACGGGCGCTAAGTTGCGAAATGGCAGTACTCTTCAGTCGCTGGTATGAAGTTTGCTGACTCTCGCCGTCTTTGCGAGCGGAGCGAAGCAATCCATCTGGCAGCGAGCGAGAACGTGGATTGGTTCGCTCCGCTCGCAATGACGTAGCGTTTAAATTGCTGTCAATGAGATATCATCAATGAACTGGAGTGATGGTGCCACTCGAGTGAACCAGCGGTGCGTCTACGGGCGCTAAGTTGCGAAATGGCAGTACTCTTCAGTCGCTGGTATGAAGTTTGCTGACTCTCGCCGTCATTGCGAGCGGAGCGAAGCAATCCATCTGGCAGCGAGCGAGAACGTGGATTGCTTCGCTCCGCTCGCAATGACGGAGTTTACGTTAGCTACATGGATGAAAAGGGAAGCCGAATGAAACAGCCGTGCGTCTACATCATGGCAAGCAAGCGTCAGGGCACGCTCTACACCGGTGTGACGTCCGACATCCAGCGGCGCGCGTTCGAGCATCGGGAAGGACTGCTCAAAGGCTTCTCAGAAAAATATCGTTGCAAGGTGTTGGTCTGGTACGAACTGCACGACACCATGATCGAGGCGATCATACGCGAGAAGCAGATCAAAGCAGGCAGTCGCGCGAAGAAACTGGCATTGATCCAAAAACTCAATGCGGAATGGCAGGACCTCTACGAATCGTTGGTATGAAGTTTTGCTGGCCCTCGCCGTCATTGCGAGCGCAGCTAAGCAATCCATCGGGCACCGAGATCGAAGCGTGGATTGCTTCGCTACGCTCGCAATGACGAAGATTGCGACCAATGACATGTTCAATCGACTCGAAGAAGCATCGACCCCAATCGCATGAACGCCGTGCGTTTCCGTCACTACGAGCGGAGTAAAGCAATCCATCTGGCAGCGAGGCGAGAACGTGGATTGCTTCGCTCCGCTCGCAATGACGGTTAGTGGAGACAGCCCGTCACTCCGCCTTCGCTGGCGCCGGTTGCAGCGAGGCTGAATTTGCCACGCGGGCGGCATTTGCCATACCGGCCAAGGCTGCGATTTTCTTCTGCGGATCGGAGCCGGGCTGCACCACGCCGGCGGACATGATCAGGGTAGCGGCGTCTTCGGCGCTCATTTCGATCTCGATGATCTTGCTTTTGGGCACGTAGAAAAAGAACCCCGTGGTCGGGTTCGGCGAGCATGGCAGGAACACCGAAATGTGCTCCTCCTGGCCCGGAAGCCCCTTTTCGATGTCCACGCTTGGGGGCTGCGAAATCAGCACGATCGACCACATCCCGGGTGAGGGAAATTCGACAAGGCCGACGCGGCGGAAGCTCGATCCCTGGCCCGAGAATAGCGTCTCAAAAACCTGCTTGAGGCCGCGGTAGATCGCGCGCACGACCGGCATGCGCCCGAGCAGCCGTTCGCCCAGATCGACCAGCGTCCGCCCGATCAGGTTGGCGGTGAGAAAGCCGAGCAGGGTCAGGGCGACTACTGCGACGATCAAGCCGGAGCCGGGCAGCCCCAGTGGCAAATAGGTCTCCGGCCGATAGGCTACGGGAACGAACGGTCGGACGATACCGTCGACCCAGGTGACGAACCACCAGGTCAGATAGAAGGTGATGGCAACTGGACCCGCCACGACCAGACCCGTCAGAAAATAGTTCCGGAATCGGGCCATCAAGCCACTGTGGACCTCCGGCGCGGGTTCAGCCGGAGGCAAAGGCGGTGGCAGCTCGTTGCGGTTCATGGGGGTTCCAGATCGGTACGGCGGCTTATCTTAATAGGCCAGTCAGGGCCTTCTAGCAGATTTTGAAGGCACCTGCAGGCTAAGCACCTGATCCTGGTCTATTCGACCGTCACCGATTTCGCGAGATTTCGCGGCTGGTCCACATCGGTGCCCATGACCAGAGCCGCATGGTAAGCCAGAAGCTGCACCGGGACGGCGTAAACGATAGGGGTGAACATCGGGGCCATGTCAGGAAGCACGATGGTCACAAGGGCTTCAACGGTCGCTTCGGCCGCGCCCTTGGCGTCTGTCATGAGAATGATGTTGCCGCCGCGTGCCGCGACTTCCTGCATATTCGAAACCGTCTTCTCGAACACGCGGTCGTGCGGTGCGATCACCACAACGGGCATGTTCTCGTCGATCAGCGCTATCGGCCCATGCTTGAGTTCGCCTGCGGCGTAGCCCTCGGCATGGATGTAGGAGATCTCCTTCAGCTTCAGCGCGCCTTCCAGCGCCAGGGGATAACTGGTGCCACGGCCTAGATAGAGCACGTCATGCGACTTCGCGATCTCGCGCGCCAGTTTCTCGATTTGGGGTTCGGTCGCGAGCGCCCCGGCCATCAGCCGCGGTATTTCGACCAGCGCATGCACCAGCTTGCTCTCGTCGGCATCGGACAATTCACCCCGCTCCTTGCCCACCGCGACCGCAAGCGCGGCCAGCACCATCAGTTGGCAAGTGAAAGCTTTGGTGGAGGCGACCCCGATTTCCGGGCCGGCCAACGTCGGCAGCACGGTGTCGCTCTCGCGAGCGATGGTCGAACTTGGCACGTTGACGACCGACAGCGTGTGCACGCCCTGGGATTTGGCATAGCGCAGCGCGGCCAGGGTGTCGGCGGTCTCACCTGATTGGGAGATAAAGATCGCAAGATCGCCCTTGCGCAACGGCGCCTCTCGATAACGGAACTCCGAGGCGACATCGAGTTCTACCGGCACGCGGCCCAGTCGCTCAATCCAATATTTGGCGACATAGCCGGCGTAACTTGCGGTACCGCAGGCGGCGATCGAAATCCGCTGGATGTCGTTGAAGTCGAAGGGCAGCTTGGTCGGCAGCGACACCCGTTCGCTCGCCATGTCGACGTAGCGGGCCAGCGTGTGGCCGACCACTTCGGGCTGCTCGTGAATCTCCTTGGCCATGAAGTGGCGATAGTTCGCCTTGTCGACCAGAGACGTCGTGGCGGTATGCCTGATCACGTCGCGATGAACGATCGCGTTGGTCTTGTCATAAATAACCGCGCTCTTGCGCGTCAGAACAACCCAGTCGCCATCCTCAAGATAGCTGATCGTATTCGTGAAGGGAGCGAGCGCGATCGCGTCCGACCCCAGGTACATCTCGCCGTCGCCGTGACCGATGGCGAGCGGCGGGCCATTGCGTGCGCCGATCATGAGATCGTCGTCACCCGCGAAGATAAAACCAAGCGCGAACGCGCCTCGAAGCTGCGACAACGAGGCCCTGACGGCCTCGACGGGATTGATGCCCTTGGCGAGATAGCTGTCCACGAGGTGCAAGACGATCTCGGTATCAGTCTCGGTCTTGAACACCGCCCCGGATTTCTGAAGTTCAGCGCGCAACTCGCGGAAATTCTCGATGATGCCGTTGTGGACGACTGCCACGCGTTCGGTGGCGTGGGGATGGGCGTTGTTTTCGGTCGGCTTGCCGTGTGTGGCCCAACGCGTGTGGCCGATGCCGGTATGGCCCGCCAACGGCTCGGCCCGCAACCGCGTCTCCAGATTCTTGAGTTTGCCTTCGGCCCGACGTCGTTCGATCCGTTGCCCTTCAAGGGTGGCGAGGCCTGCGGAATCGTAACCGCGGTACTCAAGTCGCTTGAGCGAATCCACCAGCTGCTCGGCGATCGGACCGCGCCCAAGAATTCCGACAATGCCGCACATGCGGATCAATATCTCCAAATCAAACGACGAAAGTGTCGGGCTCTCTTAACGAAGATCGCAGATCGCCTGCTACTAAAAAATTGTTGCGGACTGAAACAGCGTTAAGGGCGCGACCTTAACGAGGTTCTTCAGCCCCCTTGGGTTTGTTGCCGCGCGTCTTCAGCTCACGAATGCGCTTGGCGCCGCCTTCGCGGTTCATCTGTTGGCTGCGCTCCAGCGCCAGCGCATCGTCGGGCACATCGCGGGTGATCACCGATCCCGACCCGACATAGGCGCCCTTCCCGATTTTCACCGGCGCGACCAGGGACGAATTGGTGCCGATGAAGGCGCCCGAACCGATCTCCGTCTTGTGCTTGCCGAAACCATCGTAGTTGCAGGTGATGGTGCCAGCGCCGATGTTGGAGTTGGCGCCGATATGCGCGTCACCGATATAGCTGAGATGGTTAACCTTGACGCCCGCCTCCAACGTCGCGGCCTTGGTCTCGACGAAATTGCCGATCCGCGCCCCCTCGCCCACGTTTGTCCCCGGCCGTATGCGCGCATAGGGACCCACGGACGCGCGCTTGCCGATCGAGGCCTGCACGATGTGGGAAAACGAGTGGATCACCGCGCCGTCCGCTATCGAGACGCCGGGACCGATCACCACGAACGGTTCGATCGTCACGTCCGCGCCGAACGCCGTGTCGGCTGCCAGGTAAACCGTGTCCGGGGCGATCATTGTCACGCCCGCCTCAAGCGCCGCCTTGCGCAACCGCGCCTGCATCACCTGCTCAGCTTCAGCGAGTTGGGCCTTGGTATTGATTCCCCTCACCTCGTCCTCGCTGGTTTCGATCACAACCGCCTCCAGACCAAGATCCCCGACGACAGCCACGGCATCGCCGAGATAGTACTCGGCTTTGCCGTTGGCATTACCGATTTTTTCGAGGATCGCCAGCGCCTTGCGCCCGTCGAAGGCCATCACGCCAGCATTGCAAAGGGTGATCGCGCGCTCCTGGGCGCTGGCGTCGACTTGCTCGCGGATCGCCAGCAGCCGGTCTGCTTCCACCAGGAGCCTGCCGTAGCCGGTGGGATCGGCGGCGCGAAAGCCAAGCACGGCAAGCGCCGCGCCGTTCTTCAGCGGCTCGCGCAGCCGCTCGAAGGTCGCGGGCGAAATCAGCGGCGTATCGCCGAAAACCACCAACAGGTCATCCGCGCCGCCGGCGATCGCCTCGCGGGCCGCGAGCACGGCGTGTGCGGTGCCGAGACGCTCCCGCTGCACGAAGGTATTCGCCTGTGGACGCAGCCGCTTGATCTCATCCTCGACTTCCTGCTGGTTGGGCCCGATAACCACCGCAAGCGCCGCGCCTGCTCCCTTGGGGGCAGCCCCAAGTACATGCGCAAGCATCGATTGTCCGGCCACGGGGTGCAGCACCTTGGCCAATGAGGAGCGCATTCGCGTACCCTCCCCGGCGGCGAGCACGATCGTGAGACTTGATCGAGAGGGCATCCGAATCCTTGATCCAGTATGTTCTGCCGCCCTCATAAAGCGTTTTCGGCGGTCATGGAACGCGTTTGCTGTCCACGCGGGTCAGTCGGATGCACGATTGCGCCACAATCCTGTTAATGTTCGGATGATTCGGGTGGCCGCAGGGGGGCCGAAGACTTCGTATGCCAAAGGATCCCGACAGGCTGGCGGGCAGCTTCCAGAGCGAAAATAACGGCTTGATGTCCGGGTTTTTGGCTGACGAGAATGTGTTCGACCGCCGCACCCTATTGCGGCTCGGGACATGGGGGGCCGCCACGGTCGGCGCCGTCGTGCTGGCGGTTTACGTCAGCAATTCCTCGATTGCATTGCGTCGAGATCAGCTGGCGGCGTCCGAACTCATCCAGCAGGCGCAACAGATTCAGTGGGTCGCCAAGGAGAGCCAGAACGAGACCCGGCGGCTGGCGTCCACGATCGAGACGCTCAACGGCGATCGCGATCGCCTGTATTCCCGCGTGACCATGCTGGAGCAGGGTCTGGACTCCATGACCGGGGCGATCGCCAGGCAAAACCTCGCGGCGCTATCTCCTCAGGCTGCTGCAATGGCCGTGATGGCGGCGACCGAGCCTCAGGCCGAGCTGCAAGGTGGGGGGGGGGGGGGGGGGGGGGGGGGGGGGGGGGGGGGGGGGGGGGGGGGGGGGGGGGGGG
>JBJMTO010000183.1:0-11582 GCA_045811665.1 Bradyrhizobium sp.
GGCATGAGCCTGCTTTCAGATACTAAGGTGACTGAAACGCGAGCAATCGGTGGCGCGCCGCGTAAGTGGGCTTCGAAACTCGGTCACCGAGCAATGCAAGCTGGGCTGAAGTGTGACCGGTGTCGATACGCCCGGGGAAAACCCGGACTTTCCAGCCCATATTAGGCGCTATTCTGCCGGAAAACGGCTCTCTTTGCAATCACATAGGGTACTATAAGCCATGCAACCTACCGCTGATTTCGATGCCGCCCGGCTCGCCCGGTCACTGCTGCGGCGAAGCCGGCAGGGGGCTCTGGCGACGCTGATGGCCGGAAGTGGCGATCCGTACTGCTCGCTCGTCAATGTCGCGAGCCACCCGGATGGCTCGCCGATCCTGCTGATTTCGCGGCTTGCGATTCATACCCAGAACATCCTGGCCGACAGCAGGGTCTCGCTGATGCTCGACGAACGGGCCGACGGTGATCCCCTGGAGGGATCGCGGATCATGCTGATGGGTCGCGCGCAGGAGGCGAATGGCTCCGATCTGGAGACGCTACGCCGCCGTTACCTCAACGCGCACCCTTCCGCAAAGGCGTTTGTCGGTTTCCGGGATTTCTCTTTCTTCCGCATCGTGCCGAGCGGAGTTCACCTGGTCGCAGGATTCGGTCGCATCGTGGACCTCAAGCCCGCGCAGTTTCTCACCGATGTCGCCGGCGCGGGCGCGCTGCTGGACGTCGAGCAGGAAGCGATCGACCACATCAATTCCGATCATCGGGACGCCAGCAACCTTTATGCGACGAGGTTGCTTGGCGCGGAGGCAGCCGATTGGTGCTGCACTGGTTGCGATCCGGACGGGCTCGATCTGCAGGCCGGCAGCAAAACTTTGCGGCTGGATTTTCCTCAAAAGGTGTCGGGGCCGGGCGAACTGAGGAAGACCCTGGTCAAATTGGCCGACGCGGCGCGGATGAAAGACTAAATATCACACTCCACTGCAACAATTCTGGATGCTCAACCATTCGCCGCCGACCAGCATTCATAGCCGCTCCACCGTCGTCGTCCCGGCGCGGCGGGGACCCATAACCACAAATATTTGTTGCTAGAGAAGCAGTCGTGCCCCAGCCCTGCCGACGCGGACTCGTGACCGATGCCGGGGCTTGCGAAGCAATCCATCCGCCACAACTCACGAAGCTGGGTCGCTTCGCTGCGCTCGCAATGACGACTCTGGATAGAGCGGTCCCTCGCGTGAGCGAGAGCGCGCTCATCGCGGCCAGCCTGCTTGATGCTCACGGCGATGGCAGGTGAGGGAGTGCTCACGAAAACTCACCCCGTTTGGCCTTGCAAGCAACATCGTTATGCGGAGCAGCTTCGGTTGTGCGCCGCAATAAGGGCCGGGCGTAAAGATCGGGGCCAATTGTCGCGTCAACAAACCCGACGCGCTTCCAAGCTCACTGAATTCTCTTTACGCGGCAGGGACATGCAAGGCGCATTGGGGACCAGCGCCGGTGAATAAACCAAATACTGCGGGATCAGCTTGGCAAGCCGGGCGTTCATAAGTATTAGGTCGTGGGACCGAGGCCGCAAGGCTATATTGAAGGTCACCGCGATACGGGCGCGTTTAGGCGGCATTCGCGCAACGAGACACGCGGGTTCGAGGAGGAGTCTTCCGTGCAAGAGACGGGTATTCGAAACGGTGCCTTTGGCGCCGATAAATTCGGCTTAAAGAATCTCAAAAGCGTGCATTGGAATCTCGGAGCGCCGCAGCTCTATCAATACTCACTGGCCGCAGGCGAAGCGGTGCTGTCCGCGGACGGTGCGCTGTGCGCCGACACCGGCGACTTCACCGGCCGCAGCCCAAAGGACAAGTTTACGGTTCGCGACGCCACCACCGACAAGATGTGGTGGGCCGGCAACCAGTCGATCACGTCGGATCAATTCCAGGCGCTCTACGCCGACTTCATGAGGCATGCCGAAGGAAAGACCCTGTTCGGGCAGGACCTGTACGGCGGCGCCAATCCCGGTTTTCAGATCAAGACGCGCGTCTTCACCGAACTCGCCTGGCATTCGCTGTTCATCCGCACGCTGCTGATCCGGCCCGAACTGTCGGCGCTCCCGGACTTCGTGCCTGAACTCACCATTATCGACATGCCAAGCTTCAGGGCCGACCCTAAACGTCATGGGGTGCGCTCCGAGAACGTGGTCGCGATCGATTTCGCCCGCAAGATCGTCCTGATCGGCGGGTCTTACTATGCCGGCGAGATGAAGAAGTCGGTGTTCACCACGCTCAATTATTATTTGCCTGAAAAGGGCGTGATGCCGATGCACTGCTCGGCCAACGTCGGACCCAAGGGCGACGCTGCGATCTTCTTCGGCCTGTCCGGCACCGGGAAAACCACGCTTTCGGCGGATCCGAAGCGCACGTTGATCGGCGATGACGAGCACGGCTGGGGCGGTGATGGCATCTTCAACTTCGAAGGCGGCTGCTACGCCAAATGCATCAAGCTGTCGAAAGAGGCCGAACCCGAGATTTACGCCGCCAGCAGACGCTTCGGCGCGGTTCTCGAGAACGTGGTCCTCGATGAGGACACTCGCGTACCCGATTTCGACGACGGCTCGAAAACCGAGAACACCCGCTCGGCATATCCGCTGGACTTCATCCCCAACGCCTCCCGCACCGGCCGCGCCGGCCACCCGAAGAATGTGGTGATGCTGGCTGCTGATGCGTTCGGCGTGTTGCCGCCGATTGCCAAGCTTTCGCCGGCCCAGGCCATGTATCACTTCCTGTCCGGTTACACCGCCAAAGTCGCGGGTACCGAGCGCGGTCTCGGCTCGGAGCCGCAGCCGGAATTCTCCACCTGTTTTGGCTCGCCGTTCCTGCCGCTTGACCCGTCGGTCTACGGCAACATGCTGCGTGAGCTGATCGCGCGCCACAACGTCGATTGCTGGCTGGTCAATACCGGGTGGACCGGCGGGAAGTTCGGGACCGGCAGCCGGATGCCGATCCAGGTGACGCGCGCTTTGTTGACGGCGGCGCTTGACGGCTCATTGCGTACGGTGGAATTCCGTACCGATAAGTATTTCGGCTTTGCGGTCCCGAGCGCGCTGCCTGGCGTTCCCAGCGAAATCCTCGATCCGATCAACACCTGGAAGGACAAGGCGGACTTCGACAAGACCGCGCGTGCGTTGGTGGCCATGTTCCAGAAGAATTTCGCAAAATTTGAGGCTCAGGTCGACGCCGATGTCCGTGCAGCGGCGCCGGAAGTCAAACTCGCCGCGGAGTGAACTCCGGCTGATCGACTGACTAGACAAAGGGCGGTCGCGAGGCCGCCTTGTATTTTGGTGGGAAGTTCAGATGGAGCGGGCGGGCGACGGGCGCAGTTCGGTCGCTGTGTCTTGCAACGTTAAAACGGGCGCCTTCGTGGCCGGCGGTTCGCGCCAGCATTGGAAGTTTCAACGCGGCAGGACCGGCATGGCGGTGGGATCGAGATCGCTCGTCAAAGTGTTCAGGAAGGCAACAAGATCAAGCTTTTCCTGCGCTGTAAGACCAAGTGGCTTGATCAGGTCCGAGCGACTCGGCCGGTCGATGCCGCCCTGATTGTAATGTTCGATCACCTGCTCGAGGGTAGCAATCGATCCATTGTGCATGTATGGGCCCCGTTTTGTGAGCTCGCGCAGGCCGGGCGTTTTGTACGCGTGCTTCATCTTGACGACGTCGCGTACGATGTTTGCGCGACCGGGATGATCGTGTGATAGGCCGATGTCATGAAAGCCGTCGTTGGTGAAACTCCAGCCTTCATGGCACGATGAGCACTGCGCCTTGGTGTTGAACAGCGCGAAGCCACGCTTTGCTTCCTCGGAGATGGCTTTCTCGTCCCCCTCGATCCAGGCGTCGAAAGGAGCTCGTTCGGAAACGATGGTGCGTTCGTAGGTCGCAATGGCCTTTGCCAGGGTAACGGTACCGATTTCCTCCCCAGGAAAAGCTGCCGCAAAAAGCGGCTTGTATTCGCCGATCGATGAGAGCCGTTGCACCACTTGATCGAGCGGCAGGTTCATCACGACGGGACGTTTGATTGCTATCAACGCTTGCTCTTCAAGGTCGGGCGCTACGCCGTCCCACATAAAGGCAGCGCCCCAGGCGGCATTGACGATCGTCGGCGAGCGCCGCCCCAGCTTGGCCATGCCATGACCGACGCCGACGGTCAGACCGTCTCCCCAGCCCAAACCCGGATTGTGACAACTAGCGCAGGACTGAGCTGATGTAATCGACAGACGCGTATCGAAATATAGTTTTTTTCCCAACAATGCCTTTTCAGGTGTGTACGGATTACTGTCGGGGAATGGGATAGCGGCCGGTCGCTTATACTCTGCCTTCAGCGCATCCGTGGCGAGGGCGGAGGAGGCCTCGATTTTTGCGTGGCGCGTTTCTCCCACGATCGCTGCGCCGAAGCTGAGGGTTCCGGAACCGATCGCGGTGCCGAGGGTGACCACTGCCACCCCCTGGCCGATTATCCTAAACCAAGATGGACGCATGATCGGTCCTCGAAGGAGTCTTTCACCGTACTCAAGAGATACGCAGAGCAATCAGGTAGCGGCATAAGCACATTCGCGAGCTGCCCTTTATGCCGCTACGTTTGAGAGGAATCGATCGACAGAGCAGCGCAACTCCGCAGCCTGGCTGGAAAGGTCATTTGCCGAGCGGAGTATCAACTCTGCCGAATGGGTGGCGTTCTCGCTTGCAGCGGCCGTTCCCGCAATGCCCTGCGCGACGTTGGCTGTTCCGGCGGCTGCCTGTCGAATATTCTCCGTTATCTGCGCGGCCGCGGCATTCTGCAGGTTCACTGCGGTAGCTATGGTAGCGGTGAAGGCATCGATCTCGTTCATGACCGCGGTAATGGCTCCGACGTTGTCCACCGCGCGCTTGGTGGCCAACTGTACCTCTGCAATTTGAGACGAGATTTCTTCGGTCGCCTTCGCCGTCTGAATGGCAAGGCCTTTCACTTCGGATGCTACGACGGAGAAACCTCGTCCGGCTTCACCGGCCCGTGCAGCCTCGATAGTGGCATTGAGGGCCAAAAGGTTGGTCTGACCGGCAATATTTCGGATGAAGCCGACCACGTCATCGATATGCTGGGCCGCAGTGGTAAGCACTCCCATGGTCTGGTTTGCCTCGTCGGCCATGCTCGAAGCTCGTCTCACGATGCCTGTCGCTTCCTGAAGTTGTCCTTCAATGGCCTGCACCGAATCGCCCAGCTGGTCTGCTGCGGTCGAGACCGAGTGGAGGTTGGCGGATGTTTCGCTGGCGCTCGACGATGTCTCGATCGACTGTTTGCCGGTCGTCTGTGCCATAGATGACAAGGTTCGCGCCGTCCTGCTCAATTCCTCGGTCACTTCGTCCGCGTTGGCGAGGACGGAGCTGATGCTGGAACGGAAGGTTTCTATTTCTGCTTCCATGCGCGTCCGCCGGCTGACTTGCTCCGCATTGGCCGCATCTTTCGTCTGCATCAGGGCGAAATCCTGGTCGGCCCGATCTTTCAGGCTGGTTTGCATCACTGCGAGCGACTTCAGAAGTTCACCAAGCTCATCGCGGCGACGAACTTCGATCCGGTCCGTAAAGGTTCCGGCGGCTACGCGCCGGGCGATGTGCATGGCGGCGGAGATCGGCTTGCTGGTGGAGTAGGCAAACGCTGCGGCAAGGATCAACCCAAACAACGCCGTGCCAATCGCCAGCGCCAGCATGTTGGTTCGCGCGGCGGCGACGGACGCCTCTGCCTCACTGCGGAAGTTGAACCCGTATGCAGCGGCCATTTCCACCAAATCATCAAATGCCGCAACCGTAGCGTCGCCTTTCTGCAAAACCAGGAAGTTCAGGGGGATTGCGGTCTGCCCGGTTGGAGTTGGTTTGATGATCGTCAGTCCCGCTGTAGACCAGTCTCGGAATTTCGCTTCGGCCTGCTCCAAAGCCGCGACGACATCGCTGCTGCTGGCTCGCGCCCGTACGACCTTGAGATCCTCCGCAATATCGGCGAGCAGCTTTTCCAGTTTGGCGATTGTCCCATCCTGTCCATTGGAGCCGAGGCTTCGCTGCATGACGGCGCGGGCCTCGTTCAACGCGGCATGCGCGGAGCGGGCGTGGTTGATTGCCATCAGCGGGCCGTCGTAAAGGCGCACGACGAGGTCGCCCGAGGTGGAGATCCCCCGAATGCCGTAGAACGCCAGCCCGCATGCAAGGGCGATAATGACGCTGAAGGCGCCGAAGAACTTGTAGCGGATTGACATAAGTGATGCTCCGGCGATCTGCGCGACCAACTAGTCTGTAATTTTCACCGTCATCTTCATGCGGGGGTGTATCGCGCAGACGATCTGTGCGTCGCCCGGTTCCTTGAAAGTCACGTCGGTGGAAGCACCGGGAGGCTGTGAGCCCAGGTTGAACTCGTTACCCTTGCTCGTCGAAACGATGTTGTGGGGCACGGTATCGTCGTTAACGAAGGTGAGGGCGTCGCCTTTCTTGATCGTCACGCTTTCGGACGAGAACAGGCGGCCCTTTTGCGTGATGGTCAGGTTGGCGGCCAGCGCGCCGACGGTAAGGCCCGATAGAACGACAATCGTAAGAGAGGCTAACTTGCGCATGGGCGTGCTCCTGCACGGTAAGTGTAAGGTTTAGCGAGGCAGAACTGGCATGATGGTTGGGTCCAGATTGCTCGTCAGCGTATTCATGAACACCACCAGATCGGATTTTTCCTGCACCGTAAGACCCAGTGGCTTCATCAGATCCGAGCGGCTCGGCCGGTCGACACCACCGCGGTCATAGTGCTCGATCACCTCCTCGAGAGTGCCGATTGAGCCGTCATGCATGTAAGGACCGCGTCTGCTGATTTCGCGCAGGCCTGGTGTCTTGAAGGCGTGCATCATTTTGACAACGCCGGTCATGAATTCTCCCCGGCCGATGTCCGCGCTTGCAAGGCCGATGTCCTGAAACCCGTCATTGGTGAAGTTCCAGCCTTCATGGCACGACGAGCACTGGGCCTTGGTGTTGAACAGAGCGAAACCGCGCTTCGCTTCTTCTGAAATTGCTTGCTCGTTTCCTTCGATCCAGGCATCGAATGGAGCCCGTTCGGACACCAACGTGCGTTCGTAGGTCGAAATCGCCTTGGCGAGCGTAGCGATGCTCATTTTTTCGTTCGGGAAGGCCGCCGCGAACAGCGGCTTATATTCAGCGATCGATGAAAGCCGCTCCATCAGGTGCTCGAGCGGCATGTTCATTTCACCCGGAGACTGGATGGGGCCGAGCGCCTGCTCTTCAAGCGTGGCGAGCCGACCGTCCCACATGAAGATGGCGCCCCAGGCGCCATTGACGACGGTTGGAGAACGGCGGCCCAGTTTCGCCATTCCATGACCGACGCCGACGGCTAGTCCGTCTCCCCAACCAAAGGCGGGACTGTGGCAACTGGCGCAGGATTGGGCTGAGGTGATGGAAAGACGCGTATCGAAATACAATTTCTTGCCGAGCGATACTTTCTGGGGCGTGTAGGGATTATCTCTCGGGAACGGGATCAAGGCGGGTCGCCGATACTGGGCTTTCATCGCGTCGAGGGCGAGCGCACCTTTCGCGACCGGCTCCGCGCGGCGCGTTTCTCCGACAATGGCTGCGCCAAAGCTAAGATCTCCAAAACATAGCAAGCCGCCGGTGGCGGCCGTTACAACCGAACCGAGCAGGGCAAGACGAAACAAACCAGATGCAACCATATTCGGTCCTTGATGCGGGCGCGAGCCGCTCAAGGATTAGCCATACCTTCATGAGGGTGGCCTTAATCCGCCGACCGTAGAACTACGTGGGCTCGGCTGGGCTCTGATGATGAGAGAGCCTGCGCCCACAGGCTCAGCACTGCAGCTGTGAACGCATCAAGAAGCGAGCGGCTGCGCGCGCCTACGCCTTGAAATACGCAATCTGATGCGTGGTTGCCAACAAACGTCCCCCCGAGGACCAGAGTTCGCCGACCTGATCGCCATAACTCCGGTGAAAGATCCTGGCATCGGCGGTCGCGAGAACGCGAGTTATTTGCTCACGCGCTAAATCTTCCATGTCGGTATGGAAATAGGTCGTCAGCGATACCGTGCCGAACGGCACCAACTCCCGCCGGGCATGAAATACCCTGCCGAAGAACGCATCCGACATCGACATCAGCGACAAGGCGTCGATTTGTCGGGGCACACGGTCACCGATCCATAGCTTGGAAAACGCGCTTGCCGGTATATCCTTTTTGGATCCGAAATCCGGCTCGCCCTCGACGAAGCGAAAATCATACTGCTTGACCCAGGGCGCGGCGACCTTTGAATAAGGCAGGATCTGGTCGAACGGCCGGGCCTGCGGAAACTTCGCCGGCTGGTGCGACCATGAAGGCCGGCGCTCCGCGAACACGGCCGTGGCAAGCGTGGCTACATCGCCGCCATCTTGCGTTAGCTCGACACACCAATGCTGGGTCGAGCGATTGGCTTTGACCAGGCGAACGTCAAGATCGAAAGCGCCTGCCGCGATCGGCGCGCAATAATTGACGGTCAGCGACAGCGGGTCACCGGCTCGTTCGGGATGGTCGATCATGGCCCGCAGGATGGTGGCCGCGGTGGCGCCGCCGAAGGGACCGACGAACGCCCAGTAATCATCGCTGGTTTGTCCCTGCCACCGGCTGTCACCGGGGCTCACCCTCGTGGCTTCGTCAAAGAGGTGCTCGGTCCTGGCAAGCATGAGTCGTATTCACCTGTGGGTCACTCGGGCGATTGTGCCTTTTCGGATGCGCAGTATCGTGGCTCCCGCCGCCCAATTCAATGACCCCGCCGGCAGGGCTGGTTTATTCAGGTGTTAGCGCCGCGGAGGGTTGAGAGGCGGCCTGCCACCTCGACCTCGCTGTTCATGACCGCTCCACCCATCGTGGTCGCCGCGCAGGCGGGGAGGCCATAACCACAAATATCGGCGGTGGGGGAAGCAGTCGCGCCCCAGCCGGCCGATGCGGGGATTAGTGGCGCGCGTTGAGGTGTCGCGGCGCGGACATGTCCGACGTGCAATGCAAATGAAGCTGGATTGCTTCGCTGCGCTCGCAATGACGACGGTGGATAGAGCGGTCCCTCGCGTGAGCGCAGCGCGCTCATCGCGGCCACGCCCGCTGCACGCCGGCTTCCTTGACGGCCTTCGGTGCGGGCACCGGCACATTCCAGACATCCTGCGCATATTCGCGGATGGTTCGGTCTGAGGAGAACCACGGCATTCGCGCGACATTTAGGATAGACGCTCGTGTCCAGGCCGGCACGACCTGCCAACGCGCATCCACGCCGCGCTGGCACTCGTAATAGGAATCGAAATCCGCGCTTACCATGTAGTGGTCGAGATGCCGCAAGGCGTGGGCAATCGATTCGAACCGGCCGCGTTCGCCGGGCGAGAATTCGCCGGCTCCAATGGCGTTCACAGCGCGGGAAAGCCGCGGCGACCGCCTGATCAGGTCGGTCGCGTCCAGCCCCTGTCCGCGCCGCGCCACCACTTCGGCCGCGTCCATGCCGAAGATCGCGATGTTTTCGGGGCCGACATGATCGCGAATTTCGATGTTGGCGCCGTCCAGCGTGCCGATCGTGAGCGCGCCATTCAGCGCCAGCTTCATGTTGCCGGTGCCGGAGGCCTCCATGCCTGCGGTCGATATCTGTTCGGACAGGTCGGCGGCGGGGATGATCACTTCCGCCAGACTTACATTGTAGTCGGGCAGGAACGCGACCTTAAGCCGGCCGTCGATCACGGGATCGTTGTTGACGACCTCGGCCACGTCGTTGATCAGCTTGATGATCAGCTTCGCGTAACGGTAGCTCGCCGCGGCCTTACCCGCGAATATTTTTACCCGCGGCACCCAATCGCGCTGGGGCTCGTCCTTGATCGCATGATAAAGGGCCACCGCTTCGAGGACATTGAGTAGCTGTCGCTTGTACTCGTGGATGCGCTTGATCTGAACGTCGAACAACGCGTTCGGATCGACCACGATGTGAAGCCGTTCCCAGATGAGCCGCGCGAGCGCGATTTTGTTATGCCGCTTAACGGTGCGGAATTGCTGCTGGAAGGCGTTGTCGCTGGCACGGGCCTCGAGATCTGCAAGCAGCGTCGGGTCATCGAGCACGGCTTCGCCGCATACATCGCGCAACAGGTCCGTCAATCTCGGATTGGCAAGCATCAGCCAACGGCGGAAAGTGATTCCGTTGGTCTTGTTGGTGATGCGGCCGGGATAAAGCTGATTGAGTTCGTGAAATACGGTCTCCTTCATCAACTCGGAGTGCATGGCCGAAACGCCGTTGATGCGGTGCGATCCGACGAATGCCAGCTGGCCCATCCTCACTCTGCGGCCGGACTTCTCGTCAATCAGGGAAACCGAAGCCCTGAACTCGACGTCCCCCGGTGCGCGCTCATCGGCCAGCGCCAGGTGCGCGACATTGATCCGGTAAATGATCTCCAGGTGGCGCGGCAACAACCGCTCGAACAGTTCGACCGGCCAGGTTTCGAGCGCTTCGGGCAGCAGCGTATGATTGGTGTAAGACAGTGTCGCGACCGTGATCTGCCATGCTTTCTCCCAGCGGAAATTATGGAGATCGACCAGAATTCGCATCAGTTCGGCCACGGCAAGGCTGGGGTGGGTGTCGTTGAGCTGCACCGCAGCCTTTGCCGCAAGACCACGCAACTGTCCGTCGGAGGCGAGATGGCGGCTGACGAGATCCTGCAGCGAGGCCGAGACGAAGAAATATTCCTGGCGCAGCCGCAGTTCGCGCCCCGCCGGACTCTCGTCGTTTGGATAGAGGAATTTGCAGATGGCTTCCGCGCGCGCCTCCTCGGCGCTGGCGCCGAGGTAATCGCCGGTGTTGAAGACGTCGAGCTTGAGCGGATCGGGCGAGCGCGCCGACCACAGCCGCAGCGCGTTGACGTGCTGGCCGCGCCAACCCACGATCGGGGTGTCGTAGGCGACTGCCTCGACCGTCTCTGCGGGATGCCATATCGCGTGGTCCCGTCCCTTGTTTTCGACGTGCTCGACACCGCCGCCGAAATGAACGTGATAGACCACCTCGGAGCGTTGGAATTCCCAGGGGTTGCCGAAGCTCAGCCACTCGTCGGGATATTCTTGCTGCCAGCCATGCGCGATGATCTGGCGGAACAGTCCGAAATCGTAGCGAATGCCGTAGCCGATGGCGGGAATTGCAAGCGTCGCCATGCTCTCCATGAAACACGCCGCCAGCCGCCCCAGCCCGCCGTTGCCCAGCGCGGCGTCAGGCTCGCATTTACGCAATTCAGCCAAGCCGACGCCAAGATCGCCAAGCGCGGCCTCGAACAGCGGCAACAGCCCCATGTTGTTCAGCGCGTCCGTAAATAGTCGACCGATCAGAAATTCGAGGCTGAAATAATATACCCGCTTGCGACCCGCGTCGTAGCTCTGCTTGTCGGTCGTGACCCAGCGATGCACGATGCGGTCGCGCAGCGCCAGCGCCGCGGCCTGGTACCAGTCGTGCTTGGTGGCCATGCCCGCATCCTTGCCGATGGCAAGGCGCAGCTTCGCCAGGATCGCGCCCTTGATCTCAGCCAGCGCGAGTTC
>JBJMTO010000184.1:0-39546 GCA_045811665.1 Bradyrhizobium sp.
AAGCGCCGGTCCGGGCGTCCGCGGCTATCACAATCGCGTTTCCAGGCAGTCGAAAATAGCCCCGTCACCAACGATCCAGCCCGATTTGAGGTATTATTATACTTGCAGCGCCTGGGAACGGGCTAGCGCTGCAAGGAATAAACCCCTAAATGGCGTGCCCTGGGTGAAAGCCGCCTGCCGGAACAAAAGTTCAACAACCGGCATTAGCAGGGTGCAGTGGAGCGAGGCGTCTAAGCACATGATGGATCAGCAGAATCTTGAGGCGCCTGAGTCTGCTTCCGCCGATGCCGTTGTGAGCGCCACATCGGGGCACCCCGGAAGCGTCGAGACCCTCGCCAAGGAACTTGGCCTCAAGCTCGGAGACCAGAACGAATTGACGATCCGCCGCATCAAGCGGGGAAAAAGCTATTCATTCGTTCGGGCAGATGGCCGCGCGATTCGGCATACGGGCACGATCAAGCGCCTGCATTCGATGGCAGTACCCCCGGCCTATGCCGAAGTGCGCTATTCGCCGGACCCGAACTCTCATCTTCAGGCGGTCGGCCGCGACGCCGCGGGCCGGTTGCAATATCGCTATCATTCCGACTGGGAAAAGGTCCGCGAGCAGCGCAAGGCGCACCGCCTGGCCCGACTGGTCGCGGCGTTACCGAAAATCCGCCGCAACGTCTCGGCGCATCTTTCCGGGGATGCCCCGACCCGCGAATTCGCGCTTGCCGCGGTGATCGAGTTGATCGCGCGCACCGCAATCCGTCCCGGCAACGAGTCGTACGCCCGCCTCAACGGGACGCGCGGCGCCACCACGCTTTTGAAGTCCAACGTAATGCTGGAAGACGACTCGCTCGTGCTCAGCTTCAAGGCCAAGGGCGGCAAGGCGGTTCGCAAGGAATGCGATGCGGCCAAGCTGGTTCGCGCGATCGGTATTCTTCGGAGTCTGCCGGGCAAACGCATGTTCCAGTATCGCGATGGTTCCGGCACCATCCGCGCGGTCTCGACGACGCAGGTCAACGCATTCCTGCGCGAGATCGCTGGCATCAAGATCTCGCTGAAGGATTTCCGCACGCTGATGGCATCGGCGGTGGTGCTGGAATCCCTGTCGCGGATTTCGCCGGCCGCAAGCGCCCGCGGCCGCCGCAAGCAGGTCCTCGAGGCGGTGCGCGCGGCGGCGGATGAACTTTCCAACACGCCCGCGATCTGCCGGAAAAGTTACGTCCATGACACCATCGTCACTGCGTTCGAAGACGGCATCCTCGAACGCTTCGCCGCGACAATGAAGGGTTACCGTTCGCAATCCAAACGCGAGCAGCTTCTGGCGCAAGTGGTGACCGCCGCGGCTGCGTAACGGCTTCACGCGACCCGCGCCTGAATCACGGCTCGCGCAGAGGCCAGACGCTCAAACCCCGCCCATCTTGCACACGATCTTCCATTCCTCTGCCGTCACGGGCTGAACCGATAGCCGCGAATATTTCACCAGCGCCATGTCCGCCAACCGCTTGTCAGCCTTGATCGCGGCCATCGTGACCGGGGTCGCCAACGGCTTATCGGCCTTGATGTCGACGCAGACGAACTTGCCGGTCTTGTCGGTAGGATCGGGATAGGCTTCCTTGATGATCTCGGCAATCCCGACGATCTCCTTGCCCTCATTGGAATGATAGAAGAAGGCGCGGTCGCCTTTCTTCATCTTCACGAGATTCTGCCGGGCGGTGAAATTGCGCACGCCGGTCCAGGCTTCGCCTTTGGCTCCCCTGGCGACCTGCTGATCCCATGACCAGCTTGAAGGTTCGGATTTAACCAGCCAGTAGGCCATCATCATCCCTCCGCCTTGAAAGGCCGCGTCAGCAGGCTTTCGATCGCGGCATCAATCGTCACCGCGCCGCTCAGGATGGCGGCAACCGCGTTCGACACGGGCATATCGATATTCTGCGAGGCCGCCAATTCGGCCAGCACCGGCGCGGTAAACTCGCCCTCGGCTAGCCGGCCGCGAGGTGGCTGCTCGCCGCGCCCGAGCGCAATCCCGAGCGCAAGGTTCCGCGATTGCGGGCTCGCGCAGCTCAGAACCAGGTCGCCCAGGCCCGAAAGTCCGGCCAGGGTTTCGCTACGTGCACCGCAAGCGCGCCCGAGCCGCATCAACTCGCTGAAGCCGCGCGTCGTCAACGCTGCCAGCGCGGAGGCGCCCATCTCTCGCCCGATCACGATGCCCGCCGCAATCGCCAGCACGTTTTTCGCGGCGCCGCCGATTTCGACGCCGCGAACATCGGAGGTGTGATAGGGCCTGAAGGACGTCGAGCCCAGCGCCTGCACCAGGGCGCCGGCAAGTTCCTGGTCGTATGCGGCCAAAGTAACCGCGGTCGGAAGGCCCCGCGCCACGTCCTCGGCAAAGCCCGGGCCCGAAAGGATAGCCGGCCTCGCCGCGGGCGCTGCTTCCGCGATCACTTCGGTCATGAACTTGTGGGTGCCGCGCTCGATGCCCTTGGCGCAGGCGATGATCGGCCTCGCTATGACGACATGAGGCGCCAGCTCGGTCACCACCTGACGCAAGTTCTGCGCCGGCGTGGCGACCAGGATAATGTCCGCCTGAGCGGCCAACGCGATGTCGCTGGTCACAACGATGCGAGCATCCAATCGGGCCTGTGGCAATTTTGGATTTGTTCGCGACGCTGCGATCTCAGCGCCGGCGGCGGCATCGCGCGCATAGAGGATGACGTCACGCCCCGCTCGCCCCGCGACCGCCGCCAACGCGGTACCCCACGCGCCCGCTCCGATCACCGCCACCGACTGGTAAGAGGGCATCGAAGACCTTCCGTTAAAAAGCGGCGCGCGTGTTGGAAAAGCCCGCCGGGGCGGTTGCGCCGGCATCGAGCAGCCACCTTGCGCGAGGGGCAGCGTCCATTCCATCGATCAATCCAAGGGCCAGCCGCTCAGCGCCCGCCCATGCGATCATGGCGCCGTTGTCGGTGCAAAGCGCCGGCGGCGGGATGATCAGGGTAGTCTGTGCGCTGGCGGCGACTTCCTGCAACGCGCCGCGAATGGCCTGATTGGCGGCAACGCCACCGGCCGCGACCAGGGCGCGTGGCGGACCGAACTGTTCATGAAACAGCCGCAGGCCCACGCTCAATCGGTCGGAGGTCGATTCCAGCACCGCCGCCTGAAATCCGGCGCAGAGATCGCTGATATCTTGCTGCTCGATCGGATCGAGCCGACTGGCCTCGTTGCGCACCGCAGTCTTCAATCCCGACAGCGAGAAATGAGCTTCGCTCCGTCCCAGCATGGGGCGAGGAAAAGCAAAGCGCTTCGGGTTTCCCGCGGCAGCCGCGCGCTCGACCTCCGGGCCACCGGGATAGGGCAGGCCCAACATCTTCGCGACCTTGTCGAAGGCCTCGCCCATGGCGTCGTCGAGGGTGGTGCCGAGGCGGACATATTTTCCGACCCCCACAACGGCGACGATCTGGGTGTGACCGCCGGACGCGAGAAACAGGCAATATGGAAACGCCAGCGGACCGGTCAGGCGCGGCGTCAGCGCGTGGGCTTCCAGATGATTGACCGCGATCAGCGGGGTGTCATGCACCATCGCGATCGCCTTGGCGGTGGTCAGGCCGACGATCACTCCGCCGATGAGGCCGGGTCCCGCTGCTGCCGCGACAGCGGAAAGCTGCGGAAAGCGGACGCCTGCTTGTTTCATTGCCCGTTCGACAATGCCGTCCAGCACATCGACATGGGCGCGGGCAGCGATCTCGGGAACGACGCCGCCGAACCGGGCGTGCTCTTGCGTTTGCGAGCGCACGATGTCGGACAGAATTCGGCCCGACCCGTCGCCTGTTCGCTCGACCACGGCGGCGGCGGTTTCATCGCAGGTGGTTTCGATTCCAAGCACCAGGGTCGAGGTTTGGTCGTTCAATGCGAGCTCTTGCGTGATGAGGGGCTTCGCGATTCCCCCGAGGATAATTCGGAACGGCGATCAGGTACCGGAAAAAGCCAAGGTTTCCCGTGTATCCCGGTTAGCATTGCGGCCTTGCAAAGTGCAATCATCCGTTGCTGCGAAACCCGGGGGGCTTTAGAGATTGGCGCATGGCCGTTCTCGTCACCCGCCCGCATCCCGACGACGAGGGCACAGCCTCGGCACTGCGCGCCAGAGGGTTCGAGGTGCTGCGAGCGCCCATGCTGCGGTTCGAACCGGTCGCTTTCCCTAACGATGATGATGGTGATTATGGCGCGCTCATCGTCACCAGCGCCAATGCCGTGCGCGGCCTCAACCCTTCGCTAAAAAACCGCAAGCTGCTGAACCTGCCTGTGTTTGCGGTTGGCGAACATACCGCATCGGTGGCGCGCGGGTTCGGCTTCGAAAATGTGATTTCGGCAAACGGGGAAGCCGGCAACTTGCGAGATCTCTTGTCGGCTTCGGTCAAAAAGAAGGAGCTGCAGAAATCACGTCCTTTGCTGTATTTGGCTGGGGCCGATCTGGCGCGGGATCTCGCGGGGGAACTAGGGGATCGCGGGTTCACCGTCGTGACCCACACCACCTATCGGATGTCACCGGTCCCGGGGCTTCCGCGCGAGACCTGCGAGGCGTTTGCAGCCAACCGGGTCGAGGCCGTGCTGCATTATTCGCGGCGCAGCGCGCGCGCATTCGTCGATGCCGTGCGTAACGCCGGGATCGAGATCTCGGCATTGGCGATCCCTCAATGCTGCATCTCGGATGGCGTTGCGGTGGTGATGCGGGATGCCGGTGCGATGCAAGTCATGGCGGCGGGCTCACCCGATGAAAATGCCTTGTTCGAGACGCTTGATCGTGCTTTGCGCCGCTTAACGCGCTAGAAGTGGGCAGCATCTTTGGAACAGACGCCTGTGCCGATCGGCCATAAAACGAACAGGGAGACTCGCTCCGGACTCCATCGGAGTGAGGTTTGCCATCGACTGAAAGGGGACCGCAGGAATGGCCGGTAGCAGGCCCGAAGAAATCGAACCGTCGCCGGATTCAGGGCGCGCGAAGCGCGACCCTCCGACCATCGATCTCGAAGCCACGGAGGTGCCGGGCGAACAACCAAATAGCGCCGCGGAACCTGAGCCAGCACCTTCTCTCGAGGGTTCGCGCAACGCATCGCTGCGTTCCGCGGTTATCGGCGGCGCCGTTTCGGGCGCCTGCGCGGCCGCGCTGGTAACAGCCCTGGCATGGTATTTGGGAGGGCCGGGAGAATTCGCTTCGCAGGGGGCGCTCCCGGCTCCTGCCGTCAGCGCCGCCGCTGTCGACGATCTCGCCGCGCGAATCGCCAATGTCGAATCCAAGGCGAGCAAGCCGGCTGCCTCGCCGCTGGACGCGGCCGCCGCTGCGCGGATCGACGCGCTGGAAAAATCGGTCAACGCAGTCCGGGCCGAACTCGGCGGGGTGCGCGCGGAATCTGAAAAGGTCGGCGCTGCGGTGAACGAGCTCAAATCTGTACCGCGCCCAAGTGCCCCAGCGCCCGACCTTTCTGACATCAACGAGCGCATCGCGGGACTCGAACGCGCCACGCGGGCGCAGAGCGCGGCGCTCGCGCAGGAGAGCGCCAAGCCGGGTGACGACGTGCCGCTGCGCCGCATTGTTGCCGCCGCGCTGCTGGACGTCCTCGTCAGGACCGGGGACGCCTATTCCCCTGCATTGGCCACCGCGAAATCGCTGGCGCCAAATCCGGACCTGCTGAAGCCTTTGGAAAGTTTCGCGACCTCTGGCGTGCCGAGCGCGGCTGTCCTCAGCCGGGAGTTGCTGGCGCTGGTGCCGAAATTGTCGCCGCGTGACGAGAAAGCTGTCGCCGGATCGAGCCTGGTCGATCGGTTGCAGGCGGGAGCCGCAAAACTGGTACGGATCGAACGCACCGATGCTGTGGGCAATGAGCGCGGCAATGTGGTCGCTCGCGCCACCGCGGCCGCTCTGCGGAACGACTACAATGAAGCGCGCCGTGAACTGAAAACCCTGGCGTCCGCCGATCGCGCTCCCGCACAAGAATGGATTGAAAAAACCGATGCCCGCGATCGGGCACTCGCCGCATCCCGTCAATTCGCGACAGACGCCATGACGGCGCTCGCCAAACCAGCGCCATAGGAACCCAATGTATCGAAGCGTTCTGTTTCTGCTGTTGATTGCAGCCGCGGCCGCTGGCGCGGCTTGGGTCGCTGATCAACCCGGCGAGGTCGTTCTGTCCTGGGCCGGCTGGCGCATACAAACCTCCTTGCCGGTGTTCGCACTGGGAATAGGCATCGCCATCGTCGCCGCCATGCTTCTTTGGAGCATGCTCAGGGGGCTGTGGCGCGCGCCGGAAAAGGTCCGGCGCAGCCGGCGCGAGCGGCGGCGCGGACGAGGCCGGCACGCCATTACTCACGGACTGCTCGCCGTCGGTCACGGCGACAGCAAGGCTGCGCGGGCGCATGCGGCCACGGCGCGTAAACACGCCTCAAACGATCCGCTGGCGCTTTTGCTGCACGCACAATCGGCGCAGCTCGAAGGCAATCGCGACGCGGCGAACGCTGCGTTTCGCGCGATGGCCGAGCGCGATGACACGCGGCTGTTGGGCCTGCGCGGCCTTTTCATTGAAGCGCAGCGCGCCGACGATCCGCTCGGCGCCGTGATGATCGCGGAAGAAGCGCTGAAGCTTTCGCCGGCGTCGACCTGGGCGTCGCATGCCGTGCTTGGATTTCGCTGCGCGAGGGGCGACTGGAATGGGGCGCTGGCGATCCTCGACAACAATCTGTCCGCGGGCCTGATCGACAAGTCCGTCTATCGGCGTCAGCGCGGCGTTCTGCTGACGGCGCGCGCGCTTGAAACCGAAAAGGCCGATCGCGATCTGTCACGCAGCAGCGTGATGGAAGCCATAAAGCTCGCGCCGACGCTGGTGCCGGCCGCGGTGCTCGCCAGCAAATACGAGAGCGAAGCGCATCAGGTGCGGCATGCCATGCGAATCGTGGAATCGGCGTGGATTGCGCATCCACATCCTGATCTGGCCGATGCCTACGCGCATGTCAGACTCGGCGATTCCGCCCGCCAGCGACTGGTGCGGATAGAGACGTTGGCGGCCAAGACGCCCGGCCATATCGAGGGAGCGCTCGCGGTTGCGCGCGCTGCGATCGATGCCTCGGAATTTAGCCGCGCGCGCGAGGCTTTGGCGCCGTTCATCGCCGCGCCGACACAACGAGTCGCTATGCTCATGGCGGAGATCGAGCGCAACGAGCACGGCGACAGCGGCCGCGCGCGCGCGTGGACCTTGCGCGCGGTGCGCGCGCGGCATGACCCGGTTTGGACCGCCGACGGCTATGTCAGTGATCGATGGCGGCCGGTGTCACCGGTGTCGGGCAGGCTTGATGCGTTCCAATGGCAGACGCCGGTGGCCGCATTGCCCTCAGACAAAGGCGAGGCCATCGATATGGCCGAATTCGATGAAGCCGTTTCAGCGCCGCGGCAGGTCGAGCCGCCCCGCGAGGCTCAAGCCGAGGCGGCTCAGCCGCCAGCCCAGGACAATACGCCCCCTGATCCTCCGGCAGACTCTGCCGTTATCGATCAGGCTGAAATCAAGACGATCCCGCCCGCTTCTGAGCCGGAAGAGCCGAGTTCTACGCCGGTGTTCCGGCAGCGGCACGAGATGCCGAAAACCGGCACGTCCCGCATTCCACCCGTCATCCCCATTGTCCGCCCACCTGACGATCCAGGCATCGAAGACGATGCCGTGGCGGACGATTTCGCGGAACAAAGCGGTCGGTCCGAGCGGCAAGCGGGCGGCTGGCGCGGCTTCCTGTCCCGCTGGGGCGGCTGAGCAAGGCGTTTGACCGAAGCCGATCGGATTTGATCCGACAAGGCGTAAAAGAGGGGCGGCCGCCGCGCTGTGGCCGCGTTTTTCTTGCAAAACCAACCCATGGCCGATATCAGATGCGGGCGTTTTGGCGCGTGCTGCACGCGTCGCATTGGTCAGCCGCAATAGCTCAGCTGGTAGAGCACGTCATTCGTAATGACGGGGTCACAGGTTCGAATCCTGTTTGCGGCACCACCTACATGCTGAACACGCCTTTGTGCGCAGCGGTCACCCGCAGCGGTAGGCTACGCAAGTGAGGGCAAATGGCCAAGGGCTATTGGGTGGTGTTCGCGGACGTTACCGATCCGGAAGGTTATAAGGAATACGTCGCAGCTAACGGCCCGGCTCTCGCAAAGTATGGCGCCCGCTTCCTCGCTCGCGCTGGTCAGATGGAACCGAAAGAGGGTCAGCCCAAATCGCGTGTGGTCGTCGTGGAATTTCCCAGCTACCGCGATGCGCTGGATTGCTACCACTCGCCTGAATATGCCGCTGCAATGAAGCTACGGCAGGGTAGATCGGTGTGGGATATGGCGATCACGGAAGGCTATGAAGGTCCGCAGCCGATTCGGCAGTGAGACAACAGTTTCGACGCGGCCGCTGCCTTGAATCTCCAGCGGGCAAGCGCGTCGGCGATGGGTCCGTAGGTTGATGGGTCCGTCTGATGCCTGTCACGTCGGAGGATGTGCTCGGGCTCTGCTTTCATGCTTCATTCGATCACCTCGTCGGCACGCGCGAGCAATGTGGGTGGAAACGTGAGCCCCAGTGTCTTCGCGGTCATCAGGTTGACCACGAGCTGAAATTTGGTCGGAGCCTGCACGGGAAGATCACCAGCCGATTCTCCATTGAGAATTCGATGGGCATACAGTGCCGCCCGTCGAAACAAGTCCGGCACGTCGACGCCGTAAGAGACCAGACCTCCGCCTCTCACGAAGTAATCGTATTGATAGATCGTAGGCACCCGAAAATGCGCCGCAAGCTCGACGATTTTTGTGCGGTTTACCACCAGAAAAATATCGGGTGGAATAATGAGCCCTGCACCTGACGACTGTCCGAGAGCACCAATGGCCGCCTCAATGTCCCTTTCGTTGCGGACGCTGGCTGGAGCAATCTCAATCGCCAGCGACTTGGCGCCAGCCGCGATCGACTGAAGAAAGATATCTCCTCCTCCAGGCGCCGTGTCCGGGTTGAATATGACCTTCGCCTTTTTAACCTCCGGCAGAATCTCCCTCAGTATCTCCAGCCACTTTCCGCCCATGGAAAATTCGAAATTGGTAAATCCCGTAACGTTGCCGCCGGGACGTGCAAGACTGCTGACAAAACCTTGGGCAAGTGGCTCGGTTACAGTTACGAACACGATCGGAATCGTCTTGGTCTCATTCATCAATGCGGCTGTCGCAGGCGAGGTGTGCGCAATGATGGCGGCGGGCGCTGAAGCAGCCAGCGACTTCGCCATCTGCTTTATGCGCTCCGGATTGGCGCCGGCCCAACGATAGTCGACCTCGATGTTCTGGCCTTCAAACCAACCAGAGCGGCGAAGGCCGTCCGATAGCGCTGCCAGGAAAGTTTGTCGAAGCGGATCGTCTTCAGCGATGGCCATCAGGACGCCAAGCCGACGCCTCTGAACGGGCTCTTGCGCTCGCACCGCGATCGGCAAGCCTGCTGCAGCCCCAATGAGCCCAATGAACTCGCGCCGCCTCATAGCAGTCCCCAGTCAGCCAATGAAACTATACGATTGCTCCCACGTGCTGAATAGCATTGCGAAGTTTGCCCGGTCGCCTTCCAGCAATTGGTGCCACTTCCGAACCCGGCGCTGGTCGATGCACTACTGCGCTATCTTCAGCAGAAAACTTCGGCTCGCCACCCGGCCTTCCGTATCTTTGATGTCGACCCGCAGTAGATGATCGCCGGGAGGCACTTGCGCATCCGGCATATCGATACCGGTCGGGTGGGCAAAGGGCCTGACGCGTGCGGTCAGGTCGACCACAGGAGACTTGAGATAGGTTACCCTCAGCGTGTCGAGGTCGACGCTCGATCCGCCATAGCTCTGGAATTTCACCAACAGGTGGATTGGCGAGAGTTGCGGGTCGGTTTGCAGCTCTGGAACCACAATCTTCGGGCCGCGCAGTATTCCGCGGTCTTGGCTCGCTACTGCGCCTTTTTGCGCGGGGAGCGCTGCCTCCTGAGGTGTAATCAGCGACCCTTCGAGAGCTATCACCGAACCATGTACAGCCAGGCCAACCAGGCACGCTGCAGAAATCAACACACGAACTCCGGATATCAAATTGGCACCTCATTCGGTTGAAAGCGTTCGCGCCGAACCCCCCTGCGTCCCTCAACGACGTCCGCCATCTCCGATGATCGTGTATGGTGCCCAAAACAGCGGATGCGCATAGACGAACTCTGTCTTGCCGGTTGCATCCAGGTAGCCCTTGCCGTCAGCGAGGGCCATCATCGCCTGCCGCAAGGCCTCGCCCCGACCCAGCTTCGGATCCTCCGCCTGCCGCCGGAACAAGTCGGTGACGAGATCCTTTGCCGATTGCGAATGCACGGACCAGTTGGTGACCAGAAGCGCCCGCGTTCCCGCGTAGAAGAATGCACGACCCAGTCCCGATGCGGCTTCCGCTCCTGCGCCTGCGCCGGCGCCGGTGTTGCACGCCGAGAGCACTACCCAATCCGCATCAAGCTTGAGCGAAAGAATTTCTTCCATGGTCAGAAGCCCGTCGCCTTCCGTATCGGACAGCGAAGGCGCCGACAACGCGAGGGCCGGCTGAGTCAAACCGTCCAGTTCACCGGGCACGAGGCCGTGAGTTGCGAACGCGACGATCTTGAATCCTGAAAGGTCTTTCGTCTTCACCAAGGCTTCGTTGGCGTCCTTGCCAAGGTTCAGGACCTTGGAGGGGTCCGCTTGCAGCGCGAGCGCAATGGATTTCAGTTCGTCGGCCGTATCCGGCAGGCGCGGCAGCATCGCCAGGTCGGCATGATCTGCGCTCTGCAGTTGCGGACTGTTGCGCCGCTTCAGCGATACTCCGCGGGTGGCACCCGAGGCATCAGCGAGCTGAACTTTTGCCTCACCCGTGGCCGCGGTGTCTGCCTGCTCCTTGCTGAAATAGGGGTCGCCGAATGCAATCAGGTCCTGACGCGACGCCTTCCCCGGAGGCAGCTTGCGCAGCGTTTGTAACGCAGATGCCGAGGGCACCATTGTCACGGCATGTGTTCGAGCGAGCCAGGGCACGTCGCGGTAGCTCGCAAATAACGGCTCATCATCCGGCTTTATCTCGGTGGGCGCGGTCGGCAACAGCGATAGCGGCAACAGGCCAAGCGCGCCATTGGTCACCACAATCAGGTTCTTCGCCGGCTTCCACCCGCTCTCAATGTTTTTCAGCAAATCTCCATAGAGTTCTGATGCGAGCTTTAGATCGAAGGCCGGAATATCCGAGATCATGGCTGCCTTTGGCTCAAGCGCCTCGCGCAGCCTGGTCACCTTCGTGTTCAGGTCACCAAGCGTCATTCTTATTCGCGAGAACAGGACCGGGCTGTCCTTGCGGACTACCCAGACGAAACTGTCGAATCGGCCAAAATAGAACGCGAGCATGGCCTCGTCGCTCGCAAGGTACTTCTTGATGTCTGCGGCGTGAGGGGATGGTGGATTGATGAGGTTGCCGTATTCAGGAAACTTCCTGGCAATCTCCTTGAGCGTCTGCGCTCGCCTTGCCTGCAGCGCGGCGATCTCGCTTTGAGCAGCCTTCAACGCCTTGTCTTCACGTTGCTCGGGCGGCAGCGTGAGCAGGTTGTTGAGTGTGGCAACCGCTGCGCCCAGTTGCTTCTCACCGTCCTGTGAGGCGCGTACGAGCTTCGCCAGTTCGGGATTGTCGGTAACGGCGCGGGCTGAGGAAGCCTGCAACGCACGCTGAACCGATTGGCCGCGAAGCACATCGGCGTAGCCAAACGTTTCCTCAGCCACGTCGGAAGCCGCGATCGATGGATTGATAGCCAAAAACCGAAGATAGCCTTCAACCACGAAGCGGACGCGCGCTTCGCGGGCAGCCGCCGTCGATCCGGCGTCGTCGTCAGTGCCTCCCGATGCGGTCAAGAGAACCGGGAGTGACTCCTTGAAAGCCTGCAGAGCCTCCGCCGTCCTGGTCTTGCGAGCCAGGGCGATAGCGACATAGCCCCGTGCAACAGCGCTATTGAAGCTCTTGTCGCCCGATCTGCCGCGCTCTCGCTCGAAGGTGCGTTGGGCAATCTCGAGGGCATTGTCGAAGTTGCCTTGGGTCAGCATGATGGAGACGCGCGCTAGCCCGCCGCTGATCGCCTCCCGACGCGACGGCTCCCATTTCGCGGTCCACCCGTCGATCTCATCGTAGAGCTTGCTTGCTTCTTCATATCGTCGCTGCAGATTCAGAATCTGTGCGAGAAACGAATGCGCATTCACCATCTGTCCGGAATCCGCGACGTAACCCATACCTCTATAGATATCGATGACCTCGCGTTGGAGCTGCTCCGCTTCCTGATAACGTCCCTGTTCCTGGATGGCGTAGACCAGTACGCTCAGGATGCCTGCGGTATCGGCGTGAAACTTACCCGATTTGCTGAGCCGGCTGAGCAGCGAGCGCCGCACATCCGCCTCGCCTTCGCCCACGCGTCCTTGCTTGACTTTGACGCGCCCCTCCAGCGCGAGAGCCCAGTCCGCGGAACGCTCGATCTCGCCCTCGGCAGGTTTGGTCTCCCACTGGGAAACAGTCTTCAACGTATTCGTGTAGAAGATATAGGCCCTGTGATACGCTGCCTCCGCATCGGCAAAATTCCCGCGGGATTCCGCGACTCGTGCCGCCCCATCCTCGACCATGGCCTGCCAGTTCATCCCATAAACGGGAAACACCTGCCAACGCTGGGCTTCGGCCAGCAGCGACCGATTGCGAGCGACGTAGCTTTCCGCGGCGTTGGTGTCGCCAGTTCTGATATGGCCGATCACGAGCGCGTAATTGAGGCCGAACAGCCGCCCCTTTTGCTGGTTGGCAAAGGCTGCCATCTGCTTCGCCAGAAGTGCATTGGCTCGCTTCTGCTGCCCGGCATCGCGGAGTCGACGCATCACAAGCTGCTCGTAGCGGCTCACGAATTTTACATAATCGCTGCCTTGGCCATGGCTGACGGCCAGTTCGGCATCGGCAAGCGCATCAGCGGAGCGGCCGAGCAACGATCGAGCTTGGCCACGCTTATAGTAGAACTCGGCTAGCGCGTGACCTTTCAGCCCGTTAGGTATCGGTGCATCGGCTGTCGCCGCCACCTCGGCGATCTTGGCCGGGTCAGGCTTCTGCTGATCGAGAATGGCTGAAACGTCAGAGATGGTCCGTGGCGGAGCAACCAGGCTCGCGGGCGCCTTGTTGGTGAGAGCGGGATCAGCTGCTCGAACCGGCTCACGTGGCAAGACTTTATCTGCGTCGAACAGCGCCGCCTTTGGTCGCGACGCGATCATGGCGCTCTTGACGCAAGCCCTGACCTTTGGACCGGCGCTCGCCCGGCAGGATCCCAGGTTTCCGCCCCCACCACCCATGCAAGCCATGACAATCGGCCTGCCGACGGTGTTGCGGCAGTGCTCAATCGCTTGGTTAAGCTCCAAGGCGGCTGCTGGATGGATGCCGAGAAATAAGAAAGCCGCAATGCCAAATCGAACAATTGCCGTCATGAGAAAACTCCACGACACGGCAGTACCAATACTGCGAGCAACTATAGGGCTTTTACTGTTGGGTGCAATGAGTTGGGAACGGGGCCAATTTGCTGCCGATGGTTCAAACCGAGCGTTTTTCGGCGGACCACTCTCCCGGAAGATCGTCCTGCCCAAGGTTCACCTTTCGGCGAGGTGTGATCCCCTTCACATTTGATTTCCGCAAATCGTTCTAGAGCTGCGTGGCTTTTGGACGGAGGCATTCATGTCCTCACCTGACAAACAGAGCTCGGCAAGTCAGAGAATCGATTGGCGAGGCGTTGCACGCGTCGCCCTCTTGCAGATACTTGTGCTGCTCGCCCTGGCGGGCGGCTTTATTCGCTATCTGAATTGGTCCTCGGAGGCCGCCTGGGCCGAATTCTTGGCCGCAAGCAAAGCAGCGGCATCGGACCCGAAACCGGCTTCGCGGTCTGCGACCGGGTTGGGTCCTCAATCCCCGACGGCGTCGCTCCAATTGAGGCGGACTTGAAGGCCATGGCTTGTCGCCAGCGAGGCTGGCGATGCCATTGACAAGTGCTACTTCGAAATCGTCTGGACCACGCTTCCTACCGAACGCGCGCTAGCGACCGGCAGCTTCATGTCCTTGAACAGAGCGTCATCGTAGTCGGACACGGTCTCCAGCGGCGCCTTGGCCTTCATCTGCACGACCTTGTAGCCGCCTGCTTTCAGTCGCTGGAGCAGGATAGGGAGGGCTTCGGCCGTGTGCTTCTGAAAATCGTGCATCAGGATGATGCCTTTGCCCTGCTTGTCGAGCTTTGTCATTACGGTGTTGACGACTTGCTCGGGGTTCTTTGCCCTGAAATCAAAGGAATCCAGATCGCAGGAGAACATCGCGATGTTTCGCGAAGCCAGATACGCCATCGCAGCAGGACCGTGCTGCAGTTCGGGGAACCGAAAGAAAGGCGAGGGGGCCGCGCCGAGCGCCAGCTTGATGGCGCTGTAACCTTTTTCGATTTCATCCTTTGCCAGTTGCTCAGTCATCTTCTTGCCATTCAGATTGACGTGCGACCAGGTGTGCGCGCCGACCGTATGCCCGGCCGCGGCCACCTGCCGGAGTATCTCCGGATGGTAGCTGGCGTGCTTGCCGATCGGGAAGAACACGGCCTTCGTGCATTCGTCCGCGAGCGCCTTGAGTACCGCGGGGGTGTTGACCGGCCAGGGGCCATCGTCGAAGGTCAGCACCACTTCCTTCTCGGTCAGAAAATCGAGCTGCTTGAAGTGCTGGAAGCCGAAACCGGGTCCACCTGCGGTCTCGATTTCCACCACGCGGCTGACGCCGAGCGCCTCCGGCGTGGCGCAGCCAGCGGGCTGCGCAGGAGCTGCCGGCTTTTCGGGGATGGCGGCGGTGATCTCGACATCGTCCGCGATGGTGGGTGCTTTTGATGGCGCGGGCACGACGACCCGTTGCGCCGCCACGGCGCCGATGCTGGTTGCTGCGGCCAATTCGGCCCGCGGCGAAGCTGTCCAGTACCAGACGGCGGAAATCATAACGGCCGCAACAAGGCTCGCGAGCATCAGGCCTAACGCATTACGCATGGTCACGCTTCCTAAATAGATTTCGAGGCTTCCTGGCCGGATCATTAATGGGAAATAGTTGTTAACGCCCCGACAACGCGGCCTTGCTACCCGAGAGAAAATCTTGGGGCTCGCGTCGACGCCTTGGCCGAAAGCTTCGGCAAAATACTTTGCCGGGATGGCTTGCGCGGACTACAACGCCTGTAAGCATGAACGTTAAGGCGTTACATCATCTCCAAATTTGTTTTGATCATTCCAATGGTTCTGATCGCATCTGCGGCGTCCGCCCAGCAGGGACATGACGCCTGCGCGCGCGATGTCTCGCGGTTTTGCCGCGCCCATATCAACGAGGGCGACCAGGTCGTGCTGGCATGCCTGAAGCAAAACCGCGCCAGGCTAAGCAAGGCCTGTGCAAAAATTCTGGACGAGCACGGGCAATAGCAAAATCAGCCATTTCGGCCATGCAAATGCACCGGGAGGGGACTACGCACCGCTGCCGGCCGCGGTCGTGACCGGAACCACCTCGTGGGCCGAGCCGTCGGGCGTGTCGTCCTTCCACCGGACCGATCCGAACGGCCGCTCCAGCATGCGGCGGACGCGCACCGGATCGGGGCCGAGATGAAAGTCGATCGCCCGCTGATGGAGCGCGCGCTCCGACTGCGTCGAACGGTTGCGCTGGCGCAGATAGTCGAACCAGGTCGGGCAATGGTAGCGTTCGGTCCACAGTTCGGGATCGGCGATATCGCGCGCGATCGACCAGCCATAAGCACCGTTGCGCTGGCGGCTGAGCTGCACTTCCTGCATCACGTTGTGGAAGGCGCGGGCGCTTGCCTGCTCCACGCGATATTCGATCTCGACCACCAGAGGTCCGCTCCGCCCGGTCAGCGCAAGCCGCACCTCCGGGTCGGCCAACACCTCGGCGTCTTCATTGCGTGCGCCGACCCGAGGCATTCGCAACCACAGACCCAGGATCGGTGAGAGCAGCATGAGCCCGGCGGAAACCAGCAGCGCGGCTTCCACGCCGGCCGCGTCTGTCAGCCGGCCCCAGCCCCAACTCCCGATGGCGATGCCGCCGGCGATGGAAGCCTGGAAGGCGGCGAGCGATCGGCCCGCGACCCAGCGCGGCGCGGAGAGCTGCACGCCAATGTTGAACAACGCGACTGCCAGCATCCACACTGCGCCCGCGACCACCAGTGCCGCCGCGGTCAGGACCGGGGCGCGGCTCAGCGCCACGGCCGCGATCGCGCCGCTCATGCAAAGCGCACAGGCCCTCACCGCCGCTTCACCGCTCAGGCGGCGGCGCACCTCGGTGATGTTGAGCGCGCCGATCACCGCGCCCATCCCGAAAGCGCCGAGCATGATCCCGTAGGTCTGCGCGCCGCCGTGCAGCAGGTCGCGCGCGACCAGCGGCATCAGCGCGGACACCGAACCGCCGATCACGCCCGTGATCAGCGTTCGCGCCAGCACAATCCGGATCGAGGGCGAGTTGGCGATGTAGCGCACACCGGAGACGATGGCCCGGTTCAGTCGCTCGCGCGGCAGGCGCGACGGCTCGCTCGGGCGCCGCCACAAAAACAGCACGATCATCAGCGGGATGTAGAGCACCGCGTTGCAAGCAAAGGCGGCAACTGCGCCCGCGGTGGCGACGACGATGCCGCCGATCGCCGGTCCGAAACTTCGCGCGATGTTGTAGCTGATGCCGTTCAGCGCGACCGCGGACGGCAATGTTTCCGGCGGCACCTGCTCGCTCACCGACGACTGCCATGCCGGGCCGAACAAGGCCATGCCGCTGCCGACGATGAAACATAGCGACAGCAGGGTATCCGGGGTGAGATGGCCGAGCCAAGCCACGACCGACAGAGCGGTTGCCGCCGCAAGCGAGATCGACAGCGAGATCAGCGCGACCACGCGGCGGTCATACATATCGGCGATGGCGCCAGCGGGCATGGCAATCAGCATCACCGGCAGCATCAGGGCAGTCTGGACCAGAGCGACCTTGTCGGCGGATGAAGTCATCTGGGTCATTGCCCAGGCAGCGCCGACCGCCTGGATCAAAAGCCCGAGGTTGGAAAGCAGGCTTGCCAACCAGATCCGTCGGAATACCGAATGGCGCAACGGAGCAATAACGCCATCCGAGGCAAACAACGGACGTTTCGCCACTTCAACCATATCGCATTCCGCCGGTGCCGCCGCGTATCTCGCGCCTGCCTCTTCCGTTCAAGTGATGCCTCCCAAAATGCCTTCCTGTCCAGCTTTCATGACGCATGGCCGCTTCTTTGGCACCATAGCGACCTCCGGGCTGAGACGAGCGGCAATCAATGACCCGGGCAGTTGGATCCAGAACGTGTTCGGGGATTCCCTTGGGGCTTCGGGAAGACTCCAGTCCTTCCCACCGACGCTTAAGCCCGCTATTAGCGGCGGCCAAAAACTGCACCGTGCAGAAGAAATGGGGGAAAGTACCACATGCGGATATCACGACGGACGATTCTGACGAGCGCTGGAGCGCTGCCGCTGTTGGCCGGCAACTTCAGTCGGTTGGCGTTCGCACAGGCGCCTGCCTCGATCGGATCGGAAGCAGCAGTTCCACCGGTGCTGTTCGTGCACGGCAACGGTGACCATGCGGCGCTGTGGATCACCACGGCTTGGCGGATGGAGTCCAACGGGGTTGCGCGAGAACGCATGCTGGCGATCAATTTTACCGATCCGTTAGCGCGCGCGGACGACAGCAAGCCGGAGCCGAACAGATCGTCGAGCGAGGACCAGCGCCGCGAACTTGGCGAGGCCATTCAGGAATTGAAGCGCCGTACCGGTGCATCGCGCGTGGCGCTGGTTGGAAACTCGCGTGGTGGCAACTCGATTCGCAGCTACATCAAGAATGGTGGCGCCGCGGATGTCAGTCACGCCGTTCTTTGCGGCGTTCCCAACCACGGCGTCTATGACTGGGACAGCGGTCTCGGCAACGAGTTCAACGGCCGTGGGCCGTTCCTGCGTTCGCTGAACCAGGGCGAGAGCGAAGTCACGCCGGGCACGGCCTTCCTCACCTTGCGCAGCGACGGAATCGACAAATTCGCGCAAGAAGACGGCCGGTTCGTCGGAAAGCCGGGCACGCCGACCGGCGTCACCCCGGAAGGCCCGGCGCTGAAGGGCGCAACCAACCTCGTGCTCGGGGCAGTCGATCATCGTGAAACCGCGTTCTCTCCGCGCGCGTTCCGGGAGATCTACAAGTTCATCGCCGGCCGCGAGCCGGACAGAGTGGCTATTGTCCCGGAAACCGAGGTTCGACTGAGCGGGTTGGTAACGGGAACGCCGGGCGGCATTCAAACCAATCGGCCGGTGACAGGAGCCTCGGTTGAGATCTATCGAGTGTCACCAGAGTCCGGCGCGCGCATGAGTACCGTCGTTCACAGTTCGCAGACCGCCGCGGACGGACGCTGGGGTCCGGCGAAGGTCGATCCGGCGTGGTACCTTGAAATAGTGCTGACCTCGCCCGGTTCGACGACGACCCATTTCTATCGTTCGCCTTTTCCACGCTCCTCCGAGATCGTCCACCTCCGTGCCGCGCGTCCGCTGGCAGCGGCGGACGGCAGCGTGATCCTGATGTCGCGGCCGCGCGGCTATTTCGGTTTGCCGCGTGACGTCGTGCTGTTCGACGGCAAGGAGCCGGGCGATGTAAAGCCCGGCGTGCCCGGCGATTCGATCAGCACATTACGGCTGTCGGCTACGGAGACAGGCCGTGCCGTCGCGGCGGTGTTCAATGAGGAACGTATCCTCGCGCGTTCCTGGCCGGCGGCCGAAAACAGGATTGCAGTCGCCGAGCTGACTTACTAGCTTTGTCGCATCGGCGCGCCTTCCTGCGGCCGGCATCAGTGAGTTGAAACCATGGCGCCGCCACGACATAGCCGTCCTCTCCGTCGAGATTGCCCGTGAGCGTCGTAGAAGCCCGCGACATGCCGCTCACGCGCCAGCCTCTGGTGCCGCCAAGCCCGCCCCGCGCGCCCAGCAACATGACCGCGTTCGGCCGGATGGCGGCGATGCGCGAAAGCGCGATCGGCACCTGGGGTCAACGCGCCTACGAAGAGGACATGGTCAAGGGCCGCTTCTTCGGGCGGTCCAGCTTCATCCTCAATGCGCCGGATGCGATCCGGCATGTGCTGGTGGACAATTACGAGAACTACACGCGGACGCCGGCCGGTTTCCGGGTACTGCGCCCGGTCCTTGGCGAGGGCCTGTTGATTGCGGAAGGGCGTGCCTGGAAGCATCAGCGCAGAACGTTGGCGCCCGCCTTTACGCCGCGCGCCGTGGCCTCGCTGGTGCCGCACATGATAGCGGTAACCGATGAAACCATCGCCGAGCTCGAGCCGAGTTGCGGCCAGCCCATCGATCTGCGCGGGGCCATGCAGCGAATGACGCTCGAGATTGCCGGGCGTACCATGTTCTCCTTCGGGATGGATCGTCACGGTCCCACATTGCGCGACTTCGTGATGGAGTATGGCGAGCGGCTGGCGCGCCCTCATTTTCTCGATCTGCTGCTACCGCTAAGCTGGCCTACTCCGCAGGATCTGTCGCGCTCGCGTTTCCGCAAGCGGTGGACACGTTTCATCGGCATGCTGATCGCGGAGCGGCGCGCCGCCGGCAAGACCGAAGGTGCGCCGCCGCGGGATCTGTTCGATCTGATGGGCGCGGCGCGTGATCCCGAAACCGGCGAAGCCTTCAGCGACGAGCAACTCGGGGATCAGGTGGCGACCATGATCCTCGCCGGTCATGAGACCACCGCCACCGCGCTGTTCTGGTCGCTCTATCTGCTGGCGTTGGATCCGGCCACCCAGGATAAACTCGCGGCAGAGGTTGCGGAGGTTGCGTCCAGTGCGCCCGAGCTCGAGCGCCTGAAATATACCCGCGCTGTCATCGACGAGACGATGCGACTCTATCCACCGGCGTTCCTGATCGCGCGGGCGGCTGCGGCGCCTGATACGATCGCGGGCATGGCGGTCCGAAAAAACGATGTGGTTCTGATCGCGCCATGGCTGCTGCATCGGCATGAAAGGCTCTGGCGCGATCCCAACGCGTTCATCCCCGAGCGATTCATGCCGCCTTCGCCGCCACCTGACCGCTTCGCCTATCTGCCGTTTGGCGTCGGCGCCCGGATTTGCATCGGCGCGCACTTCGCGCTGGTGGAATCGACCTTGGCATTGGCCAAAATCATTGGCGCGTTCCGGGTGGAGCTTCTCGACGAAGCGCCGGTGATGCCGGTCGGGGTGGTGACGACGCAACCCAACCGTTCGCCGAGTTTTCGCATCACGCGTCGGTGACGAACGCATTGCTTGGACGCCTGCTCAATCTGATCTAAACTTCAGGGATGAGCGACACCCAGGCACAGTTCTCGGTGCTGAGGCAGACTGCGGATGCCGCGGTGGCCGAGGCTATTCGCGGGCTGATCGAAAATGGCGAAGACCACGAACTCAATCGCATCAATGTCCTGGATTTTTCCGCGCGGACAGGTCTCGACGAAGAGCGGGTGATTTCGGGTTTTCTCCATGCCTCGCGGCTCGGGCTGTTCGATCTCACCTGGAATGTACTGTGTCCCGGCTGCGGCGGCGTTCTGGACGCGCACTCGACCCTGAAATCGCTGCGCCACGACGACTACCATTGCGGACTATGCGCCTGCGGCTACGAGGCCTCGGTTGACGAGCAGGTCGAGGTCGCCTTCACGGTGAGTTCGCGGGTTCGCCGCATTGCGGCGCATGACCCCAACACGCTGCCGGTCTGGGAATATTTCAAGCAGGTGTTCTGGAGTTCGGGGGTGGACCTCAACAAGGAATCGTTTGCATCGCTGACCGACGAGGTGACGCTGGACACGCTTGAGCTTCCGGCGGGCGAAAAGGCGACGATGTCGCTGCAATTGCCGCCGAACTTCATCATCGTTTTCGAGCCGGTGACGCATACCGCCCAGTTCATCGATGTCCAGGGCGAGCCGACCAAACAGCGCCAGCAGCTCTCGCTGATATACAACAAAACGCCGTCTCCAACCGGCGGGGCGATCACAATGAGACCCGGGCCATTGCGGCTGTCGCTGGACAATCAGGCCGGGGTGCGGGTGCTGCCTTCGGTGTTCGTGGCCGCGGATGCGCTCCATCATCTGTTGGGCAAGCGGAAGCCGTTCCTCACAGCCAAAAGGATGTTGACGAACCAGACCTTCCGCGACGTGTTCAAGGCCGACAATCTCAGTATCGATCAGCGGCTCAAAATTACCTCGCTGACATTCCTGTTCACTGACCTGAAGGGCTCCACGGCCTTGTACGAGCGGGTCGGCGATCTCGCCGCGTTCGATCTGGTCCGCGCGCATTTTCATGCGCTGCTGGAGATCATCTCCTCGGAGAAAGGCGCCGTGGTCAAGACCATCGGCGATGCCGTCATGGCGACGTTCATCAGGCCCGAACATGCGATTGTCGCGGGTTTGCGGATGCGGGCCGCCATGGATGCGCTCAATACCAGGCGCGGCACCGAGGATCTGGTGCTCAAGATCGGCATCCATGAAGGCCCGTGCCTCGCGGTCATGCTCAACGAGCGCCAGGACTACTTCGGCCAGACCGTCAACATCGCCGCCAGGGTTCAGGGCTTGTCCACGTCCCAGGCGATCCACATCACCGGTCCGGTAATTGATGCGCCAGCGGTGAGCGCAATCCTGCAGCGCGAATCCATCACGCCGATTCAAAAGCAGGCGGCGCTGCGTGGCATTGCCGATAAAATCATCGTTTATGAGCTTCCCTGAATTGCCGGAGGGGATCGGCAGGGATCGGTCAGGGAACGCGCGCATTGCGCCGCTGATGTCCAGGCCATATCTTCGGCAATGGCTATACTGGAAACCTGGTGAAGTGATGCTGGACGGACTGCGCCAATTTATCGCCGAAATTGTTTCTCCCAATGCTTATGAGCAGCGGCAATTCGACGATACCGGGTACCGTCTGGCGGCGACCGCGCTTCTGATCCATGTGCTCTCGATCGACGGCGAGCCAAGTCCTGCGGAAAAGCGCAAACTTCATAGCCTTATCGAAACTCGCTTCGGACTTGATCCCGGCGCGGCCGACCAGTTGATCGCGTCCGCGACCCTTGTTGAGGGTGAGGCTGTCGACCTCTACCATTTCACCAGTGTCATCATGCGTTCGCTGGACGAGGCCGGCAGGCTTCGCATCGTCGAAATGATGTGGGAGCTGGTGTATGCCGACGGTCAGGTCAGCGAATTCGAAGACAATGTGGTCTGGCGCGCGGCCGACTTGCTCGGAGTGTCCTCACGCGACCGAATCGACTTGAAGCATCGCATCGCGGCCAGGCAGCCTGCGGCGGCCAAGGGCAACTAAAGCTGCTAGCGGTCGCTACACCACCATGCCGCGGCGGTTTTTCGGTGCAAAGCCCTTCGTCACAGGCGTCCAAATTTTAATCAGCCGCGGGCCTGCGGCGGCCAGCATTGTGCCTTTGAGTACACCGCTATGCTTTGCCGGTGGGTTGCAGGCAACTTGTATCCCGCTTAAGGCGTGTGCTCTGTCGTAAAGCGTTGGCTGCACTTCCTGCAATTATCAAGAGTATCAATCGTGACCGAGCGTGTGACGCTGATAACCGGTGCCTCTGCGGGGATAGGCGGCGAGCTGGCGCGGGTATTTGCAATGAACGGGCATCGCGTCGCGCTGGTGGCGCGTCGCGCCCCTCGCCTGCAGGCGCTGGCTGATGAGCTCGCTGCCGGCGGCGCAGCAGATCCGATCGTCATTGCCTGCGATCTTGAGCAGCACAGCGCCGGCGAGCAGATCGCCGCCGTTCTCGCGGATCAAGGGGTCGAAGTCGAATACCTCGTCAACAATGCAGGCTTCGGCTTGTTCGGCCGGGCCACCGATCTGGATCGTGCGGCCCAGCTCGGCATTATCGACGTAAACGTTCGCGCCATGACCGATTTGTCGCTGCGGTTTTCGGACCAGGTGATCCGGCATCGCGGGGGTATCCTCAATGTCGGTTCGATCGCAGGCTTTCTGCCAGGGCCCGGGATGGCAGTGTATTACGCGTCCAAGGCATATGTATTGTCGTTCAGCGAAGCGCTGCGTTGCGAGCTCGCTCCCCGCGGCGTTCGCGTGACCGCGCTTTGCCCCGGGCCGGTGCCATCGGAATTTCAGGCCCGTGCGGGTTTCAAACCGGGGTTCGATTCAGCCATCCTCAATGTCTCCACCGCCGAGGTGGCGAAGGCGGGGTATCGCGGGCTGATGGCTAACAAGCGCGCGGTGCTGCCCGGATTCGTCAAGGCGGTGCCGGTGCTGCTCCGGCTGTTTCCGCGCTCGTTTATCCTCTCCGCCGTCGGCGGCTTCCAGCTTCGCAAGCGCAGATAGATCGGCCGCACCCGAGCGCCATGTGTGCGGCAGCCTCACAAAGTTAAGCAGGCATTAACTACGTCTCTGGCTTGATAGGCTGGAGAAACGAAGACCATCTCGATGTCGCTTCAGTCGATCAGATCCAGTCCTGAGCACGGGCTGCGGCTCGCGCCCAAAGAACGCGCGCGCCCGCTTCGGTCGTCGAACCGCCCACCGTTGCTGCCGGTCCTGATCATCCTGCATCAGGAAAGCTCCACACCCGGCCGCGTCGGCAACGCGCTTCGCGCGCTCGGGCATGCCCTCGATATCCGCCGTCCGCGCTTTGGCGATCAGCTTCCTGAAACCCTGGACGACCATGCCGGTGCGGTGGTTTTCGGGGGACCGATGAGTGCCAATGATGGCGATGAATTCGTCCGCCGCGAAATCGACTGGATCTCCGTGCCGCTGAGGGAGCAGCGGCCGTTTCTGGGGATTTGCCTCGGCGCCCAAATGCTGGCCCGCCACCTCGGCGCACGCGTCGCACCGCATCCCGAGGGCCGCTCGCAAATCGGTTATTACCCGATCCGCCCGACGCCGGCCGGCCACACGGTTTGCCCGGACTGGCCGGACCACGTCTATCACTGGCACGACGAGGGTTTCGATCTGCCCTCGGGCGCCGAATTGCTGGCCAAGGGCAGCGATTTTCCGATCGAAGCGTTTCAGCTCGATAACGCATTCGGCCTGCAGTTTCATCCCGACGTGACCTACGCGATGATGCATTGCTGGACCACGCGCGGACATGCCCGGCTGGAGTTGCCGGGCGCGCGGGCCCGCCACCACCATTTCGCCGATCGCGCGGTGCATGACACCCGTGAGCGCGCCTGGCTGAAGCAATTCATCGAGCGATGGCTGGCCAGAGTGCCGTCCTTGATGTCCGAAGCCGCCGAATAACGAAGCCGATCCTGGCTCCGATGCTTCTGATGCGCCTGGGGCTCCCGGGTGTGCTATTGTCGCTGGCAAACTGGCGCCCAACGATCCGCAAACAATCCGGGAGGCGAGATGACTGGCAACGAATTTGCGCGTCTGCTGGATGAGTTTACGCACGCGGCCGAATCCGGTGACGGCGAGCGTTTCGCCCGCCATTTCACGCAAGACGCTGTCTATCACGACTATATCTACGGGCCGCATCAGGGTCGCGCCGAGATCGCGCATATGATGCAGGATATGTTTCACCGTGACGCGGCCGATTACCGATGGGAGATGTTCGATCCCGTCATCGAGGGAATGATGGGATATGCCTGGTCGCTGTCGAGCTTCACGTCGAAAATTCCGCGGTTCAAAGGCAAGCGCGTCGTGATCGATGGCATGAGCCGGTTCCTGCTGCGCGACGGGTTGATCGCCGAGTACCGTGAATCCGTGAACGGCGGCGTGGCGATGGCGCAGCTCGGGGTCGAGCCTGAACGCATGAGCAAAGTTTTCAAGCGCTGGACCGGTTGGCTGGAGGAGCGGCCGGAAACCGTGGATTATCTGGCGCGGCCGAAAGGATCGCGCGCCAAAACCGCCGTTCGAAGAGCATGAAGCAATAACAACGATTTGCCGCGAACACGGCAAGCACGGGAGATCGAGAGATGACCTATCAGCACATTCTCTATGCCGTCAGCGACAAGATCGCCACCATCACTCTCAACCGGCCCGACCGGATGAACGCGTGGACGCCGATCATGGAGCGTGACGTGCGTCATGCGATGGAGGCCGCGGCCACCGACGACAACGTCCGGGTGATCGTGCTCACCGGTTCGGGACGTGCATTCTGCGCTGGCGCCGACATGGATGCGCTGAAGGAACTCGATCCCGAGGACATCAAGCGTGCCCAGAGCCTGCCCCCGTTCGACATGAATCGCAGACCCGATTGGCAAGCTCGCTATGCCTTTTATCCATCGATCCCGAAACCGGTGATCGGGATGCTCAACGGCGCCACCGCCGGCATCGGCCTCGTGCATGCGCTGTATTGCGATCTTCGTTTCGCGGCGGACAACACCGTATTCACCACCGCGTTTTCGCGCCGAGGGCTGATCGCCGAGCACGGAATAAGCTGGATGCTGCCGCGCATTGTCGGCCACGCCAATGCATTGGACCTGCTGATGTCCGCGCGCCGGGTTTCCAGCGAGGAGGCGCTGCGCATCGGTCTGGTCAACCGGCTTTACGCGCCCGACCAGCTTCGCGAGCAGACGTATGCCTATGCCCGCGACCTCGCCGATTTCGTCTCCCCGAGCGCGCTGGCCGTGATCAAACGGCAGCTCTATGACGTGCCGTTCCAGACCCTGGCGGAGGCCACAATCGACGCCAATCGCGAGATGGTGGTGGCGTTACGTGGGAGTGATTTTCGTGAAGGCGTCGCCAGCTTCATGGAAAAACGTCCGCCGAGATTTACGGGCAGGTGATTTTTCGGTCAGGGATCGAAGCCGATTTCGCCGACGGCTCGCTTCACGTTCGGCGGCGTTGGCGTTTGCAGCCCGCAAGCAGGCAACGAGATGAATCACCTGTAGCAGGTGGTGGAGCCAGGCGGGATCGAACCGCCGACCTCGTCATTGCGAACGACGCGCTCTCCCAGCTGAGCTATGGCCCCTAGACCGCATTCATGAAAGAAGGCGGACAACAGTCGGCGCATTTACAATCCGCGCCAAGGTCAAGTCAAGAACGGCGAAATCGCGGCTCTTGCGCTTTATTGGGCAGGAACTTCCCTTGTTTGCGGGGGGTGGAACCGGTATTTACCTGAGCAGTCAATCGCGACCGAACCCCGAGTCCCAGCCATGCGTGCCGTTCTCGACATCATCCTTATCGTCCTGGATCTCTATGTCTGGTTGCTGATTGCCTCCGCAATCCTGTCATGGCTGATCGCGTTCAATGTCGTGAACACGCGCAATCAGTTCGTAGCCGCGGTTGCGGAATTTCTCTATCGAATTACCGAACCGGTGCTGGCGCCGATCCGCTCGATAATGCCGAACCTCGGCGGGCTCGATATCTCGCCGATCATCCTGATCCTGATCATCATGTTCATTCAACGGGTGATCACCTATTACATCTACCCCAGCGTATTCTGATCGCGGGCATGGCCGCTGATGGATCCTTGGCGTTATTCCATCCACGGCGTCAGCGTCGCGCTGCGGGTCACGCCGCGCGGGGGCCGCGACGACATCGATGGCCTTGAGACGCTGGCCGATGGGCGGACCGTGCTCAAGGTGCGGGTTCGCGCCCTGGCGGAGTCGGGCGGGGCCAACCGCGCCGTGACGGAGCTATTGGCGAAAGCGCTCGGGGTGCCAAAGGCCAAGGTGCGGCTTGTGTCCGGCGCGACCTCGCGCATCAAGCAGATCGCCATCGACGGCGACCCGGCAATGCTTGGTGACGCCTTGCGAAAGCTCATTGGGACGAAGCCCGAGTCCGATCAGCGGAACAGGCCGACTTGAAAGCAGACGAGGACACCGAAATGACGGCGCGGATCATCGATGGCAAGCTCATAGCGTCAGAGCTTCGCGCGCGCGTCGGCGTAGAAGTTGCACGGGTACGACGCGAGCATGGCCTCACCCCCGGGCTCGCCGTAGTGCTGGTCGGCAGCGACCCGGCCAGCCAGGTCTACGTCCGCAGCAAGCACAAGCAGACCCAGGCGGCCGGCATGGCCTCCTTCGAGCACGTGCTGCCGGCCGAGGTCGGACAGAGCGAGTTGCTGGCGTTGATCGGAAGTCTCAACCAGGATCCCGCTGTACACGGTATCCTCGTGCAACTTCCGCTGCCGAAATCGCTGGCTACCGAAGCCGTCATCAACGCGATCGATCCCGCCAAGGACGTCGACGGGCTGCATCCCAACAATGCGGGAAGGCTGGCTGGGGGCTTTGCCGCGCTTTCGCCCTGCACCCCTCTCGGCTGCATCATCCTCAGCAAAACCGTGCATGCATCGCTGGAAGGCATGAACGCCATCGTCATCGGGCGTTCCAACCTGGTCGGGCGGCCCCTGGTCCAACTCCTGCTGAACGAAAATGCCACCGTGACCATTGCGCATTCGCGTTCGCGCGACCTGCCGCAAATCTGCGCGCGCGCCGATCTGGTCTATGCGGCGGTCGGAAAGCCGGAGATGGTCCGCGGCGACTGGATCAAGCCGGGCGCGACCGTGATCGATGTCGGGATCAATCGCCTGACGGAGGCTGACGGCAAGGCTCGCCTCGTCGGCGACGTTGCTTTCGCGGAGGCTTCCAGGGTTGCCGGCGCGATCACACCGGTGCCTGGCGGCGTGGGCCAAATGACGGTCGCCTGTTTGTTGGTGAACACGCTTCGGGCCGCTTGCGCAATCGCCGGGTTGCCCAAGCCTGCGGTTTGAGCGCAGCGGATCAAAACCGCTAGGCTTTCGCGCGGGCGATACCTTCGGCAATCAGCCTGTGCGCATCCTCGGCCCCGCCCCATCGCAGCACCTTGACCCATTTCCCCGGCTCGAGATCCTTGTAGTGCTCGAAGAAATGCTGGATCTGCTGGAGCGTGATGTCGGGCAGGTCGCTATAGGTGCGCACCTTGTCATAGCGCTGGGTCAGCTTCGATGATGGTACGGCGATGATCTTCTCGTCGCCTCCTGCTTCGTCCTCCATCAGCAGCACGCCGACCGGGCGCACACTCATCACCGCCCCCGGCACGATCGCGCGGGTATTGGCAACCAGCACGTCACAGGGATCGCCGTCGTTCGAGAGCGTATGCGGGATGAAGCCGTAATTGCCGGGATACCGCATCGCGGTATAGAGGAAGCGGTCGACCACCAGCGTGCCGGCGTCCTTGTCCATCTCGTACTTGATGGGCTCGCCCCCGACGGGCACTTCGATGATGACGTTGACCTCGCGCGGCGGATCGATTCCGATCGATATGGCGTCAATGCGCATGGACGGCTCCGCTAGCTTCTAAGCCAGTTCTGGAAGCACTGGTCGCCGCGTCGGCGAACGAGACCCTCGTGCGCCTTGACCGACCAGTTCAGGCGGTCCAGGCGAAGGCGATCTTGTCCAGCGACTTGGGGCCGAATTTTTCCGAAGACCGAGCCACCATGCGACCGCCGAGGGTGCGATAGAAATTGGTCGCGGTGTCGTTGTCGGAGAGGGCCCAGATCACCATGCTCTTAAGCCCGCTCTGCACCAGATCGCGCCGAGCGGCGGTGAACAAGCGCCGGCCGAAGCCGAGCCCCTGAAACTCCGGCCGTAGATAAAGCTCGTAGATCTCGCCTTCGAAGTGCAGGCTGCGGGCGCGGTTGCGCCCGTAATTGGCGTAGCCCGCGACTTTATCGCCGAACACCAGCACGCTGACGCGGCTGCCTTTGCGGATCGCGCTGTCCCACCATTGCGGGCCGCGCCGATTGATCAGCTTGTCCAGCTCCGCGCCTGGAATGATGCCTTGGTAGGCAGAACGCCAAGCTTCATCATGGGTGGACGCTACCGCAGCCGCATCCGCAGCCTTGGCCGGTCGAACCTCGATCAGGGTTGTGCTCATGACCTGATCAAAGCAAGTCGCAGCCTCGGCTTCAAGGTCTGTCGTTAATTATGAGTTAACGTGTGGATTTTCTGCATCAGTTTTTGCCGTTGCCTGTGCCGAAAAAGGACAGAGAGCCAACCTCGAGGGCATTTTGCACTCATGGTTGTGGACACAGGACTGCCCAGCCACCCCTTAGCGCGCTCAATCAAACGGCGTTGACAAAAACTTGTGCTCGATTTGATTCGCTGACGGTACTGGGGTCGCAAGCCCGTCCGCGTCAGGCAAAGTCCATGAAATGCTTAACCGCTTTTTTCGCTCTGGTTGTATCTACCGCGCTGTGTACGCAAGGTGCGACGGCGCAGGTGCGGTTTGGCGCCCAAGGCGCAGAGGGCGAGCCGAACCGCATGCAGCAATGGCTGGTGCCGTCGTCCGATCCCGCGACCGCGTCCGCCGCGGTGCTGTTTCGCCCGTCAGGGGATGGACCGTTCCGGCTTGCGCTGATCGCACACGCCACGACGCAGAACGTGCTGCGCCGGGCACAGATGCCGCAACCCGAATACCGGGCGCTGGCGTCGTGGCTGGTAGCGCGCGGCTTTGCCGTACTGGTACCGACACGACCCGGCCACGGCGCCGGCGGTGGAACGTATCTGGAGGACCAGGGCGGCTGCGACGAAGCCGATTACTCACGTGCCGGCCGCCGAACCGCGGACTCTATTTCGGCCGCCTTGGGATATTTGCGCGGGCAGTCGTTTGTGCGCCAGGACGGCGCGGTGATCCTTGGGCATTCGGCGGGCGGCTGGGGCGCGCTGGCGCTGGCTCGCGACAACCCCCAAGGGCTCGCCGCCATCGTTGCTTTCGCGCCAGGGCGGGGCGGCCACGCCAACGATTTTCCCAATCAGGTCTGCGCACCTCACACCCTGATGGCCTCGGCGGCCGAATTCGGCAGAGACGCGCGGGTGCCGGTCATCTGGCTGGTGGCGGCGAACGATAGCTACTTTTCGCCGGTATTTTCAAAACAGCTCGCAGATGTGTTCCGCGCCGGCGGCGACAAAGTGGATTTCCGCGTGCTACCGGCCTCGGGAAGCGAGGGCCATTGGCTGCCCGAGACCGAGGCCGGCGTGAAGATAGCGGGACCGGAGTTGGAGCGCAGGCTGAAGGGGCTGGGTCGGAGGCCGGAGAAGAAATGATGAGGCGTGCCGCGCCGTTAGCGGCCTAGGTGGTCTTCTCTCAGGAGAACGACGCCTCGTAACTAAGAGGCGAAAGATGGACAAAATTCTGTAGTGGAGGAGCCAATTCAAACATGCGTGGGCCGATAGAAAAGTTGAAAACACGACAGAGGCGAAATGCGTCGGGTCTTTCGGAAGAAAGCGAGAGCTCATTTCTGGTAATATAAAATGGTGTCGTGTCCGAACCGACCGTCGTCTTTACCTCCAGAAACAGCTCTTTCCCGTATTCATCATAGGACAGGATGTCATAGCCTGCCCCATCGCCTTCGTCTTGAGAGACCCATCGAATTTTCTTCGCAAGGTCGCCCCGATCCTGCCCGCGGAGTCTCTCTGTTTCGAATTGGAATACCAATTCTTCGCCTTCACGCCCGAGTTTGCGGTTTCGAAAATCTCGTTCGACCGGGTTGAATTTACGCACAAGCCGGTCAATGTCCTTGTGTCTAGGTGCAGCCGGCAAGAGCATGGGGGGCACCTCAAGGAACAGTCCAGGGCGTTCACCTAATCCGGCACCCATTCTTTCCGGGTGCAGCGCGGCCGGTTTTTGCGAAAGGTAACGATCGATAGCAGGTATGATGGCTTTCTGAAAATTTGCTGCGGGCCGGTAACCTCTTATCGTGGGAAGCCCAAGCTGCTGAAGGACTGCCGAAATGTTCTGATGTTTGAACTCAACGGACCCTTCGCTTCGATCCATCTTGGCTCTAAGGATCCGATTGTGTTGCGCCTTATTGAAAGCAGCGCCAGCAGCCTCGGCCTCCAGCATCACAAAATAATCCACGACAATAAGATCAAGTTCCTCATCTGTCCAAGTTCGTCGTTCCTTTTCTTCCTCGCTCATCTAGGTTCTAGTCTAGCTGCGGTCCGTATGAGAAGGGAGGTCGGACACCTTAGAATGAAGGTCCAATTTGTTGCCAAACCAGTCAACAAAATCGGAAGGTGCTTCATTCGTTCGCCACTGACTGACCAGCCGGTCTTCGTCAATCCCTGCGTCTTCGATCGTAATGCAGTAAATATGATGAAGACGCGCATCGACGGCATCACGCCAATCCTTATACCGCTCGTACATCTGGTCCCGGTTCCATCTAGCTGTCCGACGCAGAACGCCTCCGGCTGAGACGATAGATAACAGGTCGAGTCGCCGCAACGACGAAGACGGAACCGGTCAATCTGTCCGGAGCGATTCCATAACCTCGCCCGCCGCCCGCTCTCCGCTGTCCCTCGCCCCGTGCGCGGTCGAAAAAAAGTTTGGCGAGGTGGCTTCGCCGGCGAAGAACAATCGCCCTTCGACCGGGGCTGCGAGCACCGCGCGGTCGCCGGCGTGGCCGGGCAAGGCGTGGGAATACGAACCACGGGCGAACGGATCGTGCGCCCAACGCGACTCGCTGAGCGGCTTCAGCCGTCGACGAAAATCAGAGCCGAGCAGCGCCACGATCTCGTCGATTGCCTGCGCGGCCATCGCGCCATCTCCGGCGTCTTCCAATTGCCGTGCGAAACGTCCGCCGAAAAAACCCTCGATGGAGGGTTGCCCGAACGGCCGCAGATGGTAGCTGCCCATCGCGGTGCGCATGGTGGGACCGCGCAAATTGCCGTCCTTGGGCAGCGTCTCCGGTTGATCCAGCGCCAGCATCACCTTGTCGGCGAGTCCAAGCGGCAGGCCGCGGGCGGCATCGACCTTCGCTGGGAGCGCCGGATGGAAGCGAACAGCCTCTTCGGCGATCAGATTGGTGGGCATGGTCACGATGGCTTTGCCGGCGGAAAGCGTGCCGCGCGAGGTCTCGATGCGCAGCCGTTTGCCTGAATGGTCCACCAAGCTCACCTGCGTATTCAACGCAATCGCGCAACCGGCGCCATAGGCGGCGATCAGGGCGCCATAGCCGCGTCGCAGCCGCCAATTGATTTGCGTGTCCTCGTAAGCCTCGATGTCGAGGATCGAGACACGATCGAGCTCCGCTCCGTTGATGTAGCTCGAGATCGCATCGATCATCGGATTCCACCGGTTGCCGGGCTCGAGGCACGAATTGGCTGCAACGTCGAGACCGGTCATAGCCGCTTTCTCGGCGCGATCGTAAAATGCATCGAGCGCACGAATGAAGTCGGCGCGCTCCTCGGGCGGAAATACCGCATCAAAACCCTGCTCGCGCCAGGGCGGGCGGGTCTTGTCGATTTCGAGGTTCAGTTGACGCGCGATTCCTACGAACGAATTCTTGTCGGCCGAATGAAGCCAGCCGCAACCGAGGTCGAAGACGATGTCGGGAGCGGCCATGATGGTGTGGCCGCGCCCGCCGAGGCGCTCGCGGGCTTCGAGCACGAGAACGGAAAGTCCTGAGTTCTCCAGTGCCCGCGCCGCGCCAAGCCCGGCCGCGCCGGCGCCAATGATGACAACATCGACTTCAGAGCGGAGGGACATGCCGTGCCTCTAGCGTGATCGTCGTGCGCCAGGAACCGAGGGCATCAAGGTTGTTATCATCGCCAGAGCTGATCAGTTGCCATGACTATGAGGGTCCTGCGAGGCGTCCACCGAACGTCCGGCACATGCAGACGCTCGTGATTCAGGCCACTGCTTCCTTGGCCTTTTCCGCGCGCTTGCGATCGTTGGCGTCCAGAAACTTCTTCCGCAACCGGATCGACTTCGGTGTCACCTCGACCAGCTCGTCGTCTTCGATGTAGGCCAGCGCCTTTTCGAGAGTCATCTTGATCGGCGGCGTCAGGCGGACCGCTTCGTCCTTTGACGTGGTTCGAATGTTGGTGAGCTGCTTGCCCTTGAGGATGTTGATCTCGAGATCATTGTCCCGGGTGTGCTCGCCGACGATCATGCCCTTGTATACCTTCCAGCCCGGCTCGATCATCATTGGGCCTCGGTCCTCGAGCTTGAACATGGCGTAAGCGACGGCCTCGCCCTGGTCGTTCGAGATCAGGACGCCATTGCGGCGGCCCTGGATGTCGCCCTTGTACGAGGCATAGCCGTGGAACAGCCGGTTCATGATCGCGGTGCCGCGGGTGTCCGTGAGCAGCTCGCCCTGATAGCCGATCAAGCCGCGGGTCGGCGCGTAGAATACCAGCCGGAGACGATGCCCGCCCGACGGGCGCATCTCGATCATTTCGGCTTTGCGCTCGCTCATCTTCTGCACGACCACGCCGGAATGTTCTTCATCGACGTCGATCACGACCTCTTCGATCGGCTCCTGCCACTCGCCGGTGGCTTCGTCTTTCTTCAGCACCACGCGGGGACGCGACACTGACAGCTCAAAGCCCTCGCGGCGCATGGTCTCGATAAGGATGGCGAGCTGTAATTCGCCACGTCCGGAGACTTCCATGGAATCCCGGTCGGAAGCTTCGGTGACGCGCAGCGCGACGTTACCTTCGGCCTCCCGCAGCAGGCGGTCGCGGATCATGCGGCTGGTCACTTTGTCGCCTTCGGTGCCCGCCAGCGGTGAGTTGTTGACGATGAACGACATCGACACGGTCGGCGGATCGATCGGCTGCGCCAGCAGCGGCGTCTCGACGCTGGGATCGCAGAAGGTGTCGGCGACGGTGCCCTTGGTGAGACCGGCGATGGCGATAATGTCGCCGGCTTCGGCCTCCTCGATCGGCGTGCGCTCGATGCCGCGGAATGCAAGTATCTTGGTGATGCGGCCCTGCTCGATCAGTTTGCCGTCGCCGCTGAGCGCCTTGATCTGCTGGTTGGGCTTGATGCTGCCGGAGGTGATGCGGCCGGTGATGATACGCCCGAGATATGGATTGGCCTCCAGGATGGTCCCGATCATGCGGAAGGGGCCCTCCTCGACGGTCGGTGGCGCGACGTGCCGCAGAATCAAATCGAACAGCGGCTGCATGCCCGCGTCCTTGGGACCGTCAGGGCGCTCCGCCATCCAGCCCTGCTTGGCCGAACCATAGAGAATCGGGAAATCGAGCTGCTCCTCGGAGGCGTCCAGCGCGGCGAACAGATCGAACACCTCATTGATGACTTCGGTCGGGCGCGCGTCGGGTCGGTCGACCTTGTTGATGACGACGATCGGCTTCAAACCGACTTTCAGCGCTTTGGATACGACGAACTTGGTTTGCGGCAGCGGCCCTTCGGCCGCGTCCACCAGCACCAGGGCGCCGTCCACCATGTTCAGGATGCGCTCCACCTCGCCGCCGAAATCGGCGTGGCCCGGCGTGTCGACGATGTTGATGCGTGTGTCCTTCCACTGCACCGAGGCTGCCTTGGCGAGAATCGTGATGCCGCGCTCGCGCTCGAGATCGTTGGAGTCCATGGCGCGTTCGACCACGCGCTGGTTGTCGCGGTAGGTCCCGGATTGCTGCAGCAACCGATCAACCAGCGTGGTTTTGCCGTGGTCGACGTGGGCGATGATGGCGACGTTGCGAAGGTTCATGACAGTTCTTCTGGCTCGGACAATGGAGAGAGCGCGATCTCACGGGAAAACCGGGACCCACTTTTCCGGATCACGCTCAAAACCTGGAATTCTGGAGGCGCAGGGCGCCCAAAAAGGAAGCCCGGCCAAAGGACCGGGCATGCCTTACTCGTTGCGCCGCAATATAGTCAGGAATCGCCGAAAAACAATGTGTTGTTTCCGGTTTGGTTAGCCGTTTTGGCGCGAACCGGCCCGCTTCAGGCGCTTTGGGCCTCCTCGGTGGGATATACCCCACGCAAGACCTCCTCGAAGTGGTGTTTGACGGATTCGTTGCAAAGGCAGGCCCGACGGCGCAGCGCCGCCCGATTGCGTACCAGGATAGAACCCCGGCGGGTCTCCAGAACGCCTTCCGCCTTGAACGTCTGCATGACTCGGCTGATATAGCTGCGCCCGACGCCCAGCAGGGTTGCCAGCTGTTCGTGGGTGAGCGGCACGGCGTCTTCGCCATTGGTGCGCTCCATGGTCGCGATGATCCATTTCGCGGTGCGCTGTTCGATCGAATGGATTGCGTTGCATGCCGTCGATTGGAAGATTTGGGCCAGCATGCAATCGGCGTAACGCGCGAACACGCTTTGAAGGGTCAAGGACTTCGCCTTGGCGGCCTGGAGCCTGCTGACATGAAGCCGCGCGAACGGCCCGGCGAACTTGACGGTGATGCGGGTATAGGCGGGCAAGTATCCCTGACTCACGACGCCCCCGACGGCGCCCTCGCGGCCGACCAGGATGGTCTCGACGTCGCGGCCGTCCTCGCTGGGAACCAGGTAGGAAGCGAGCGCCGGGCCACAAGGAAAGTGGACGATCTCGACGTCGTCGCCAGGATTGTAGAGCAGATCGTTGGGTTGAGCTTCCCAGTTCGCCAGGTAGGGTGAAATCAGCGCGTAGTCGCCCGCGCTCAGGTGCCGCAACAAGTTGTTGTAGGGCCGGTCGCCATTCCCGTTTTCACGTAGCGCCATCCGAAATCCCCCTGCCTTGCGCGCACCCTACCGGCTTCGCTAGGATGGTTGCGTACACAAGTGCACGGACAAACCAACCTATGATGCGATGGTTTCATTGGCGGAACCGGTTTGCGACTATTTTTTGATAGCCGGGGGAAGTTCCAACGCCGCGACACGCGCGCAGGCAAAGGCGAGCCCACCGGCGAGCGAGTGGCAGCGCTCGGCGCAGCTCGGCTACTTACAAGCTTCCGGTGGCGCGGAACTGCGCGCCGGCGCCGCGCAGCGTTTGCGTCATGCTGTTCAGCAGCGCCTTTCGGTCGGCCACCGCGCTGTGGAATTGCTCGAGCGCGATGCCGAATGCGGTGAGCGCGCCCTGTTCGATCGCGCCATCATCGAAGCACCGCAACGTTTCCCGAAACATCTCGTCGGCCTCGGATTGCATCTCGTCGAGTTCGGCGGCGGATTCACTGCGCCTCGCTTTCGCAACCATGTCCACCAGGCGTTCGCGAAGCGAATTGTTGCCGCTGCGTTCGTCTTTTTTCAGATAGCTGGCGAACCATGCACCGGCCGAGCCCATCGCCGAGAGCGCCATCAGCCCCCACCAGATGTAATCGCTGTATCGGTCGAGGTAGGTTTTCTCCTCGCCATCGACAAAGGCCGCGGCTCCCGGATGAACAGGAATTGCGGCGTCCTTGTCGGTGTCGGGAGTTTCGATCTTCGCGGCCAGCGGGAATTCCGACAGAAGCTGTTGTCTGGTCGCGAACAGCTGGCGGGTGAACGCGGCGACGGTAGAGTCCGATGTCCCTTTGCGCGCGACGATGTGGTGGGAGAAACTGATCGTCTTCACCTCGTCCTCAGGCTTGTCAGGCGACCCGCCGAAAGCGCCGGCAGGGATTTCCGCGGCCTCGTACATCGGATGGTTCTGCGCAATGGCCTTGGCCGAATCGATCGCGAGGAATGTCGCCTTTCCGCCGTCGCGCGTCGAAGCGTTGATCATATCGGCCGTAATCTTGCTGTTGACCGGCCCGGCGGCGAGATAGGCGTCCGCCTTCTGGCTGCGCATCGCTTCTGCGGCCTCAGCGGCAGGGAATTGAACGATCTCTACCTTGTTGGGATCGACGCCGTATTGCTGCAGGATCACCTTGAGCAAGTTGACGTTGGCCTGGGTGCGTCCGATTACGCCAATGCGGTGTCCGGCGAGTTGCGCAATTTTCGTGATCTTCGGGCCGGACTTCTTGCCGGTGTTTTTGGCGGATGACGGCACCCACAGCACCGCGACGTTCTTGCGCAGCGTCGCCACGGCCTGTGCATTCCTTGGCACTTCGAGGTCGCCTCGAATGATGGCGAGATCGGCCGTTCCCTCTTCGAGAGCCTTGGCGCTGGCGAGGGCGCCCTCGGTCTGCACCTGGCGCAAGCGGACGTGAGCGCGCGCGCGGCTAAAGGCTTGCGTCAACCCCTGCACCACCTTCAGGTCATCGGTGGCGCCAAGGCCGACAGCGATCCTCAGGGTAACTGGCCGCATCGCGAAGTAGTAAGCCCCTGCCAACGCGCCGACCACGGCCAGGATCGCCGCGAGCGTGATGAACGTGGCCTTCCGCCTCGCCGAACGCGCCGAGGGCGGCCAAGGCTCTCCGGCGGGCTCAACCTCGCCGCTCGCCGACCTGAAAAAAATTTGCTTAAGGCTCAGTGTCATGTTCACCAAGGCGGTTACAGCTACAATGTAGCAAAATTACCTCCAGCGGAGGGTGACATCTGCGTCATGGTTACCGCAGGCTGTCTAGCCGCTTTGGGGACGTGCGTCGCCTGGATATGCAGCGCGGAGTTCTTTCCGCTGGGTATGGTTGTTGGAAAAACGGAGGCAATCATGGCGGAGCGGCTATCGGCGCAGGCGCGGAATTCGGCTCTAAAAGACTTGCCGGGGTGGACCGAGGTTCCCGGCCGCGAAGCGATCGCAAGGACCTTCACCTTCAAGGATTTCAACGAAGCCTTTGGCTTCATGTCGCGCGTGGCCCTGGTGGCTGAGAAAAGCGATCATCACCCGGAATGGCGCAACGTTTACAAGACCGTAGAAGTCGTGCTGGCGACCCATGACGCGGGCGGCGTGACCTCGCGGGATATCGAGCTTGCAACGGCCATGAACGCGATCGCCCGGCAGTTCGGCGCGGTTTGAGCAACCTCAATCTTGCGTCGGCGGCGCGAATCCCCATTTTATGGAGAGCCGCTGCGGCCATCCGCCGCGTTGGTTGTCGGGGAGCCGAGGCTGATGGCAACTGATCACACCGTGGGTTTTGAGCCGGCCGACCGGCTGGCGAGGGACCGCCAAGGCGTCCGTCGCCGGTTCTGGGTCAAGTTCAAGCAGGTGGTAGCGCAGCTTCCCTTCGCCGAGGATTTGCTTGCGGCGTATTATTGCGCGTTCGACAAACATACGCCGCGCCATGTGCAGGCTGGGCTGCTCGGCGCCATTGCCTATTTCATCCTGCCCTTCGACTTCATTCCCGACATGCTGCCGGCACTGGGGTTCACCGACGACGCCGCCATACTCGCGACGGCGATACGCATGGTGGCGAGCCACATAACTGCCGAGCATCGCGATGCCGCCCGCGCCATGTTGCAACGGCTCGGCAGCGCTGCGCGCGACGACTTCGAAACCGAGACCTAGCGCCGCCGCCCGCGCAAGCTGCGGGCAATGTCGCGGTGAGCGCGTAGCGGATCGTCGGCGCTCAGGGATGCAGGATCACCTTGCCCATCGCTTTGCGTCCCGCAAGCACGTTCAGCGCCTCGGAGGTTTGCGCCAGGGGGAAAGTGCGATCGACATGCGACGAGATCTTGCCTTCGGCCGCCCACTGCACGAGCTTTTCAAGGTTGGCCCGATTCTTTAGCGCGTTGAGCCGAGCCCATGCGCCCCAGAATACGCCGCGGATATCGCAACCCTTGAGCAACGCCAGATTGAGCGGCATCTTCGGAATGTCGCCGGCTGCGAACCCGATCACGAGAAAGCGGCCTTCCCATGCAATCGCCCGCAACGCGGACTCGGCATAGGTGCCACCGACCGGGTCGAAGATGATGTCGGCGCCCTTGCCTCCGGTCAGCCGGCGCAGGCCGTCCTTCAGATCTTCTGTGGCGTAATTCAACCCGAGTTCGGCGCCGTGCGCCTTTGCAAACTCAAGCTTCTCGTTCGATGATGCGCAGGCGATCACCTTGAGGCCCATCAGCTTGCCCAGTTCGCATGCTGCAAGCCCGGTGCCGCCGGCAGCGCCCAACACCGCCATGGTCTCGCCGGGCTTGAGGCTGGCGCGATCTTCCAGCGCATGCAGCGCGGTGCCGTAGATGATGATGATTCCGGCGGCCCGGTCGAAGTCCAGATTGTCCGGTATCTTCACGATGGCAGTGGCTGGGAGCGCGATTTTTTCGCGCGCCCCGTTGTGACCGCAAGACGCCACCACGCGGTCGCCCGGTTTCAGATCGCGCACGCCCTCGCCGACGCTCTCGATGACGCCCGCTACTTCAGCCGCCGGAGAGAATGGAAACGGTGGCTTGATCTGGTACTTGCCCTGGATCATCAGGAGGTCGAAGAAATTCAGCGCCGCGGACTTGATCGCGATCACGGCCTCACCCGGCCCGGGCACGGGATCAGGCACTTCGGCCAATACGAGATCGTCGGGACCGCAATATTGCGAGCACAGAATGGCTTTCATGGACACACTCGCTTTCGGAACGCACAGTTGAAGCTGAAAGCTTCATGCCGGATTTGAAGCCGCGCTACAATCTGATTCGAACCGGCATGCCGTCGGGTCACTGAGGGTTTTGGACCGATGTTTGAAAAAGGTCTGCTGACAGGAAAGCGGATTCTGGTCACCGGGGGCGGGTCCGGGCTAGGGGCCGCGATGGCGCGACGCTTCGTCGAGCTTGGCGCCGAATTGATCATCTGCGGGCGGCGGCTCGAAGTGCTCGAAGCGACCGCAAACGCCATACGCGCCGAGATCGGCGGCACGGTCACGACCATACAATGCGATATTCGTGACGGCGCGAGCGTGGAGGCCATGCTGGACGCAGTCTGGCGCGACGCACCGCTCGATGTGCTGGTCAACAACGCCGCCGCCACCTT
>JBJMTO010000185.1:0-24260 GCA_045811665.1 Bradyrhizobium sp.
GACTCGTCGAGCATCGCGGCGAAATCGTCGCGGGAAGGATTATAAGAAGTAGCAGTCGAAGCCATTTGTTCTCCAGATGCGGGTACGGCCGGCCATTCGGGTTGAGGGCGTATCGGACGTGCAGTGTGAGGGTTCCGCAAACCCTGACGACCGCTACCCGCGAAAACATCGCGATAGCGGGCCGGCAGCATGCCTGCACGTTCGATACGTTGATTTAATCCGGAGCCTGAACGAGGCAAGCGGGCCTCGGGATATCGACGTTCAAGACCTGGAGCGGGCTTTCCTCCAATGACGGCAGCGGTTTCGTTTGAGAATGATCAAACCCGCTGCCGGCCCGCTCGGACGGCCTCGACAATTTCGATGGCGGCCCGGACGCCGCCTTCTATATCCAAGTGCGAGTTGTCGAGCAAGTAAGCATCCGGCGCCGCTTTCAAAGGGGCCACCGCCCTGTTCTGGTCGCGTTCGTCGCGTTTGAGGATATCCGCCAAAACTGCCGCCTCGTCGGCGTCCTCACCGCGCGCCCTCGCCTCCAGGGTCCGGCGCCGGGCGCGGACTTTGGGATCGGCCATGACAAAGATCTTCACCTCGGCGTGCGGGCAGATCACGGTACCGATGTCGCGGCCGTCCAGCACCGCCCCGGGGGGGTCGATCGCGAATTGGCGCTGGAAGTTGAGCAATACTTCCCGGACTTTGGGAAAGGCCGAGACCACGGACGCTGCCTCGCCTACGGCTTGTGTCTTGAGAGCGGGATGCCCGAACTTTTCGGGATCGAGCTCCAGGGCCGCAGAGACGGCAAGCATTTCGTTATTCAGATCGGCGCCGGCATCCAGCAGCGACTTGGCCACCGCGCGGTAGATCACGCCGGTATCCAGGTGACGAAAGCCGTAGTGGTGCGCCAGCCTTTTTCCGAGCGTGCCCTTGCCGGAGGCGGCCGGTCCGTCGATGGCGATGATCATGTCAGCTCCGCGCCGAGAGAGCGCATCATCGGGATGAAATCGGGAAATGAGGTGGCGATGAAGGCAGTATCGTCGACCCTCACGGGCTTGTCCGCCCCGAGCCCCATCACCAGCGCCGACATCGCGATGCGATGATCCATGTGGGTAGCGACCAGGCCCTCGCCCGGGACATGCCCTTTGCCTTCGACGATCAGGTCGTCGCCTGAGATCTCCGCCTTGACTCCATTGACGCGGAGCATGGCGGCGGTGGCTTCGAGGCGGTCGGATTCCTTGACCCGCAACTCCTGCAAGCCGCGCATGATCGTGGTGCCTTCGGCGAATGCCGCCGCGACCGCCAACACCAGATATTCGTCGATCATCGAGGGCGCCCGTTCGGCGGGCACTTCGACGCCCCGGAGCCTTGAGGCGCGCACCCGCAAGCGCGCCATCGCCTCGCCTGCATCGCGGCGGTCCTCGCTCTGCTCGATCGATGCACCCATCTCGCGCAGTGTCGTGAACAGTCCGGTGCGCAAAGGATTTGTCATGACGTCCGACAGAACAAGATCGGAGCCTTGCACGATCAACGCCGCTACGATCGGGAAGGCGGCCGAAGACGGATCGGCCGGCACCACGACTTTCGCGCCGTGCAGTTCCGGCTGCCCCGTCAGCACGATCTTGCGGCCATGGCTGCCATCGGGCGTCGACACGATGCCCGCACCGAAATGCCTCAGCATCAATTCCGTATGGTCGCGGCTGGCCTCCTTTTCGATCACCGTGGTGGTGCCGGGCGCCGCTAACCCGGCCAGCAGCACGGCAGACTTGATCTGGGCGGAGGCAACCGGTGTGCGGTAAAGGATCGGCAGCGGGTCGCGGGCCCCGACAAGCGTCAGTGGCAGGCGGCCGCCTTCGCCGTTGGGGCCGATCCGCGCACCCATCAATTCGAGGGGATCGAGCACGCGCCGCATCGGCCGGCTGCGCAACGAGGCGTCGCCATCGAAGACCGCGGAGACAGGACAGCCCGCCACCGCCCCCATGACGAGCCGGCACCCGGTGCCGGAGTTGCCGAAATCCAGCGGCGCCCGCGGCTGGGCGAACCCGCCGACGCCGACCCCGCGCACGGACCACGCGTAATCGCCGGTTCGCTCGATTGTTGCGCCGAGCGAGCGCATGGCCTTTGCGGTGTTTATGACGTCTTCGCCCTCAAGCAGGCCCGAAATCCTGGTTTCGCCGACCGACAGCGCGCCCAAAATCAGCGCACGGTGCGAGATGGATTTGTCTCCGGGGACGCGGACCATCCCCGTCAGGCCACCGCTCGGACGAGATTCAAGCGGGCTCGGTTGGGCGGAATGGGTCAAGATTGTGTCCTCTACGCCGTGGGCAGGTATCACATGGTCCGCGCCGCGTCACGCCGCTGTAAATCCGCCGCAGAGCGCTATTGACAGGGCCGCGGCAACTAGCCAAGTGAAGCACCGTTTTTCAGAAATTCCCAGGATTCCACACGTGGCCAAAGCCGATCTCGGAACCAAGCGCATTTGCCCGACCACGGGTAAGAAGTTTTATGACCTCAACAAGAATCCGGTGGTCTCACCGTACACCGGCGAGGTCGTGCCGATTGCGCCGATAGCCCCGCCACGGACCCGCGCGGATGCCGCTGCGCGCGCCAACGCCGCCGCGGCGGCTTCGGCAGCCGAAGCGACTCCCGAGCCGGTGGAAGCTGAAGAGTTGGTCCCGCTCGAGGAGGCCGATGCCGAGGAGAATACCGGCAAGGTCAAGGCGGCCGTTCCGGAATCGGAAGACGACATCGAGATCGACGAGACCATCGAAGACGACGATGACGATGATTCCACGTTCATCGCCGACGAAGAGGAAGGCGACGAGGACGTCACCGACATCATCGGGGATGTGGGCGGCGACGAGGAGACTTGAGGTCGGCACTCACGGGCTTGAGGTCGGCACTCGATTGTGTTCAGGGTTGGTGTGTTCAGGGTTTGCGGCGCGTCACCCACGGCGCGCGGCACGTTGAAGGGGCCATAGCTCAGCTGGGAGAGCGCTTGCATGGCATGCAAGAGGTCGGCGGTTCGATCCCGCCTGGCTCCACCACGCTCCCACTCCGGCCGGGCATTTGCGTAGAACCGCTTGTGATGGTTAATGCTTGCTACGCCCTCTCTCGCAAGATGCGCCCATGACCAGTGAGACTGCCCCCGGTTCCGGAGCGATGACCGGATTGCGCGTGATTGATCTTACGCGGGTTCTCGGTGGACCTTATTGCACGCAAATTCTCGCCGATCACGGGGCCGACGTGATCAAGGTGGAGCCACCTGCGGGCGATGAGGTCCGCGACTGGGGCCCGCCCTTCCACGGCGAAGACGCCGCTTATTTCGTCGGCATCAATCGCAACAAGCGCTCGATCGGGATCGATCTCGCCTCCGAGGGCGGCCGCGCGGTGCTGACCAAGATGCTGGAGGGCGCCGACGTTCTGATCGAGAACTTCAAGCCCGGCACGCTCGACAGATGGGGGATTGGCAACGAGGTGCTACGCGCCAAGTTTCCGCGGCTGGTACACTGCCGGATATCCGGCTTCGGCGGCGACGGGCCCCGCGGAGGCAATCCCGGATACGATGCCATCATCCAGGCGATGACCGGGATGATCGCGGCCACGGGGTCGCCGCAGAGCGGCCCGATGCGGATCGGCGTTCCCCTCGTCGACATATCGACTGGGCTTTACGCGGCGATCGGCATTCTGATGGCATTGGCGGAGAGACAGAAATCGGGCCTCGGGCAGTTCGTGGAAACGACGCTGTATGAGACCGGGCTGTCCATCATGCACCCGCATGCCGCCAACTATTTCATGCACGGCAAGCCGCCGCAACTGACGGGCAACGAGCACCCGAACCTGGTGCCCTACGCGATCTTTCCAACCCGCACGGACAACATCTTCATCGGCGTTGGCAACGACGGCACGTTCCGGAAGCTCTGCAAAGAGATCGGCAAGCCGGAACTCGCCACCGACGTACGATTTGCGCGCAACAAGGACCGCATCGCCAACCGCGACGCGCTGCGCGCCGAACTCGCGGCCGTGTTCAGCCAGCACGATGCGGGGCCGCTCTGCGATCGCCTGCTTGCGGCGGGATTACCGGCAGGGCCCGTGCAGTCCATCGATCAGGCCCTGACCAGCCCGCATGCGGTTCACCGCGGCGACGTCATCGCAAAGGACTGGTACCGGGGCGTCGCATCGCCCATCCGGCTAGCGCGCAGCAAGCCCGGCCTGCGCCACGTTCCGCCGACGTTCAGCCAGCACGCGACCGAGGTTTTGGCGGAATTCGGATACTCGCAGGGTGAGATCGATTCCCTGGTGGCCGAGGGCGTGGTCTGCAGCAGTGAGCGTAAACGCTGACGCGGAAGTTGGATCGCTCGGTCCTCCGGCGCCCCGCAGATGACAACAAACGGCAGCCGATTTCCACGGGTATCGGCTTGCCGCTGAGCTTTCCCAACACCGCGCTTTCGCTTATAGGGTCATTCGCACGTCATCCGGCGCTGGTATCGCGCCAAACGAAGATGATGGTCAAACCGGGAGGACTTATATGATGCTTCGACACTTTAGCGTTGCCACCGCGCTGGCGACCACGCTCGCGTTAGCCAGCCCCGCTCACGCGGTGACAGAGCTTCAGTGGTGGCACGCGATGACGGGCGGCAACAACGACATCGTCAACAGGTTGGCCGAGGAATTCAACGCCAGCCAATCCGACTACAAGATCGCTCCATCGTACAAGGGCAGCTACCCCGACACGATGAACGCCGGCATCGCCGCGTTCCGGGCCGGAAACGCGCCGCACATCATGCAGGTGTTCGAAGTCGGCACCGCAACGATGATGGGCGCCACCGGCGCGGTGAAGCCGGTCTACCAGCTGATGAAAGACGCCGGCGAGCCGTTCGACCCCAAGGCCTATTTGCCTGCCATCACCGGTTACTATTCGACCTCCAAGGGAGAGATGCTGTCGTTTCCGTTCAACTCGTCTTCCATGGTGATGTGGGTCAACAAGGACGAATTGAAGAAGGCAGGCATTAACGAGATTCCGAAGACCTGGCCGGAAGTGTTCGACGCAGCCAAGAAGCTGAAGGCAGCGGGCCACGCGAGCTGCGGATTCTCGAACGCCTGGGCGACTTGGGCCCATGTCGAACAGTTTTCAGCCTGGCATAACGTGCCGATCGGCACCAAGGCCAATGGGCTCGACGGCTTCGATACCGAGCTGAAATTCAACTCGCCGGTGCACGTCAAGCATCTTCAGAACCTTGTCGATCTGCAAAAGGACAAGACATACGATTACTCCGGCCGCGGCAGCGCCAGCGAGGGCCGGTTCGGCTCCGGCGAATGCGCCATCTTCCTGACCTCGTCGGGCTATTACGCAACCGCAAAGGGGACCGCGAAGTTCGATTTCACCTCGGCTCCGATGCCGTATTACCCCGACGTCAACGGCGCCCCGCAGAATTCGATTATCGGTGGCGCGTCACTGTGGGTGATGGGCGGCAAGAAGCCGGAAGAGTACAAGGGCGTCGCCAAGTTCTTCGCGTTCCTGTCCGATACCAATCGTCAGGCCAAGCTGCATCAGGAATCCGGATACCTGCCGATCACAAAGGCGGCTTACGAAAAGACGGTGAAGGACGGCTTCTACGAGAAGAATCCGACACTGCAGACGCCGCTCAAGGAGCTGACCAACAAGGAGCCGACTGCGAATTCGCGCGGCCTGCGATTTGGCAACATGGTGCAGATGCGCGATGTCTGGGCCGAAGAGATCGAGGCGGCGCTTGCCGGCCAGAAATCGGCTCAGGCGGCGTTGGATACTGCGGTGGCGCGGGGCAACGCCATCTTGCGCGCGTTCGAAAAGACGGCAAAGTAATGCTGCCGGGCAGCTCCCTCTCCTGCCGCGAGAGGGAGCTGTCTGTCGCATCACACGCAAATGTACTGATCCCCTGAATGGAAAAGACTGCCGTCTTCAACAGCAAGCTGCTGCCGTATGTGCTGCTCGTGCCGCAGCTCGTCATTACATTCGTGTTCTTCTACTGGCCGGCGAGCCAGGCGCTCTGGCAGTCGTTCCTGCGCGAAGACGCGTTCGGCCTCAGCTCCGAATTCATAGGGATGGAAAACTACACCACCTTGTTCGCGCAGCCTGAGTATTACAAGGCTATGGTGACCACGGTGGTGTTCTCGACGCTTGTGGCCGGGTTGTCGCTCGCGATCGCGCTGTTGTTTGCAACGCAGGCGGACAAAAACCTGAAGGCGGCGCCGGTCTACAAGACGTTTATGATCTGGCCCTATGCCGTGGCACCGGCGGTGGCGGGCGTGTTGTGGATCTTCATGTTTCAGCCCTCGCTTGGCACGCTGGCGCGGCCGCTGCGCTTCATGGGGTTCGACTGGAATCCCCTGCTGAACGGTAACCACGCCATGACGCTGGTCGTGATGGCGGCGGTGTGGAAGCAGATCTCGTACAACTTTCTGTTTTTTTTGGCCGGATTGCAGTCGATACCCAAAAGCGTCATCGAAGCCGGCGCGATCGACGGCGCCGGTCCGATGCGGCGGTTCTGGACGATCGTATTTCCCTTGCTCTCCCCCACGACCTTCTTTCTTCTGGTGGTTAACGTCGTCTACGTGTTCTTCGATACCTTCGGCATCATCGATGCGGTGACCGGCGGCGGGCCCGCGGGCACCACCACCACCCTGGTCTACAAGGTGTATGCGGACGGGCGGCTCGGCGGCGATCTCGGAGGCTCGGCCGCGCAGTCGGTAGTGCTCATGATCATCGTCATCGCTCTGACCGCGATCCAGTTCCGCTACGTCGAGCGCAGGGTTCAATATTGATGGTCGAGCACCGGCCGCTCAACGACATCATCGCGTACGCCATCCTGACGCTTGGCGTTTTCATCGTCGCTTTTCCGGTCTATCTCGCCCTGATCGCCTCGAGCCATGATGCAGGAACGGTAGTGGGCGGCCATATGCCGCTGTCTCCAGGCAGCCATACGCTGGAGAATTACTACCGCGCGATCTTCGTCGGTGGATCGCGCACCAGCCGCGAGCCGGTCGGGCACATGCTGACGAACTCGTTCATATCCGCGATTGGGATCGCGGTCGGAAAGATCTTCATTTCGATTCTGTCGGCCTATGCCGTGGTGTATTTCCGCTTTCCGTTTCGCAAGACGGCGTTCTGGATCATCTTCGTGACCCTGATGCTGCCGGTCGAGGTGCGTATCTATCCGACCTACAAGGTCGTGGCCGATCTGCATATGCTCGACACTTATGCCGGGCTGATTCTGCCGCTGATCGCATCCGCGACAGGTACGCTGCTGTTCCGCCAGTTCTTCATGACGGTGCCGGACGAGTTGCTGGAGGCGTCGCGGATCGACGGCGCCGGACCGTTCCGATTTTTCTGGGATACGCTGCTGCCGCTCTCGATCACAACGATAGCGGCGCTGTTCGTGATCCAGTTCATCTATGGCTGGAATCAATATCTGTGGCCGCTGCTGATCACCACGCAGGATTCGATGCAGACCATCGTAACCGGCATCAAGAAGATGCTGACGACCACCGACGAACTGGCCGAATGGCAGCTCGCGATGGCAACGGCCGTTCTGGCCATGCTGCCGCCCGTCGCCGTAGTGGTGTTCATGCAGAGGCTGTTCGTGCGCGGACTAGTCGAGACCGAGAAGTAGAACAGAGATGGCCAACGTCGCGCTTCGTGAAGTCCGCAAGACCTACGCCGGTGGCTTCGAGGCCATCAAAGGCATCGACTTCGAAGTCGGCGATGGCCAGTTCTGCGTGCTGGTAGGGCCGTCCGGCTGCGGCAAGTCGACCCTGCTTCGCATGGTTGCGGGCCTGGAGACCATCAGCGGTGGCGAGATCGACATCGGCGGCCGCATCGTCAACGCGATCGAACCGGCCGATCGCGACATCGCCATGGTATTTCAGAATTACGCGCTCTATCCGCATATGAGCGTGTACAACAACATGGCTTATGGTCTTCGGAATCGGCGCATGCCGGAGCCCGAGATCGATACCCGCGTCCAGGAAGCGGCCCGCATTCTCGAACTCGGAGCCATGCTCGAGCGCAAGCCGCGGCAGCTCTCGGGCGGCCAGCGTCAACGCGTCGCGATGGGCCGCGCGATCGTCCGGCAGCCGAAAGTATTTCTGTTCGACGAACCGCTCTCGAATCTCGACGCCAAGCTTCGCATCGCCATGCGGGTCGAAATCCGAAAATTACAGCGCCGGCTGAAGACCACCTCGATCTACGTCACTCACGATCAACTCGAAGCCATGACGCTGGCCGATATCCTGGTGGTCATGAACGGCGGGACGGTGGAGCAGATCGGCAATCCGCTCGAAATCTACCAGAAGCCGGCGACTACTTTTGTCGCCTCCTTTATCGGCGCGCCGCCGATGAACCTGATGCCCTTGCGCGACGCAGGCGGGTTTCGCGCACCCAGCGGCGAGGGCATTCTGGGCGTCCGGCCGGAGGACCTGCTGATCTCCGGGGATTCGCCCGCGGGTGGACTTGTACTCGACCTGACCGTCGAGGCCATCGAACGCGTCGGCGCCGAGACCTATGTTTACGGCGTTCGCTCTCAAGAGAGCGGCGCTTCTACCGTGAGCACGAGCCCCGGCGAACTGCCGCCCGGGGAGGTGATCGTGCGGGTTCCCGGTGCGATCGGGCCAGCCATCGGCGAGCGTCTCCGGGCTACCGCACCGCGGGAGAAGCTGCATCTGTTCAGACCCGACGGCAGGCAACGCATCGATCTGTAAGCCCGCCCGCCTATTTAGGCAGGTTCCACAGCCGCTTGAACCGCCTCGAAGCCATGCCCATATTGCAAGATGACGGAGGGGAAGCCTTCCGCCCGTTCGCAACGGGGTGCCGCAAGGGCCCTGAAACGCCAAAGTCGCTTCGAGAGGACTTTGAAAAATTATGACTCGTGTTCCTTCGTTATCCAGTCCGTTCCTGCTGGGATTCGACGAAATCGAGCGTGCGCTCGATCGTGTCGTAAAGGGTGCCGACGGTTATCCTCCCTACAATATCGAGCGCTGCGACCGCGCCAACGGCCAGCCCGAACGGCTGCGCATCACGCTTGCGGTGGCGGGTTTTACCCGCGACCAACTCGATATAACGATTGAGGAAAATCAACTCGTGATTCGGGGCCGGCAGCAGGATGACAAGGCCCGACAATACATCCATCGCGGCATCGCCGCGCGCCACTTCCAACGCACCTTTGTGTTGGCCGAGGGGATGCAGGTGCTGGGCGCGGACCTGAAAAACGGGCTTTTGTCGATCGATCTCGCCAGGCCGGAGCCGGAGAAGGTCGTTAAGACAATCGCTATCAATGAACATGAATAATGGAACGAGTAGCGGACTCGACCGCTTAGTCTCAGAGAGGAGTCGAGACCATGACCGAAGCTAGTGTTGTATTTGAGTCTGCGGGGGTCTCGGCGGAGTCGCTGGCGACTCTTGGCGAGGGCCATATTGCCTACGTGAAGCAGATCCGTTCCGAGGATGTGCCGGGGCTATTTCCGCAGGCGCCAAAGATCGCGCCCGGCCTGAAGCTGTTCGCACTGCACGCCGCCGACGGCACACCGATCATGCTGACCGATAGCCGTGAAGCGGCCATCGCGAATGCCTGGAGCAATGAATTGCAGGCGGTGAGCGTTCACTGATCGGCTCACCGATGCTTGCGACAGTGTCGGGGGCCTCGTCCCCATGGTGTCACGGACCGGTGCTTCACGGTTCCTTCAGCGAGGTGTCGCTGTCGTCAATTCAGTAACCAATCTCGCGTCTCGGCGTGGAGTTAATTGCCCGAATGCCGAACACATCCCTGCTCTGACGACGTGCTTTCCCTCACGCCGCGCGCACCTCCGGCCTCCGGCCTCCGATGCGTTCCATGCAGCTCTAGGGTTTGTCGAAGTCGGTCTATGACATCAGCCGCACCGTCCGGTATCTCTCGTATGAGCTGCCGCCTTACGCCGCGGTCGCGGGCGGCAGCGCGAGCACTGAATAGATCGCCTGCGCGTCGCGCGAGGCGCGGAGCTTCTTGGCCACGTCCTGATCGCGCAAGAGGCGGGCGATTCGAGCCAGCGCCTTGAGGTGATCGGCGCCCGCACCTTCCGGCGCCAGCAGCAGGAACGTGAGGTCGACCGGCTGTCCATCCATCGCCTCGAAATCGATCGGCCGCTCAAGGCGGGCAAACAGCCCGAACAGCTTCTCCAATTTCGGAAGCTTGCCATGGGGAATGGCGACGCCATATCCGACCGCGGTGGTCCCGAGCTTCTCCCGTTGGAGCAGGACCTCGAAAATCGAGCGTTCGTTCTGGCCGGTGAGCAGCGATGCCCTCGCCGCGAGTTCCTGCAGCGCCTGCTTCTTGCTGTTCACCTTCAAAGCGGGGAGAATCGCCTCGGGTGCGACCAGATCGGTAATCGTCATGGGGCGTTCCGAGGTGAATTAAGCGGTCAGGTGTGAAATAGGGTCTAGCGGGGCAGCGTCAAGAAGATGAGGCGGGAGACCGGTTTACACCAGGTACCGTTTTGCGGCTTCTACTCCAACGGAACGGCGGTGCCAACACCCGCGAACAGGGTTTCACGAAGCTGCCCTGATCCGGGTCCCGGACGATAGAAAGCGCCCCCCGGGGCCGTCAATGGCCGTTGGCCCGTTAATCCCCTGACTTCAACATGGGCGGATCGACCCAGCCGATGTTACCGTCCGAGCGCCGGTAAATGATATTTACCCGGCCGCTTGAGCCATGCTGGAAGACGATGCAAGCGGCGCCTGTCAGGTCGAGCTCCATAACGGCCTCGCTCACCGAAAGCCGCTTCAGCGATGTGCTGGCCTCCGCAATGATCACGGGGTTGTAGCCGGCGATCTCTTCCTCGCCTTCACCGGGCGCCTCGATCACATAGCTCGACGCGTCCAGCGCGGGGGAATTGATTTCCGCTAGCGCTTCGGACGTCGCATGCGCCTTGCGCGCGGATCGATCCTTGAGGCGGCTCTTGTAGCGGCGTAGGCGCTTCTCGATCATGATCAGGGCCTGGTCGGCGCTGGCATACGCATCGGCGGCGTTGGAGTCCGCCTCCAATGTAATTCCTGAATCAAGATGCAGCGCGCAGTCGGTCCGGAAACCGAAACCGTCCTTGCTCAGCGTAATGTGCCCCGAATAATTTCCATCGAAGTACTTGCGCAGCATTTCGTCGGTGCGCGCGCTGACGCGTCCGCGCAGCGCCTCACCGACATTGATGCTTTTTCCCGATATCCGCAAAGTCATTTGCGATGCCTCGATCCTTCTCATGGGAGGCAACACTATGCCGATTTGTCCGGGACGCAAATCAGGCCGGCTGCGTGTCGCGGGAACGTTCGGATAATGCGGCCGGCGCCGATAAGGCGTTGCCGAGCATGCTCTGCTTGTCACGGCGTCGCTGCACCGAGGATGGAATTCGCATTGCGTCCCGGTACTTCGCGACGGTACGGCGGGCAATATCAATGCCGGATTCGCGCAATCGTTCCACGATGGTGTCGTCTGACAGGATCGTAGCGGCATCCTCGGTCTCGATGAGCTGCTTGATTTGATGACGGACCGCCTCCGCCGAGTGAGCTTCGCCGCCGTGGGCCGACGCGATCGAGGCTGTGAAGAAATATTTCAATTCGAAGCTGCCGCGGTTGGTCGCCATGTATTTGTTGGCGGTTACCCGCGATACCGTCGATTCATGCATCTGGATCGCGTCCGCCACGGTCTTGAGGTTGAGCGGACGCAGATGCGCTACGCCGTGGGTGAAGAAGCCATCCTGTTGTCGCACAATTTCGGTTGATACCTTCAGGATGGTGCGGGCGCGCTGATCGAGCGCGCGCACCAACCACGTGGCGTTCTGAAGGCAATCCGTAAAGTACGATTTGTCGGCGTCCTTCCGGATCGTCTTGGACAGTTCTGTGTAGTAGGTCTGGTTGACCAGCACGCGCGGCAACGTGTCGCTGTTCAGTTCGACATGCCAGCCGCCATCCGGACCGGGGCGTACATAGACGTCCGGCACCATTGTCTGGGTGCGGGTCGACCCGAACTTCAGACCGGGCTTGGGGTCGAGCCGACGGATTTCGCCGATCATGTCGGCAATATCGTCATCATCGACACCGCACAGCTTTCGCAAGGCGGCGACATCGCGCTTTGCCAGCAGATCGATATGTTCGACCAGAGCCTGCATCGCCGGATCATAACGATCGAGTTCGCGCAGTTGGATCTCGAGGCATTCCCGCAAGTTGCGCGCGCAGACGCCGGGCGGATCGAACTTCTGAAGTACCGCAAGAACCGCATCCACGGTATCCTGCGAGGCCCCGAGCCGCTCCGCGGCCTGGCCAAGATCGGGGGGAAGGTAACCGGCCTCATCAACCAGGTCGATCAGGTACTGCCCGATCATGCGATGGGCGGCATCGGTGAAAGCCACTGCCAGTTGTTCGGCGAGATGACTGCCAAGCGTGACTTCGGCGGCTACGAAGGCTTCCAGATTATAGCTGTCGTCGTTGGAGGCGCCGCCGCCCCATTCCGTATAGGCGGTGGGGGCGGCATCTTGCGCATTCCGCGCCGCCGCCTCCGCCGGCTCTTCCGGAAATACGTTGTCCAGGGGAGTGTCGAGGTTTTGCTCGATTTCACTGCGGCTGCCCAGATCGCCGGTAAGCCAGTCTTCCTGGCCGGACTCGAAGCTCTCGCCCGCCGCTCCCGCGTGATCGGAACCTTCGTTGCCAGCTTCCCCGCCAAATGCCCCGCCGGGCTCCTCGGAACCGGAAAACTCCGCCCGTTCCGGCATCGGCTCACCCGGAGCGAGGCTTTCGGGACCATCGCTGGCGCGGTCAAGCAGAGGGTTGCGCTCTAGTTCCTCCTCCACAAAGGCCGACAGATCGAGGTTGGACAACTGCAGCAGCTTGATCGCCTGCATCAACTGCGGCGTCATCACAAGCGACTGCGACTGTCGGAACTCTAGACGCTGCGTCAGTGCCATGTAGGCAAGTACCGATCCGTAAAGTTGGTCCGATTCTTGCTTAAACTACTGGAAAGCTGATGTACACGGCTTGACGCCGCCGAAACGGCAGTGCCACCCGACAATCCACCGCAGGGTTAAAGGCGGAATTCCTCGCCGAGATAAAGTCGACGCACATCCGGATCGTTAACGATTTGATCCGGACTACCCTCCGTCAAGATTTCCCCGGCGTAGACGATGTAGGCCCGGTCGGTCAGGCCCAGTGTTTCCCGCACATTGTGGTCGGTGATCAGCACGCCGATGCCGCGATTGGTGAGGTGACGAACCAGATCCTGAATGTCTCCGACCGCGATCGGATCAATTCCGGCGAACGGTTCGTCCAGAAGCATGTAGTTCGGACGCGTCGCAAGCGCGCGAGCGATCTCGACCCGCCGCCGCTCGCCCCCGGATAGCGCAATGGAAGGGGTTTTACGCAGCCGCGCGATGTTGAACTCGTCAAGCAGCGAGTTGAGTTCGGCCTCTCGTTTCTTCTTCGAGGGTTCCACCACCTCCAGAACGGCGCGGATGTTCTGCTCCACGGTGAGGCCGCGAAAAATCGAAGCTTCCTGCGGCAGGTATCCGATCCCGAGACGCGCGCGCTGATACATCGGCAACCTGGTCACGTCGTGACCATCGAGTTCGATGGCGCCACGGTCGGCCTTGATCAGACCGGTGATCATGTAGAACACGGTGGTCTTGCCGGCGCCATTGGGACCCAGCAAGCCCACCGCCTCGCCGCGCCGAACGTAGATGCTGACCCCGCGCACCACCTGTCGGCTGCCGAAACTCTTTTCCACGCTATGCACGGCCAGATACCCTGGCCGCTGCGTCAGCCGTGGCGCGGCGCCCGCACCATTGGTTTTGCGCGGCTTTTTCTTCTCGGCGACCGGCAGATCGGGTTTCGGCAACGGTGCATCACGCGCGATCGGGGGCGCATCGCGCACGGGGGTAGCCAGAATGCCGCTAAGCGTGTCGCCCAATGTGGTGATGTCCATGCGCGAGCGCGCAAATCCTGGCGGACTGCGTTTCGCAGGTCGGCGTCGAAAGATGCCGAGTAAATCCACCATGCCCGCTTCGCTCAGCCTTTCAAGGTCATCCCGCGATGGCCACGGCGATTCGAGCCGCGGCCGCAACATGGAGCAAGGAATCTCGGCTGCACAAGTCGCACCCGCAATTGAGCGCAGCACAAGCTCCAGGCATGTACGTCGAACCGTAGCCGACCGACGGAAGCCTGTCCCCCAAGCTGGAGCCGAGAAACTCGCTTGCGCTTTGAGATTGCGCTCGGCTCACGTCAATACAGGTTCAGGCGGCGGGCTTCAACCTCACCCTGCTTACATAGAGCACAACTACATGAGGTTACTTCGATTTATTCGAAGAAGGGGTGGTCGTCGCTGGGGGCGCTCCCGGGAGAATCGGGCCGCCTTGCCCTGAGGATTGGAACAGCCCCTGCACCCGCCCGCTGTCGGATTCAACCCGCGAGACGCCAGTTGCGATGTCCACCATCAATCTGTCACCTCGCAGCACGTTCTTGCCCTGGGTCAGCACGATGCCGCCGAGCATGGTGATCAGGTTGGACCTGGTGTCGAAAACTGCTGTTTCCCCGGTCACGACCTGATCCTTCTGGGTCACCACTACGCTGCCTTTCGCCTCCAGCCGGCGTATCGACGAGCTGCCGCCAGGGCCGGGAGTAGCCGATTGAATAGGCGCCGATTTCGACGCTTTCGCATTGGCCGGTGGGGCAGGAGCCGGTGTCGCGTCATAGAACACCACCAGCGTCTTCGACGTCATCGTTGTGTCGCCCTGCACGACCTTCACATTGCCCGAAAAGGTTGCTTCCTTTTTCTTGTCGCGCATCTCGAGCGAGGCCGCTTCGATCTGGATCGGCTGATCGCGATTTTGCGAAAAACCCTGCATGGCGTTAGGCACGCCCGTCATCGTGCTTTGCGCGCCTGCCTCGCCGGCCAAGATCGCAACCGTGAACGCGAGGCTGCACGCGCCACGCGCGATCCAGCTCACCAACATGCTCGGCGCTGGAAACGTCATCTCAGGTTGCCGTCCTTGGCCGATGAAGGTCGCATTTTGGCGGGACGAGGAGGCGCCGGTTCGGGCGTCACGACAGGGCTGGCAGGCGGGTCGGGCTCGCCCAGATTGTCCAGATACATCACCACATTTCCTTCGAAGCGCACCACCTCTCCGCCTCCGAGAATCCTCAGCTTGTCGGCGGTAAGTGTCCCCTGAAGCAACTTGACGTTCACAGCTTCTTCCGAGGTCACGGTGCCCTTGCCCATATCCACGAACGCCTGCGACAGCCGGGCTTCATAACCGCTCGATGATTGCAAAAAGATGTCCTTTTGCAGCTCGAGCACCTGTTGCTTGGTGTCCATCAACCCTTCACGGGCATCGAGCGTGACCGTAGTGGCTTGATCGGACATCAACACCTTGGCCCGTAACGTCTTGAGCTCGACCCGATCGGGCGCGGTTACATCCTGCGTGGCGGTTTTGGCCCACACCTCGTAGGGCCGTTGATCGGGCGTGTACCCGGACAGATGCGGTGTTTCCATCGTGATCTTGGTTCCGGAAACGACAAGGTTGCCGATATCGACCGGTAGCTTGGGCAACAACATTCGGAACGGATTGAACACCGACACGGCGATAATGGCCGCCATCGCCATAATGACCGTGGCCGGGACGGCAATGCGCAGCACCCGCACCAGTCGGCTGTGGCGCGAGGCGATGGCGAAACGCGCTTCCATTCCGGCCTGATAGGCCGGGTTCTGAACCGAATTCACTGCTGCTCCAGCCGTGGATACGCATGGTCCCGAACGCCATGCGCTCGTTAACAACTTGAAGGGCACTCTGACCCGACACCTCAGCCTGAACTGCGGCTGCCTATCCTAGCCGGTCCCGCAAGGATTGTGCAGTCCCGAGGGGGCGGGACGACTGTGACCGAAACGGGGCCGCCGCCGCGACCGGCTTTGGGTCTCACGAATGGGCGAAGATATCTTCAGCGCTCCAGCCCTGGAGATCCAGCTTGGCCCTGGTCGGCAGAAATTCGAAACAGGCCTGGGCGAGCTCGAGGCGACCCTCACGGACCAACATCGAATCGAGCCGCTCGCGCAGCGCATGCAAATGCAAAACATCCGACGCCGCATAGGCGAGTTGCGCCTCGCTCAGGGACGGCGAGCCCCAGTCACTCGATTGCTGCTGCTTTGAAAGATCGATGTTGAGCAACTCGCGCACGAGATCCTTTAGGCCATGCCGATCGGTGTAGGTGCGCGCAAGCCGCGAGGCGATCTTGGTGCAATAGACCGAGCGCGGCATCACGCCAAAGGCATTGTAGAGGGCGGCGAGATCGAAACGCCCGAAATGGAATATCTTTGTCACGCCGGGATCGGCCAGCAGCGCTTTCAAGTTAGGTGCGTCGGCGTGATCGCTTCCGTAATCCTTTGGGATCTGTACCACGTCGGCCGTGCCGTCGCCGCTCGACATCTGAACCACGCAAAGCCTGTCGCGATGCGGGTCCAAGCCCATCGTCTCGGTATCGATCGCCACCGAGTCGCTGTAGCGGCTAAGATCCGGAAGATCGCCGCGATGCAGGCGTACGGTCATTTTCTTTGAACCCCTCGTCGAATCGCCGCAGTAACGCTACCGCCCAAAGCTCAAACAGGCGAGCGGCCAACACACATGAACGGCGACGGGTGGGCATCCAAGATAGTGGTGCCCAGGAAAGGACTCGAACCTTCACGGCCGTGAAGCCACTGGCACCTGAAGCCAGCGCGTCTACCAATTCCGCCACCTGGGCCCGGGCGGGTTAGTACGGATCGCTCGCGCCGTTGTCAAATTGACCAGTCGTGATGCAAATGCGCTGTACACCATGAGCGTGTTGGCGTATCGCGAAATCGCCAAATACTTCCACGATCGAATGAATTTGACCCTAGGAATGGACGCCCCATGGCATCGAATCTGGACACGCTGGTCACCGTCTTCGGGGGATCGGGTTTTCTGGGGCGAAGCGTGGTGCGTGCGCTGGCGAAGCGCGACTACCGCATCAGGGTCGCAGTGCGCAGACCGGAACTGGCCGGCCACTTACAGCCGCTCGGCCGGGTGGGGCAGATTCACGCGGTGCAAGCCAATTTGCGCTACCCGGCCTCGGTGAAGGCGGCGATGCACGGCTCCTACGCGGTGGTCAATCTGGTCGGCATTCTGGCCGAGAGCGGGCCGCAGAAGTTCGATTCCGTCCAGGCCGCCGGCGCCGGTGCGGTGGCTGAGGCGGCAGCCGCCGCCGACGCTGACCTGGTGCATGTGTCCGCGATCGGCGCCGACGAAAACTCCCTCTCCCGGTACGGGCGCTCCAAGGCGGCCGGTGAAAAGGCCGTGCTCTCGGCCGTGCCGTCCGCGACCATTTTCCGCCCCTCGGTCGTGTTCGGACCGGAAGATCAGTTCACCAACCGATTCGCGGCGCTCGCCCAGGTTTCTCCCATGTTGCCGCTGATCGGCGGCGGGATCACCAGATTGCAACCGGTCTATGTCGGCGACGTCGCGACCGCAATCGCGGACGCGGTTGACGGCAAGACCAAACCCGGCGCGACCTACGAACTCGGGGGTCCGGAAGTGCTGAGCATGCGCGAGATCATGGAAATCATTCTCGCCACCATCGGACGCGAGCGCATGCTCGTTTCATGGCCGTTCGGTTTGGCGAAGTTGAAGGCGTTGTTTCTCCAGTTCGCGCCGGGCCCGCTGAAGCTGACCCCGGATCAGGTCGCGCTGTTGCGCAACAACAACGTGGTGTCCGAGCAAGCAAAGGCCGCCGGCCTGACGCTGGAGGGACTCGGAATCGTGCCGGATTCGATGGAAGCAATCATCCCGCAATATCTATGGCGCTTCCGTAGGGCGGGGCAGTTCGCACACAAAGGCACCTGATTCAGGCATCAATGGGCGCGTGCCGAATGGAAGGCTTTATCTTCCCATCGCCAAGGCGACCAGGCCGAGTGTACCTACGACCACGCGCCACCAGGCGAACAGCGTGAAGCCGTGACGCGTGAGGTAACTCAGGAATGTCTTGACCACGATCATGGCCACGATGAACGACACCACAAATCCGATCGCCACGATCCCGAGATGATCGGTCGTCATGTCGGCGCGGCTCTTGTAAAGATCGTACGCGAAAGCGCCGACCATGGTCGGGATCGCGAGGAAAAACGAGAACTCGGCGGCGGCGCGCCGGTCGGCGCCGAGCAGCATCGCCGCAACGATGCTGGCGCCAGAGCGTGACACCCCCGGAACCATCGCAAGACACTGCGCGAAGCCGATTGCCAGATACATTGGCAGCGGAAATGACATCGCATCGTGCTCATGCGGCTTGAGTTCGAGCTGTTCGATCCACAGCAGGATCGCGCCGCCGACGATCAGCGAAAAGCACACGACCCACGGATTGAACAGGAACGATTTGATATACCCGCCAGCGGCCGCGCCGATCACGGCGGCAGGCAGGAATGACAGCAGCAGCCCCAGCACGAAACGCCGGTCCTCCGGATTGGAGAACATGCCAAGCGCGACCCGCCACAATCTGCCGAAATAAATCGCGACGATCGCCAGGATCGCGCCGAGTTGAATAAGTATCGCAAAGCTTTTCCAGAAATTGCCTTCGCCGAGATCGAAAAACCGCTCCGCGAGCAACAGGTGCCCCGTCGAGGACACCGGCAGGAACTCGGTGACGCCCTCTACGACGCCGAGAAGCACCGCCCGCAATACATCCGACATCATTTCATCGTCCGTCTTTACCGGTATCGGCTGAAAGGCCGGGTTCTTCTGGCCTATTCGCACCCACGCCGCAATCTCAAAAATCGCAAAACACAGGTTGCCTCGTTCGCGAGCTTAGGTAGTTTGGCGCGCGAAAGCGTCTTGGTTTTGCATTTACCAGACGCAGGGTGGTGAGGATTTCTTAAGCACCGCGCAAATATCAAAGGACTCATGCTTACCCTATTTCATCATTCATTCTGTCCGCATTCGCGCTTCATCCGTCTGGCGCTCGGTGAACACGGTCTCGAAGTACGGCCGGTGGAGGAACGGGTCTGGGAACGGCGCGAAGCTTTTCTGGCCCTCAACCCCGCGGCGACCACCCCTGTGTTGGTGACGCAAGAACGGCCGTCGATTCCTGGCGCCGGCGTCATCGCGGAATATCTCGACGAAACCTACGGCGCCGACATGGGCGAGCGCCGGCTGTTGCCCTCGACGATGGGCGAGCGCATCGAGGTGCGGCGGCTGATGGCGTGGTTCAACGAAAAATTCTTCGAGGAAGCCTCGAATCCGCTGGTGACCGAACGCATCTACAAGCGGTTCATGCGAGAGGAACATGGCGGGGGATCGCCGTCGGCCGACGTGATCCGTGCCGCAAAGGCAAATGTGCGCTACCATCTGGCCTATATCGGATGGCTGGCGCGGACGCGGAACTTCCTCGCCGGCGATCGTCTCAGTTATGCGGACCTCGCCGCGGCCGCGCATCTTTCGGCGATCGACTATTTGGGCGACGTGCCATGGACGGAAGACGAGGCAGCAAAGGCGTGGTACGCGCGGGTGAAGTCACGCCCGTCGTTCCGCCCGTTGCTGAGCGAGTGGCTGGCGGGCGTACCGGCCTCTCGCACCTACGTGGACCTCGACTTCTGAAGCCGGCGGGCAGTCTGGCCGGCGCTGAGCTGAAGCTGGCGCTCTCGGCCGAAGCCCGCGCGCTCGGCTTCGATCGGCTCGGTATAACCACGCCCGACGGCATCGGCGACGCGGGTGGTCATTTTCACGCCTTCATCGAAGCGGGCGCGCATGGCAACATGGACTGGCTCGCGGCCAACCCGGAGCGCCGCGCCGATCCGCGCGTGCTGTGGCCTGACGTACGCTCCATCGTGATGCTCGGGGTCAATTATGGACCGGATGAAGATCCGCTGGCGATCCTGGAGCAACGCACGCGCGGCACGATCTCGGTCTATGCGCGAGGCGACGACTATCACGACATAATCAAGAAGCGGTTGAAGGCGCTCGGCCGATGGCTGGTCGCCAACTCCGGCGGCGAGGTCAAGGTGTTCGTAGACACTGCCGCGGTGATGGAAAAGCCGTTGGCCCAGGCGGCGGGATTGGGCTGGCAAGGCAAGCACACCAATCTGGTCTCGCGCGAACTGGGCTCGTGGCTTTTTCTCGGCGCGATCTTCACCACGCAAGATCTTCCACACGATGATGCCTGCGCGGACCATTGCGGCTCCTGCCGGGCCTGTCTCGACATTTGCCCAACATCCGCATTCCCGGCGCCGTACAAGCTGGATGCGCGGCGCTGCATCTCCTATCTCACCATCGAAAGCAAAGGGCCGATCCCACGCGAATTCCGGAAAGCCATGGGCAACCGCATCTATGGATGCGACGACTGCCTCGCCGTGTGCCCATGGAACAAATTCGCCCAAGCGGGGCGCGAGGCAAGGCTCGCCGCCCGCGACGAATTGCGCGCGCCCGACCTTGCGAGTTTAGTTAGGCTGGAAGACACCGCATTTCGCCAACTATTTTCGAAGTCGCCGGTCAAGCGCATCGGGCGCGACCGCTTCGTTCGAAATGTGCTGATCGCGATCGGCAATTCGAACGACAAGACCCTGGCCGCGGAAGCCGAGCGGCTGGCCAGGGATGAAAGTCCGCTGGTTCGAGGCGCCGCGGTTTGGGCGTTGTCGCAATTGACACCCCGAGAGGAGTTTTCGATCCGCGCCGAACGCGCCTTGGATCACGAGGCCGATGACGCCGTGCGCGAGGAATGGCTTGGCTGATCGGCGCTGCCGGGCGCCGCCTTCGTAGGCCATCCCCATCGCGCAAACCGCCGGTACGCATGGCGCTCTGCGTGTTCGCTGCTTGCATTAATCGCGCGAATTCCCTCATGGTCCGGCGCGATGACAAATCAGCCTTTTTTCACGCGAGACCGCGAAGCATTCGTTCCCACTGACGCGGCGCGCGGGCCATGGGACCCGAACTCGTTGCACGGCCGCGTCGTCATCGGCCTGCTGGCCTTCACCATCGACCACAGCCATGGCAGTGACGAGTTCGTGCCGGCGCGGCTCACGGTGGACATGTTCCGGCTGCCGACAATGGCGCCGATCGAGGTCAGGACGCGACTGGTTCGCGATGGCTTGCGCATCAGATTGGTCGAGGCCGATTTGTACAGCGCCGGCGCCGCCATGGCGCGCGCGTCCTGCCAATTGCTGCGCAAGACCGAAAATCCGCGAGGCACCGTCTGGTCACCGCCGAACTGGGATGTGCCTGCGCCGTCCGATATTCCCGCACCGACCGACCCACGGCTCGGAATGCACGGCAAGTGGGCGACCCGTCCGATTGTCGGGGCGATGGGCACTGTCGGTCCCAGGCGGCTATGGATGAGTGAAGTGCGAGAGCTCGTCGAAGACTCGCCGCTTACGCCGTTCGTACGAGTGGCGGTCGCGGCGGATTTCGCCAGCCCGTTCGCCAATGCCGGCGACCAAGGCCTCGGTTACATCAACAGCGACGTCACCTTGTACTTGCATCGCCTGCCGGTGAAGGAATGGATCGGGTTCGAGGTGGTGAACCATCATGCGAGCCAGGGCGTCGCGATTGGCGAATGCTTCCTCTACGACGAGCTGGGCCCGATCGGGACATCTACCGTCGCGGCTTTGGCTCAGCGCAAGACGATGGCGACGCCGCGGCCGGGCACTTAAACCAGCGCGACCTAAAGATGCCGCTTCATCTCCGCCCGCGCCTTCAACGCCGCGGCTTGCCTCGCGGCAATCTTGGCGATGCGCTCCGGCGCGAAGTTCATGTCGGCGAACGCCGTCGCCGGATTGCCGACCTCCTGGTAATGCGCGATCTTGGACCCGCGAAGCCTCATGATGGCGACACCTTCGAACATCGCGCGCGCCCCGTTTGCCTCCGGCAACATCGAACGATAGCTGAAGGTATAGCGTGCATAGAGCATCTGTCCGTCGCTGACAGGCGCATGCATGTCCCACCGGAAATCGTCGGCGGTGCGGTAAAACCAGTCGTCAATCAGCTCCGCTATTCTGGGCCGTCCTGCGAACTCGCCATAGAACAGGTCGTGATAGACGCCATCCTCCGTGAACAGGTCCGCGAAGGCGGCGCCGTTGCGCTGTTCGACCGCCTGGCAAAACGCGGAAAGCAGGGCTGGCATGTTCATGGGCTTCCTCCCGTTGATCCGATCTCCGCCACCGCCGCGATGATTCGTGCGATGTCCTGCGGCCGCGAAAGACGGTGATCTCCATCCTGTATCATCGTCAGTACCACGTCATCGCTGGGCAGCCGATGCGCAAGCGCAAACGCATGCTGCCATGGCACGTCCGGGTCCTTCGCGCCCTGGAGGATCCGAACCGGGCAACCCACATCGATGGCGCTCCCGAGCAGCAGATGATTGCGCCCCTCCTCGATCAAAGCTCGGGTGATCGGATAGGGCTCGCCGTATTGAGAGGGCCGCAGCCAGACCCCTTTGGTTTCGATCTCATTTCGAACTTCGGGCGCAAAGCCGTTCCACATCAGTTCCTCGGTGAAATCCGGCGCCGGCGCGATCAGCACCAGTCCTGCGATCGAGGCGCGGTTCCCCTCGCCCCTTGCGATGCGCCGCGCGAGCAAAAGCGCCATCCAGCCGCCCATCGACGAGCCGATCACGATCTGCGGACCGGCGCAGAACTGCTCGAACACCGCGGCACTCTCCTCGAGCCAGCGTCCGATCGTCCCGTCGACGAAAGCGCCGCCGGATTCGCCATGGCCGGAATAATCGAACCTGACGCAGGCGCGTCCGTGCTCGGCGGCCCACGCATCCAATGCGAGGGCTTTGGTGCCCTGCATGTCCGAATTGAAGCCCCCCAGCCAGAACAGCCCGGGTGCGGAGCCCGTCCGGGCACGGACCGCGATGCGTCGCGCCGCCCCGCCCTCGCCGACCTCGATAAAACTGGGCGGCTGCCGGATTGCCGATAATTCCTCGACCATGATGATTACTCCGGTTCGCTGCTGTTTGAGTGAGGCGGACCGATCCGTCAACGGACGCTGATACCGGCTCATCCCCGTGACTTGCGAAACGCACCCTTTCCGCTTATTTGCGCTGACCTGAACATTCGGGGCCGATCGGCGTTCGCGGCCGTGACCAAAATGCCGCGCATTTGATGGTTTTGGCGGGTTGCCTGCGAGTTTGCTTGCCCGCTGCGGCTTATTGCTTCAAACTACCGGCCTCGTTCACAGCTTGGAGAATAGACCCATTCGCCGTCCCAACAGAGCCCCGCCCGCTGCCACCAAAGACGGGCCGCGCACCAATGATGAAATCCGCAATGCCACGATTCAGCTGATCGATCAGAACGGCACGAACCACGGCACGGTCGAGACAGTCGCCGCCATCAAGATGGCCCTAGAGGCTGGCATGGATCTTGAGGAGATTTCGCCGAACACCAATCCTCCCGTTTGCAAGATCATGGACTACGGGAAGTTCAAATATTCGGCGCAGAAAAAAGCCGCCGAAGCCCGCAAGAAACAGAAGGTGGTCGAGATCAAGGAGATCAAGCTCCGGCCGATGATCGACGACCACGACTATGACGTGAAGATGCGGGCGATGCAGCGGTTCTTCGAGGAAGGCGACAAGGTGAAAATCACCCTGCGCTACCGTGGCCGCGAAATGGCGCATCAGGAAATCGGCACCAAGCTTCTGGACAAGGTCAAAGCCGACGTCGCCGAGTTCGCCAAGGTTGAGCAGGACGCTCGCTTTGAAGGCCGTCAGGTGGTGATGGTGCTGGCGCCGCGCTGACCACCAAAGGTCTTCTCAATTGAAAATGGCCCGCCAGACCAGATGGCGGGCCAATTTCTCGAGTCCAGGACCATGCGCCAGAACCAGCCCTTTTGCGGTTCATTGTTGCCAATCTGCCTTGGCTCTGCCATAAGCCCAACCTCATCGCCCGGCTGATCAAGGGCTGCCGTGGCGATGCCCATGCTGGTTGTCTCGTTTCGGAAATAACCGAGCATCTTCAACGCTCTAAACGAGCAATTTAGCCGACCGGGGCGCCCTTGCGGGCGCTTTCGCGTTGCGGCCACAGGAGAGCAAAATGCCCAAGCTGAAGACCAAGTCAGGCGCTAAAAAGCGCTTCAAGGTGACTGCCACCGGCAAAGTGATGCACGCCCAGCGCGGCAAGCGCCACGGCATGATCAAGCGGACGAAGAAGCAGATACGTCAGCTCCGCGGCACCCGCGTGCTGTTCAAGACTGACGGCGACAACATCAAGAAATACTCCTTGCCGAACGCCTGATCG
>JBJMTO010000186.1:0-2825 GCA_045811665.1 Bradyrhizobium sp.
AACGCTGTTCGGGCTTTTAGCGGTGCTCGACGGCGTGCGATCCGTCGACAAAGAAGGGGGACGCTTCGAGCTAACCTATGTTGGTTCGACGCGGGTTGTGCTCAATGATCAGCAGGCCATAAGTCTACACGATCTCTTAAACGCCTCGAATTGATATCTGCTCAGCGTGCCAAGTCCGCTCGTGACCCATAGCTGACCTGCCCCGCGCAGCGATCCATGACTGCTTGCGACCCTTAGCGGACCTCGCGCCGCTTTGGCTCAGGTGCGGACATCAAGTCGCACCAGAATTGCGGTCGGACAGTTCCAGCGGGTTGCGCAGCGGCATCGTGTGTTGGTGGGTTGCGCCACCGCGTCAATGCGTTACCACGATGAAATCCGTATCTTTTCCTGTCTCCTGGCTAATTCCGTTGTCGGAAACAATCAACGAAGAGGCCGGCGTCAGGAGTTCAGAGATCTTCTCAACCGCATCCTGGGGCATTTCGATACGGTTGAGCGCAGCGTTGGCTTTGTCGGGTAACGGTCCGGGCGCGGTTTGCCTCGCGGGCGCTTCTCGCCCTTTCGTGGCAGGTTCGGACATACGGGGCAATTCCTCTGGAATCGACACGACGCTCCAGCGAATAGCCGTTCCCTCGTTCTGGAATTCCATTGCGGTAAACACGTGCGTTCCCAGCGGCTCCTCCGGATTTTCGATCTTGACCGGGACATCAAACAGCGGCGTGAAGCCCTGACGCACGAACAGCTTGCTCAACTTACGACTGACGAAGATGGAGATCGGGACGATCTTTTTAGGCAGGGTTGCAGCGGGAGCCGAGCCCGGCTCCTGGAGACTGGCTTCTCGAGTCCCGGCGTTTGACACCGGTGATCCCCGCGTTGCCGCGGCTGCACCGATGCTCTTGGTTGCGACGGTGGCACTCTGGAATTCGGACGAACCGGACGCGGCTTTCGGTTGAAAAAGATGCGGATTGGTAATCTCGACCGGCTGGACATCACCATGCGCAATGATCACGCGCGTGCCGCGCTTCGTGAGATGCCAGAGTCGAACGGCAAAATCATTTTTCAAACGGATGCAGCCGTGCGACGCTGGATGCCCAGGGACGACACCGGCGTGCAACGCTATCCCTGACCAGGTGATGCGTTGCATGTAGGGCATGGGGGCGGCGCTATAAATATTCGAGCGGTGCCATCGTTGTTTGCTGATGACGCTGAACACCCCGAGGGGCGTCGGATGCCCCTCCATTCCCGTGGATACCGAAGAGCGTGCAATCAGGGCTCCGTTGTCAAAAAGCGAGACCCGTTGGTCTGCTATCGAGATGATGATCTGGAGTGGGCCCTTTGGAAGGGGCTCGGGCCGAACGCTCTTCGCCGTTTCAGAGTTTGTCTGCCGGTGGTGGTGCTTGTCCTTGTACGGAGCGTATTGGCTTCGCCAGAACGTGTGTTGGGGTCCAAACAGAAATTGAGCGTGTGCGATCCCCGCAGGAAGCATGAAAATGGCAAATACAGCGGTTGTTATCGCGCGCTGCATTGCTGGTGATTTCTTAACGAACATCGCCCGGTCCCGTAGGCGCGATTCCATCGTTTCGAGATAATGCGCGAAGCCGAAGCCTGATGCGTCATCCTGACAGCGCACCAAGCCTCTCCTGCAAATCTGGTCGCAGTGGGTCGAAAATTGGACCGTACTCGCAATTACCGTGGGAGTTGCCGCTGAGACGGGCGCAACGGCTTGGGATCGACGCGTTGCAATCGGGCAACACGTTTTAGAAAAATTGACGAGCGGCCGTTCGCGCCATTGCGCGACCCACATTGATCCCAAGAATGCGCCTCTTCGCATGCTTGGCTTTTCTACACGGCTCCGGTGGAGCCTATGGGGGCGACGGCATCATGAACCCGCGGCGATTTACGATAGTGGCGCCGACGTTTTGCGGAATGGTCGTTTTCGCGGGGTGGATTGCTGGCTGGCTGGCCGGCTTCGGTCCCGCCGGCACCGAGAACGCTCGCGCAGTGACGATCCAGGACGGCGCAGCATCTCTCGCCGCCACCGCGAGGCTCGCGGATGAACCGCAGGCAATCGCAATGGGCAACACCGGACCCGCGAACGCCGCTGTCGCTAGCGCCGAAGTGGCGACGGCCGCCGAACCCGCGGCGGGGACGGCTACCGACACGACGGCGGCCTCGGATAAGCCGGAATCGATCGTCGTGGCCGCGTTGCCCGATCCGTCGCAGACGCGGTCGGCTGATTTACCGCGTGTGCAGGAATCGGTGGACTTGGGCCACAATGATGTCGCCCAACTGGCGCCGACGACGTGCGGCGCATCCGGCGGTGCCTCCAACTCGGGGCCGCAGGATTTCCGGTATCTCATTTGTTATATCTGGTCTGAACTGCCGCCTGCCGAGAAGCCGGCTGCGATCGTCTTGCGTTCGTTCAAGGACATCCCGGTCGGAACGCCGATGGAAGAGATCAAGCGCGCGTCCGACGCTTTCGGTCTGGATTTCAATTTCATGAAAGCGGTGGCCAAGGTCGAGTCCGGTTTCGACCCCAAGCAACGCACCGGGTCGTATATCGGGCTGTTCCAGCTGAGCAAATACGAGTTCGGCAAATTCGGCTCCGGAGACATTCTCAATCCCCGCGATAATGCCGTTGCGGCAGCCTACAAGATCATTACCGAAGGCGTTCTGTTCAAGTGGGTGACGCACAGGAAGCCGGACTTGAACGATCTCTACCTGATCCATCAGCAGGGCTGGGAAGGCGCCGCGGAGCACCTCAGCCAACCCAATCGCATCGCCTGGAAATCGATGTGCGCCACCAGCGAAGGCAGGGAGAAGGGCGA
>JBJMTO010000187.1:0-42976 GCA_045811665.1 Bradyrhizobium sp.
GCTCGCCCGATTCAATGCGACGATGGACGATCCGAACAAGCCTGCGTTTGCAGCGCACTACTTCACTGGCGTTCCAGCGCCTGCGGGGGCGATTACTGTCTTGCTGCCGATCTATCTGGCATTCCTCGGGCTGCCGAGGCCGCCGGCAGTGCTTACCGCGCTCTACACCCTGCTGATTGCCTTCCTCATGGTTTCCCGTCTGCCGGTTTTTTCAGGGAAGGTACGGATGCGCGTACCCCCGGAGATGGTGCTGCCGGTTTTCGTTTCCGTGGTCTTTTTCATCGCGCTGCTGATTAGCTATCCCTGGCATATTCTGTCTGCGGGTTCGGTGCTCTTCATCCTCAGTTTGCCTTTGGGGTGGAAGTCGTATCGCGACAATCAGCGCAGGGCTGCGACGGCGGCAACCACAAGCGGTGTCCCACCTGAGAGTCCAGCATCCTCGTTCGCACCGGCCTCGCCCGAACCGGACGACGACCGCCCCGCTCGTCTCAATTGAGCTGGGTGCACCGGCTCTCGAACGATCGCTACATACCAGCGATGAGGGATCGCCGAGTTGGGTTCGAACCCAATCTCGGCTATATGGCATTGCATACACGGCCTTGAACCACGGCCGGTCCTGCATTCCTGGAGAAAACGCCGTGACGGATTCGGAAAAAGCGCCGCTGCCCGCTTCACTTCTAGAAGCGCTGGCGCGTTACGACACGCCTACCATCTGCAATGCGCTGGAGATTGTCGCGCCGCATCGGCGCCTGATCGGGTTCACGACCAAGCCGCTGGTGTGTCCATTCCCCGATCTGCCGCCGATGGTCGGGTACGCTCGGACCGCTACCATACGCGCCACTGCCGCTTCCTCGTTGTCCGCCGCCGAACAGCAGCAACAGCGGATCGCCTACTACGAGTATGTCGGCACCGGGCCAGGTCCCCGCATCAACGTGATCCAGGATGTCGATGGCCCGGAGATGGGCTTCGGGGCGTTCTGGGGTGAGGTGCAAAGCTCGGTGCACAAGGCGCTGGGCTCTCTCGGCGTTGTCACTGACGGATCGATCCGCGACACGCCGCAATGGGCTCCAGGCTTTCAGGCACTCGCCGGCTCCATCGGCCCATCGCACGCCTATGTTCATGCGGACACTTTCGGTCGCGAAGTCAGGGTCGCGGGAATGACGGTGCGCTCGGGCGATCTCATCCATGCCGACCTTCACGGGGCAGTGGTCATTCCGCTCGACGTGGCGGCTAAGGTCCCGGAGGCGGCCGAACTCTGTGGCCGCCGCGAGACACCCATCCTTGAAATCGCTCGCAGCCCAACCTTCACGCTAGAAAAACTAAAAGAAGCCTTGGCCCGGTCCGCCGAAATTCACTGACGCCGAGGCGGCTCGCAAGCGATGGCGGACCCTTGCTCACCGGCATTCCGGCGGCTTGGCACAAGTTCGCTGACCACCGGTAGTACGAGCCCTCGCCGTATGGTTACCGGAGCATTGATATCCGGGCGCGGTGTCTTCTGACGCCGGTTCAATCAGGCCGCCAATCGGCTTAACCTTTACGCGTCTTTAATGGCGCGTCCGTAGGGTTAGCTGGTGCGGCTCGGGACGGGTCGCACGACCGTTCAGAACGGACGGTCGCTCGCGTACGCGTTGGAGTCTCCCATGGATATAATGACGGGCGTTGGGCTCGTATTCGGCATAATCGTAGTCGCTACGATGGTGCTCATGGGCGGCGATCTGCACATGTTCGTCAGCGAACACGCGATGATCATCATTTTCGGCGGATCCATCGCCGCCACCATGATTAGGTTCCCCCTCAGCGCCATCCTGCACGGCCTTCCGCTCGGGGCGAAATTCGCGTTCACATTGAGCCGGCTTTCCGCGCGTGATCTGGTCGAGGAACTGGCCCGCATTGCGGAAATCGCCCGCAAGCAGGGGCCGGTCGGGTTGGAGAAAGTGGAAACGGACGAGCCGTTTCTGGCCAAGGGAATCCGCTACGTTGCCGACGGATACGATCTGGAGTTCATTCGCGACAACCTCGAACGTGACCGCGATAACTTCCTCATGCATCTGGATGAAGGCGGCAAGATCTATCGGGCGATCGGCGACTGCGCCCCCGCGTTTGGCATGATCGGCACCTTGATCGGCATGGTGCAGATGTTCGCCAACATGACAGACCCTTCGAAGCTTGGCCCGTTCATGGCCACGGCCTTGCTGGCCACGCTCTACGGCGCACTGGTCGCCAACCTGTTCTGCCTGCCGATTGCCGACAAGCTGCATGGCAAGCTGCTGGATGAGGAGACCAATCGTACCTTGATCATCGACGGCATCCTCATGATCCGGGATTCCAAGAGCCCAACGCTGGTCCGGGAAATGTTGCTGGCCTACCTGCCGGAAAAACACCGTCAGGAAGACGGTGAACCGGTGCCGGCCTGATCCGGCAGGTCACGGCAGTCCGGGAAGTAAGCAATGGCCAAGAAACAACGAGGCGCTGCACACGGTGGAGGACACGGCTGGTTCGTGACCTTTGCCGACCTCATGGGCTTGATGATGAGCTTCTTCGTCATGCTCGTCGCGTTCTCCACGATGGACAACAACAAGCTCAAGATCGTCGCAGGCTCCATGCGCGAAGCCTTCGGCGTGCAGACCGAAGCGCGCTATAGCGGGATCATCGAGTCAGATGGCTTGCCGACGCGGCCGAAGCTGAAAAATGCCGCGCACATTCCCCCCGAGGAGGCGTCCAATACGCCGACACCCGACGAGCAGGAGCGCAGCGTTGCCCAAGGCGCTCGGCTGAAGATTGATCGGGAATTCGCTCTCGCCTCCGCCTCGTTGCGGCAGGCTTTGCAAGACATGCCGGAACTGACCGAGATTTCCAAACACATCATGTTCGAGGAAACGCGGCAGGGTCTCAATCTGGAGATCGTTGACCAGGATGGGCGGTCCATGTTCGCCGACGGCTCCAAGGTGCCTTACGAGCGCACGCGCCGGCTGATCGAAAAGCTCTCGGTCCCACTCAAGGCTACCCCGCTTCGGGTTTCGATCATCGGTCACACGGCCGCTGGTTTCGTGCCGAAACGAGGTGATTACGGCGCGTTCGACCTCTCTGCGGATCGCGCCAATGCCGTGCGCCAGATCCTCGAACGGGAAGGACTGCCTGTCGCCCACATCTTTGCCGTTTCCGGTAAGGCAGACAGCCAGCCTCTATTTCCCGATGATCCGACGCTAGCGGCCAACCGCCGTGTCACCATAACCCTTATGCGTGAAGACCCGCCGCTGCCGCCAGGTCTCAAGCCGTAGTGAATTCGGGTATCATGACACCCCCCGTTGCTGCAGCGGTGTGTCACCGCTCCAGCACCACGATCCGCCGTCACTCGTATGGTTGCGGGTTGACAGGCTGGACAGGAAAGCGTGGATGAACCGCCGGATCAAATTAACCGACAGGGCGTTTCCTCGTCATCATGGCCGTTAGCGTCACATCAACCGAAGCCCATGAGGGGCCGGTCTCTACCGGTTTTTGGGGTCTGACGCTCGGAAGCATCGGCGTGGTGTTCGGCGATATCGGAACGTCGCCGCTGTATGCCTTTCGCGAAGCTGTAGCCGGGGCAGCGCAGGGTCAACCAGTATCGCGTGTCATCGTGCTGGGCGTGTTGTCGCTCATCCTTTGGGCGCTTTTCGTCGTTGTAACCTCGAAATACGTGCTCTTGCTGCTGCGTGCTGACAACAACGGCGAGGGCGGTACGCTGTCGCTGATGGCGTTGGGCCAGCGCGCGTTGGGCCGGAGAAGCTGGCCGTTGCTGGCGCTGGGTGTCGTCGGCGCCTCGATGTTTATCGGCGATTCCATGATCACGCCGGCTATTTCGGTGCTCTCAGCGGTTGAAGGTCTCAAGCTCGCAGCGCCGGCGCTCGAGCACTACGTGGTGCCGCTGACCGTGCTCATTCTGGTCGTGCTGTTTGCGGTTCAGAGCGGTGGAACGGCGCGGGTGGCATCGGCCTTCGGGCCGGTGATGGTCGTTTGGTTTTCCGTGCTTGCGGTTATGGGCCTGGTCCATATCAGCGACGACCCAACCGTGCTGTTTGCCATCAATCCATGGTACGCCATTCAATTCCTGCTCTCCCACGGGACCATCGGACTGGTGACGCTCGGCGCGGTGTTTCTCGCGGTTACGGGAGGTGAGGCGCTCTACGCGGATTTGGGGCACTTCGGTAGGAAGCCGATCCAGGCCGGATGGCTCTATTTCGTCCTGCCTTCGCTTCTCATCAATTATTTCGGTCAAGGCGCGCTGGTGCTTTCCGACCCCGCTGCGATTGAGAATTCGTTTTACAGGATGGTTCCGGAGATCATGCTGTTGCCGCTCGTCGTGCTGGCCACGGCAGCAACCGTCATTGCCAGTCAGGCGGTCATCACCGGTGCTTATTCCCTGATCGGGCAGGCGGTACAGCTCGGGCTCTTGCCTCGTTTCGAGGTGCGTTACACCTCGGAGTCTCATGCGGGGCAGATTTATCTGCCGCGCGTGAACCGGCTGTTGCTCCTGGGCGTATTACTGCTGGTCTTGCTGTTCCGCACGTCCAGCAATCTGGCGTCGGCTTACGGCATTGCCGTATCCACGACCATGGTTGCCGACGGCATCATGGGTTTTGTGGTCATCTGGAAGCTGTGGAATTGGCGCGCAGCAACGGCGGCGGCGATCATTATGCCGTTTGTGATCGTCGATATGACGTTCTTCAGTGCCAACCTTCTGAAACTGTTCGAGGGCGCGTGGGTGCCATTGCTGTTCGGTGTGGTGATGGCGGTCATGATCTGGACCTGGCGCCGCGGGGCATCGATCTTGACCATGAAGACACGGCGGATCGAGGTGCCGCTCAACGACCTCATCAAGAGCCTCGAGAAGCGTCCCCCTCACATCGTGAAGGGCACGGCCGTGTTCCTCACCAGCGATCCCAGCTTCGTGCCGACAGCGCTGTTGCATAACCTGAAGCACAACAAGGTACTCCACGAGCACAACGTGATCCTGACGATCGAAACGGCGCACACACCGCGGGTAGATCCGGCCGAGCGCGTCCGCATGGAAACCATCAGCGAAAGGTTCGCCATCGTCAGACTGCGCTTCGGTTTCATGGAGTCGCCGAACGTGCCGAAGGCGCTGGTCATCGCTCGCAAGCTCGGCTGGCAGTTCGACATCATGGCAACGTCTTTTTTCGTTTCACGGCGGTCTTTGAAGCCTTCCGCGCAGTCCGGAATGCCGCGCTGGCAGGATCACTTGTTCATCGCGATGAGCCGCTCAGCGAACGACGCCACAGACTATTTCCAGATCCCGACCGGGCGAGTGGTCGAAGTCGGAACTCAGGTGACCATCTAGCTATCGCATGCATTCGTGCATGGCTCAGGCCTGAAATCAGCTTAGCTATGCGTCGAACGCGGGACTATAAGCCCGCTTCGCTTCGCTTTGTACAGTGAAGCATTCGAGGCCGCTCCCATGACCAGCGATGTCGTGTTTCCCGTCTCCGATGCGGCGGCCAGCGGGCATGGCGACGCCCATTCCACGGCCGGATTCAAGGCGCTCCTGCTCGGGAGCATCGGAGTGGTGTACGGTGACATCGGCACCAGCCCACTGTACGCCCTACGCGAAGCCGTGGTGGCTGCCAGCGGATCGGCGTCCGGCGTCACGCCGGATGCGGTGCTTGGCGTTGTCTCGCTCATTCTCTGGGCGCTTATCCTCGTCGTCACCCTGAAATATGTCGTCATCCTGTTGCGCGCCGATAATCACGGCGAGGGCGGAACGCTGGCACTGATGGCGCTGGCGCAACGCGCGGTCAGGCATCGCGGTGGCGGCGTTGTGCTGCTGGGAATTGTCAGTGGAGCGTTATTTTACGGGGATGCTGTAATCACTCCGGCGCTGTCGGTGCTTTCGGCGATCGAAGGCATCAAGCTGGTTACACAGGCGTTCGATCCCTATGTCGTGCCCATCACCGTCCTCATTCTGGTTGTGCTGTTCGCGTTTCAATCGCGAGGTACCGCGAGGGTGGCGGCGTTCTTCGGGCCGGTGATGTGCGTCTGGTTCGCGGTGATTTCGATCGCGGCGATCAACCCGATCATGAGCCATCCCGAAATCCTGCTGGCGACCAACCCGGTCTATGCCGTCTCCTTTATGCTCCATCACGGCATCATTGGATTTCTCACCCTCGGCGCGGTTTTTCTCGCCGTCACTGGCGCGGAGGCGCTCTATGCCGATCTCGGCCATTTCGGGAAACGCCCGATCCAGGCCGCCTGGATTTCAATCGTGCTGCCATCCCTGGCGCTGAATTATCTGGGGCAGGGCGCTCTCGTGATCGCCGACCCGAAGGCGATCGAGAATCCCTTTTTCCTGATGTTTCCGGAGTGGGCGTTGATTCCGATGGTCGGCCTCGCCACGGCCGCGACGGTGATAGCGAGCCAGGCCGTGATCACCGGCGCGTATTCGTTGACCCGTCAGGCTATACAGCTTGGTTTGCTCCCGAGGTTCGAGATTCGCCACACCTCCGAAGCGCATTCAGGCCAGATCTATATCCCGCGCATCAACATGCTGCTTCTTGTTGCCGTCGTGCTGCTGGTGCTCCTGTTCCGATCATCGAGCGCGCTTGCATCCGCTTACGGCATTTCCGTAACCGGCACGATGGTGGTGACGGCGATGATGGGTTTCGTCGTGATCTGGAGGGTGTGGCGATGGTCGCCCCTTGCGGCAGCAGCGGTGATCGCGCCATTTCTGTTGCTGGACATCACGTTTCTCGCGGCGAACCTCCTTAAAGTCTTCGAGGGCGGCTGGGTGCCTTTGGCGTTGGGCGGCCTTGTGATGTTGCTGATGTACACGTGGCGGCGCGGCAGTCGGCTTCTGTTTGAGAAATCGCGCAAGCTCGAGTTTCCGCTGGCCGACCTCGTGGCCACGCTGGAGAAGCGACCACCTCAGCGCGTTCCGGGTACGGCCGTATTCCTCACCAGCGATCCCGCGAGCGCTCCGACCGCTCTGTTGCACAGCCTGAAACATTACAAGGTGCTGCACGAGAAAAACGTCATTCTCACCATCGAAATAGCCTCGACGCCGCGCGTCGAGCTGGCCGAGCGGGTCAGGCTCGAGCAGATCAGCGCCACCTTCTCCAAGGTGGCATTGCGTTTCGGGTTCATGGAATCCCCGAACGTACCGAAGGCGCTCGCCATCGCGCGCAAGCTGGGCTGGCAGTTCGATATCATGTCGACATCGTTCTTCCTGTCGCGCCGGGCGCTCAAGCCAGCCGCCCATTCCGGCATGCCGCGCTGGCAAGATCATCTCTTCATCGCGCTCAGCCGGACCGCGAATGATGCCACCGACTATTTCCAGATACCGAGCGGGCGGGTCGTCGAGGTGGGGACGCAAGTGACGATCTGACACCAGGCTAGTCAAACCGGCCTGGGCGCTTGATTTTCATCCCGCAAGGGGCGAGGTTGGCCCGCAGGGAAAAAGTCATCGAGCAGCGCTGGAGTGCGCGTGTCGAGAAGTGTTGGAGGGAGCGAGTGGCGGACCAGCCTCAACAGGTTCACGATCTGACGCCGGAAGAGGTATCGAAAGGCATGGCCGAGGGCCGGTATGTATTGGTCGATGTCCGCGAGCCGAACGAAATCGCCGCGGAGGCCTATCCGGGCGCAGTCGTCGCTGCGCTGTCGAGCTTCGACCCTCACGGTATCCCTGATCCGAGTGGCAAGCAGGTGGTCTTCGCGTGCCGTTCGGGCAAGAGATCGGTAACCGCTTCTTTGGTCGCGCAATCGGCGGGCTTTCCCTACGATAAGCATCTTGCTGGGGGCATGCTGGCCTGGAAAGCTGCGGGATTGCCGACGAAGACTGGCGGCTGACCCCTCCATGACATCCATGAACAAGGTGTTTGCCGATCTTCCGGTGACGATATTCGAGGCAATGTCGCAGTTGGCGCGCGACAACAACGCCATCAACCTGGGACAAGGCTTCCCCGACGATCCCGGCCCCGAGGACATCCGGCAGGCCGCGGCAGATGCCGTGATGAACGGTTACAATCAGTACCCATCGATGATGGGTATTCCGGAGTTGAGGCAGGCGATCGCCGATCATTATGGCCGCTGGCATCAGCTCGTGCTGGACCCAATGACAGAGGTCATGGTGACGTCGGGCGGCACTGAGGCGCTCACCAGCGCTATTCTCGCCGTCGTTGAGCCCGGCGACGAGGTCATCGCTTTCCAGCCCGTATACGACTCCTATCTTCCGATTATTCGTCAGGCCGGAGGAATACCGCGACTGGTTCGCCTCGAACCGCCGCATTGGCGGCTGACGGAGGAAGCGTTGCGGCGAGTCTTCACGTCGAAGACCAAGGCCGTTCTTTTCAATAATCCTCTTAATCCGGCCGCTGTGGTTTATCCGCGGGAGGATCTCGAACTGTTGGCACGGTTTTGTCAGGAGTTTGACTCGATCGCGATCTGCGATGAGGTCTGGGAGCACGTCATCTTTGACGGACGAGAACATATCCCGCTGATTACGATTCCGGGAATGCGCGAGCGCACCATCAAGGTCGGATCGGCCGGGAAGATCTTTTCGCTGACCGGTTGGAAGATCGGTTTCGTCTGTGCCGCGCCGCCGCTGCTGCGCGTCACGGCGAAGGTGCACCAGTTTCTCACCTTTACGACCGCGCCCAATCTTCAGGTAGGGGTGGCATATGGGCTCGGCAAGCCAGCGGACTACTTCCACCGGATGCGCAAGGATCTGGCGCGCAGTCGGAACCGCCTGACTGCCGGATTGGAAAGCATCGGCTTTCCGGTTCTACGGTCACAAGGCACATATTTCCTTACGGTCGACCTGTCACCGCTTGGGCTCAACGAAACGGACGAGGCATTCTGCAAGCGCATTGTGACCGACTACAAGGTGGCCGCGATCCCGGTGTCCGCGTTTTACGAGACGGACCCGGTGACATCGGTCGTGCGTTTTTGTTTCGCAAAGAAGGATGCCACGCTCGACAGCGCGCTGGAGCGTCTTTCCGATGCGGTACATCGTCGAAAGCGGTGACAATGGGCGAGCGAAGCTGCAGGTATCTTGATCGGGTTGTCGCACTCGCCACGGTGCTCACGCTGCTCTCTGCATCGGTGCGGGCCGATGAGCGCACCGTGAACTTCTACAATTGGTCGAGCTATATGGCGCCGGGGGTGCTCGAGCAGTTCACCAAAGAAACCGGCATCAAAGTCATTTACGACACCTTCGACGCCAACGAGACGCTGGAGACTCGCCTACTGGCTGGAAAGTCCGGCTATGACGTCGTTGTCCCCACAGCATATTTCCTGCAGCGCCAGATCAAGGCCAACGTTTTCCGGAAGCTCGACACGGCAAAACTGCCAAACCTCGTCCATGCGTGGCCGTTTGTGCTGAAGCAACTCGCCACGTATGACCCGGGCAATCAGTATGCCGCCAATTACATGTGGGGAACGACCGGCATCGGCTACAACGTTGCCCTAACAAAGAAGTTTCTTGGCGCCGATACCAGGGTCGACAGCTGGGACGTGGTTTTCAAACCTGAGCTACTCGCGAAGTTCAGAGATTGCGGCGTTCACATGCTGGATTCGGCCGACGATATTCTCCCGGCCGCCCTGAACTATCTTGGGCTCGATCCGAATTCGACAAAACCGGCAGACCTGGAAAGCGCGGCCAATCTGCTCGCTAAGATCAGGCCTTACGTCCGGAAATTTCATTCGTCGGAATATCTGAGCGCACTGGCCACCGGCGAAATTTGCCTGGTGGTGGGCTGGTCGGGTGACATCATGCAGGCGCGAAGCCGGGCCGCCGAAGCAAAGAGCGAGGTCGAGATCGGTTACGCGATTCCGAAGGAAGGCGCCCAGATGTTTTTCGACAATCTTGCCGTTCCCGCCGACGCCAGAAATGTTTCCGAAGCGTACGAGTTGATCAATTTTCTCTATCGCCCGGAAATAGCGGCCAGGAATACCAACTTTCTGTCGTACCCCAATGGGAATTTGGCCAGCCAAAAGCTGGTAGACCCGAAAATTCTGGACGACAAGAACATCTACCCCGATGAGGCGATGCTCAAAAAGCTCTTCGTGATCACCGCGCGCGATCCCGGCACCCAGCGCTCGATCAATCGGCTGTGGACGAAAGTTAAGACGGGACGATAGCCGGACGATGGCTGCCTATCAACGAGCCCACAGCAAGCTGATGCTAACGCCAGCGGCGATGTAGCCATAGCCATTGATCCGGGTATTCGCGGATCCAGCCCTCGATCACGGCGGTGATTGCCTGAGTTGTTCCCTGGACGTCGATTTGACCGGAGTTGTCGCGCACCGGTTGCACCTCCTCGGAGAGTTCTGCGCGAAATCGATGTCCAGGCAGCCGGATGATGCGTACGCCGTGAATGGGGCACTCGACTTGCCGCAATAGTCGCGCAAGCATCGGATTGGCCTTGGTCTTGCGGCCGAAGAAGGTGACCTCGACGCCGTTCGTGAGATATTGATCCACCAGCATCGCGACGTGCTGCCCGCGTTGTAGCGCCTCGGCGAGCTTCAGCGGCGCATCCCGGCCCGCCGGGATGAGCGTGCCCATTTTTACCGCGCGGATCCGTTCGATGATCCGGTCAGCCGAAGCAATGTTTGGCCGTCGGTACAGAATCGCGGCATCCAAGCCGTGCGCGACCGCCGCGAGCGCCGGTAGTTCCCAATTCCCGAGATGGCTTGCAAAGATCAGCGCCGGTTTGCCGTCCAGCCGCAATTGCGCGAACAGCTCGTGGGTGCGCGGTTCGATTTCGATGCGGCTGTCCTGGGGGCGGGCGGGATCGTGCTCCCAGATGTGATCAAGATGTGCAAATTCGGCGCCTACACGGCCCAGATTATCCCACACCCCCGCAAGGATGATCTCGATCTCCTGCGGCGATTTCTCCGGGAAAGCCGCCGTCAGGTTGGCTCGACCGATCTTTTGCTCGCGCAGCAGCGGACCGATCAAGCGAGTGATCCGGCCGAACACATTGGCCGTTTTGATTGGATCGAAATAGCGGGTGCTACGCAGCATCCCGATGGTCAGCGCGCCTACGGCGGCTTCGCCCGCCGGCTTGGCCGCATCGCGAATACGCGCCTTCGTGCGAAGCAGCATCGGATGCATAAGCGGGCCAACGACCGTTTTTCTAGATATTGCCGGCTTGCCGCGCGCGATGTCGGCAAAAGGATCGGAAGTCGCTCAAAGCGGCTCACGAGTGAGAATCAGCGAGGCATTCTGGCCCCCGAATCCGAACGAGTTCGACATCACCGCCGTGACGCGGGCGTCACGCGCCTTGTTCGGAACCACGTCGAACGGAATGGCCGGATCCGGCACGTCGTAATTGATTGTTGGCGGAATCCGCTGATGCTCAAGCGTCAGGAGCGAAAACACCGCTTCCACCGCGCCCGCCGCCGATAGCGTGTGACCGACCATCGACTTGTTCGAGGAGACCGGAATCGAGCCGGTGCGGTCGCCAAAGACGGTAGAGATGCCGAGGTATTCCATCTTGTCATTTTCCGGGGTGCCCGTGCCATGGGCGTTGATGTAATCGATTCGTTCGGGACCGATACCTGCGTCCGACAGCGCGTTGCGGACACATCCAATGATCGGTTTGCCATCCGGGCTGGAGCGGGTGCGATGGAATGAGTCAGCCAGTTCGCCGCATCCGGCAAGCACACCGAGGATTTTGGCCCCACGGGCCGTCGCCCCCTCAAGGCTTTCCAGCACCACCGCGCCGGCGCCTTCCGCCATCACGAAGCCGTCTCGGTTCTTCGCAAATGGCCGGACCGCTGCCTGCGGCGGATCGTTGTGGGTCGACAGCGCCGACAGCAATGAAAACCGCACCAGCGCCTCGGGATTTACTGAGCCATCGGTAGCCACGCAGAGCGCCGCATCCGCTTCGCCACGCCGAATCGCTTCCACTCCCAGCTGAATGGCGGTTGCGCCAGAGGCGCATGCGGTTGAAAGGGAAATTGGCGACCCTTTGGTGCCGAACGTTGCTGCGAGATGGTCGGCCACCGAGCCGAACTGGAAGCGCTGGTGATAGCGTGTAAATCGTCCGCCGCCGCTGACTCTTAGAATAGCGTCGTAGTCGAAATCAGTTTCCCCCGTCGCTCGCCCAAGCTCCGACCGTTGCGGCCATTCGACCTCGACCGGGGCGACAGCCAGGAACAGGGGGCCAGGAAAATCGCCCTTGCCCCCGATCGCGGCCTGCGAGACGGCTTCGTCGGTGGCGATATCCGCGAGCCGCTCGGAGAGGTCGGTCGAGGAAAACGGCTCGACCGGCACAAAGTCGATGGTGCCGGCCATCGTCGTTTTCAGGCCTTCGGTGGGAAAGCGCGTAATCGTCCGGATACCGGATTCGCCGGCGGTGAGTTTTTTCCAGTTGTCGGCCTTGCCAGCGCCCAGCGAGGTCACGACGCCCATGCCGGTCACGACAACGATCGGCCTTCCGAATTTATCGCGTGGTGTTGTCATATTCCCCCGCCTGACTTCGGCAGTGCTCACTTGATGGCTTCGACCAGGGCCATGCCTTCGCCCCGCCAATGACCGGCTCCGACTACCACAATCTGTGACGGTGGCTTCGACAATTCAACTTCGAGCCCACTGAGATCGTTGGAGGGAAACAGCGCCCCCCGTGAAATCGAAAGCGCTGCCAAACCGATTCCAAGGGGAAACTGTGTTTCCATGGTGTGGCCAAAGATGGTGCCTGTAGCGCGCACCGCGAACTCGCGATGTTCGGCGAGGAATGTCCGTTCTTCTGACGTGACCGGTTCAGCCCCGGTCGCGCCGGTAATGATCGCGCCGCCGCTCTCCAGGTGTCCCAGCTTCGACCATAGATTCTGCAAGGTGGCGGTAACCTCGCCTGGGCGCTTGCGGCGGGCCAGATCGGCCACGACGCTTGTCAAGCGTGCGTAGGGTTTGGCGCCGCGGGCTTGCGCGTGAGCCTTGGACTCCATGACCAGAAACGCTCCGGCTGACCCAAGCGCAAAACCTGCATCTTTGGTCCTGCTCCAAACCGGAGCAAATTTGCCTTTCAGGTTGAATCCGCCGAATTCGTACAGCACCAGGAGGTCCTTGCGCTCACCGTTCTGGGACCCCCCTACCAGGGCGATGTCGCTCTGACCCGCGGCTATCCGTGCGAGCGCGATGCGTGCGGCATCAACTCCCGCCGCTTCCTCACCCATAAAAGTGCGGGACGAGCCCGTGACGCCGTGCACGATCGCGATGTTACCGGCCAGCAAGTTCGAGAGCTGCGCCAAAAACAGGGTGGGGCGCAGATCATTCATCAACCGTTCGTTTAGAAAGCCGGGCGCCGAATTGCCCTTGGCTTCCGAATTCAGAATGTTGCAGTCCACCCCGAGGTCGCGCTCGCCGCCTCCCGCGGCGACGATCATATCCATTCGGCCAAGGATTTCCTTGTTGCCTTTGACGCCAGCGGAGTCGAGCGCGAGCCCGGCGGCGTACGTGCCGATTCGCTGCCAGGCCTCCATCTGGCGCTGGTCGCCCTTCTTCGGAATTTGCGTATCGAGATTTACCTGTGCCCAAGGGTGGACGATGTAGGGCGCAAAGCTCTTCTCGTCCACGTTGATGCGTCGGGCATTGAGCGCATCCCAGTTCGCCTCGAGCCCTTCGCCGAGCGAAGTCGCCAGACCAATGCCGGTGATCCAGACTTCCGCGCTCGGAGATTTCGTCTCAGTCATGGAGCAGGGCCTGCTGCGGAAACTCGATACGCTTGGCTACTGCCTCCATGTGTCCGCGCAAATCCTCGTTGGGGAACGGAATGTGGCTGAACGTGATCGTCGCGTTACACCTCAGCTTGCCCCCGGCCTTGACCCGGGCTTCCGTCAGGGCGTAGCCCGAGCCTTCGTGAAGAACGTTGGCTTCGATGGTCAGCAATTCCCCCGGCGGGACAAAGCCCCGCATCTTGGCTTCCTTGACGGCGGCCAGGAACGGCATCCGCTCGAATTTCATGAGCGCAAGCAGTAGCCATCCCGAAGTCTGGGCCATCGTTTCAATGAGCAGGACGCCGGGCATGATGGGATAGCCGGGGAAATGTCCCTCGAAAATGGTGTGGTGATGAGGAACCTGCGCCTCGACCGTGATGGTTTTCTCACCCAGGTTGAGGTCTGTTATCCGATCGATGAGCTGGAAATATTCGAGCTGCATGATGCGCGGTTACGCGCCCTTGGCCGCGACCAATTCGTCGATTCGCGCGCTAAGGTTTTTCAGAACGAAGTATTGCTCGGTGGTGGCTTTGCCGTCGTTGACTTCCTGCGTCCATTTTTCCAGCGGCAGTTTAATGCCAAACGCCTTATCGATCGCAAAGGCAATGTCCAGAAAATCCAGGCTGTCGATCCCCAGGTCGTCAATGGCGTGGCTTTCCGGCGTGATCGTGTCGCGCGGAATGTCGCAGGTTTCGGCGATAATCGTGGCGACCTGATCGAATGTTGATGACATCGCTAAGCCTTTGATTATTTGACAATTTATCTCGGACCGGCTTGGCAGGCGGAAGCAGCGTACCAGAATGCCCGATCCCCCGACCGGAGTTGAGTGCCCGTATATCGGAGCGCCGCCCTGAGTTCAATGGATGCGGGCCTTCAGTTGCAGGTCCTGAAACCCAACCGCGAGACGACCCTCGCCTGAAAGGCTAGTAGTGAGCGGTGGAGATGCGGGCGCAATCCCGGCGTCCCATCAGCACGCAATCCTGGGTCCTGCGCATATCGGCGATGCTCACCGCGAGCCAAATCCCGACTGCCGTCAGCGCGACCGTAAAGGCCAGGGCCGCCAGGTTGGCCAACATGCGATGCCGGAAATCGTCCGGATCGCCCCGCGGCTGTTGGTAGCGGGACAAATCATTCGACTCACCGGTCGCGTTCTCCTTCGATTCCTGCTCGCCCGAATGCCGCGAGTTAGGCGGCCGAGCTGTCGTGCGCGGCCGGAACTTGACCACGCGGCTCTCGTCTTCCGAAGCTATGGGCTGTTGCGTCTTCACTGGCAGCTCCAGGGAGCCATCTTGTTAGCACGCTCGCCTGCGCGGCTCACCCGGAAATGTTGCCACAAGGCGCCGCTTTATCCAGCCTCTCAATCGTGGAACCCGGGTAAGAAAACTTGTCGGCAGCGAAGCAGCAAAGTGGAGTCTACTTCGGCAAACGGCCCATCGTGTAAAATTCGTCGTTCGGACGCATGCCGGTGACGTTCGCCATGCGATTCGAAAGCGCGAAGAATGCCGCGATGGCGGCTATGTCCCAGATGTCATCTTCGCTGAATCCGTGGCTGGCGATCTCGACAAAATCGGCCTCCGAGATCTTGTGCGCCTCGGAACTCACTTTCATCGCGAAGTCCAGCATGGCTGATTGGCGCGGCGTGATATCCGCCTTGCGGTAGTTGACCGCGATCTGGTCCGCGATGAGCGGGTTTTTCGCTCGAATGCGCAGGATGGCACCGTGCGCGATGACGCAATACTGGCATTGGTTCGCGCTGGAGGTAGCAACCACAATCATCTCGCGCTCGGCCTTGCTCAGCCCGCCGTCCTTTTCCATCAGAGCGTCGTGATAGGCAAAGAAGGCCCGGAACTCGTCCGGCCGAAACGCCAGCGTCAAGAAGACGTTCGGAATGAAGCCCGATTTCTCCTGCACCGCGAGCAGCCGGCTACGGATATCTTCGGGCAGGCTCCCGATGGCGGGGGCCGGGAAGCGCTTGGCGGCTGGCTTAGTCATGGGAGTTCCCGGTAGCGATCCGGAAAAGATACTCTAAGCGCGCGGCAGCGCAAAGCGCGCTGATGGAAGGCGAGCGAGGCCCTTCCGGTTAGCGCAGCGGCTTTTTGAGCAGCGAAAAACGATCCGGGTCGAGACCCATCGAGGGCTGCAGCATCGGTGCTTCCACCGTCATGGGGCGCCCTGCAGGCCGTTCATTGAGCGACGGATCGTTGGGAGCGTCCCGATTGGACGTTGCCCCGCGCCAGCGCTCCAGCACCCCGGCGACGAAATGCATGTCGTGGCCCGAGGCGGCCGAGGGTACGGTTGCAATGCTCGCCTCACTGCGCGGCAATTGATGCATAGGAACTTCCTTGAAGCGCAGCCGGGTGGGCAGCGCCACGCCTTCGCCGAACGCGAGAACTTCGCGAGTGCCGAGCGAGGGAACAAAGGACAGAAGATTTGCGGCGGCGTCGGACACGGCGGACCGCACCAACGCCTGGTCGCGCTCGTTGGCAAGCCGCATGGCGAACAAGGTATTGCACTGGGAGATGATCGTGGCATCGAGTTCGGCCGGCCGCTGAGTCACCAGTCCGAGATAGACGCCGTATTTGCGGCCTTCCTTGGCAATACGCGATACGGCCTTGCGGGTCGGCCCGAACCCGATGCTGCGGTCGGCGGACGCGTAACGGTGCGCTTCCTCGCAAACAAAAAGCATTGGCGAAACGCCATCGCTCCACAGACCGAAATCGAACGCCATGCGGCACATGACCGATACCACCGAATCAACCACTTCGGCGGGGAAGCCGGCAAGTTGCATGACCGTCATGGGCCTGCCGTTTGCCGGCAATCGAAACAGATGGCCAATGACTTCGGCCATGGTGTCGCCGCCGACATTGGCGTTGTCGAACATGAATGCGTAACGCGGATCGTTGCGCACCGTCTCGATGCGCGAAATCAGCTTGTGATAGATGATCCGCGACGAACGGTTCTCGAGCTTGCCCATGCGCTCATCGATCAGTGCGATCAAATCGACCAGCCGATAGGGAACGGGCGTATCGACCGTGTACCCGATGGCCTTCTGATCGAGGCGCTTCAGCGCCGGGCGTTCGGCGTTCTGGAATTGGGTATAGAGACCCTTGGCCACGGGGATGACTTCGGAGAGAATGTCGACTTCGTCGGGAACGCCGGGCCGGCCGCCGAACAGGACATCAACGATCTCTTCAAAATTGAACAGCCAGAAGGGCAGCTTTAGATTGCGCGGATTTAGGACGAGCGATCGATCACCAAAGCAGCGGCCGTATTCGTTGTGAACGTCAAGCAGGAAAATTCGCAGGTTTGGTCGCGACTTGAGGATTTCGTTCAGCAGCAACGAGACGCCGGTCGACTTGCCGACTCCGGTCGAACCGAGGACGGCGAAATGCTTGGAGAGCATCTCTTCCACGTCGACATAGGCGACCACTGACCGATCCTGTTGCAGCGTGCCGACGTCTATTTGATCCGAACCGCTCGGTGCGTAGACCGTGCGAAGCTCTTGATTGGTGATGAGGTCGATGTTGTCGCCGATGGTTGGATAGTTGGTGACGCCGCGCTGGAATTTGGCTCTGTCCGGTTGTCCCAGAATTTCCCCGAGGAGATCGACCGAGGCGCTGGCGATGTATGCGTCGGAGGCCGGCAAACTTTCGCAAGAGACTTCCGTGATCATGGCGACGATCGTGGAATTCGAGCACCGGATGCTGACGAAGCGCCCAACAGTCGCCCGAACTTCAGAGGCGCCCAATTGGCTAGCGGCCAAAAGGCCCACCCTTGCCATGGACCCGCGCACCGAAATCACACGTCCAAAAGATGTCACAGCTATGAACCCGTTGGGTAAGAATTGCGCCGGCGCTGAATATGACCCACGCCGCTGGAGAAAACGTTAAGTTGCGAACGGCCCGGATGCCTCAAATCCGCGCATTTTTTGCAGCTTTCGGCAGCGCCACCGCCGATTCATCAGTTTTGGCTGGTAAACGGCACGGCGGCATTGCCAGGCTGACGTGCTTTAGGGTTGGTTTACCAAAGAGCACCACTACCCAGGCGCGACGTGCAATGAAGGAGGAGAGGCGGTGCATTCTGCGCCCAACGATGACGGCTTCGAACGACGCCGTTTTCGCGTTCGCCTGCATAATTGACACCCCGAATATCCACGCTACTTTGCGTGCAAGTCAGGGAACCAATCTCGTTTTGGATGAGATTCCCCAACAGAACAAGAACAGGGCAGGGTGGAACGCGATGAAACGCGGCATCGAATTTTGAGTGGACTGGCGCGGCCGTCCGCGCTCGCACCCTTCCGTATCCGGAACTACCGCTTCCAGTGGCCCGCCGATCTGCTCACCTCTTGGGCGTTCGAAATGGAGACGCTCATTCTCGGCTGGTATGTGCTGGTCGAAACGGGCTCGGTACTGCTGCTAACCTTGTTCGGCTCACTCGCATTCATCGGCACGCTTATCGCTCCGATGTTCGGAGTGGTCGGGGATCGCATCGGCCACCGCGACTTGCTCGCGATGATGCGCGCGACTTACGCTGCGCTGGCTTGCACCCTAATGGCGTTGGCTTTGACGGGCTATTTGACCCCGTTCTATGTCTTTATGATCGCCTCGATCATGGGTCTGGTGCGACCATCGGACCTCGGCGTTCGCGGCGCGCTTGTCGCAACCATCATGCCGCACGACCAGCTGATCGGGGCGATCAGCATTTCGAGAACCACAATGGACACTGCGCGCATCGCCGGCGCCTTGAGCGGCGCCGGATTGTTTGCTGCGCTGGGAATGGGGCCGGCATACATCGCGATCGTCGCGCTTTATGTTCTCGGCACGCTGCTTACTCTTTGCGTCTTGGCGCCGTCGAAACCGCACCCCGTCGATGCAGCCTCCGGTCAGCCGGAGCAGCGCTCGCCATTGCGCGATCTGAAGGAGGGTGTCGCCTACGTCTGGACCACGCCACGGATGCGCGCCGCAATCTGGGTCGCTTTCCTTGCGAACCTGACGGCGTATCCGCTGTCCAACGGGCTGCTGCCCTACCTCGCCCGGGAGATCTACGGTACCAACCAGACCGGGCTTGGCTATCTGTCCGCAAGTTTCGCCGTCGGCTCCCTGGTCGGCTCAATCCTTCTGAGCGCGATCGGCGGCGTCCGCGTCGCTCGCTTGATGATTGGCGCGACGGTCGTGTGGTACGCCGCGCTGCTGGTGTTTGCGCAGGTACAAACCCTGCCGGCCGCGATCGCTTGCCTGGTGCTCGCAGGTTTTTCCCAAAGTCTGGCCATGATCTCCATTGCGGTGATCTTGATGAGGGCGGCAACCGCGCATTTCCGGGGCCGCGTCATGGGGGTTCGCATGCTTGCGATCTACAGCCTGCCACTCGGTCTGCTGGCGGCCGGCAGCCTGGTCGAGCAGATCGGCTTCGCGGCGACGGGTACGCTTTACGGAGCTGCAGGGCTCGCTCTGATGCTGGTCATCGTATTGCATTGGCGCGAGGACCTCTGGCATCTGCACGCACCCGCGAATGCAAAGTGATTGGGCAACGAGGGGAGGGGTTCCAAGCGCCGCGTTGTTATCGCTGGATTCTCTCAACTCTTCCGGCCCGACTTATTGGTAGTCGTTCATGCAATTCGATACGAAGATAGCCGTTGTGATCCGGACCGACCTTGAAGCTTGGCAGAAGCTGAATGTCGCGTGCTTTCTGACCTCCGGCATTGTCGCCGCGTTTCCCGAATGCATCGGCGAGGCGTACGAAGACGGTTCCGGCACCCAGTACCTGTCGCTGATCGGCCAACCGATCCTGATCTATGGCGCGGATGGGCCTGCGCTGAAGCGCGCGGTTGATCGCGCTCTGGGCCGGAATGTGAAAGCGGCCATCTATACCGAAGACATGTTCAAGACGACCCACGACGCGGCGAACCGGGCGGCAGTCAAGGCGTCGATCCGTGCCGAGTTGAATCTGGTGGGGCTGGCGGTGCGCGCTGAGAGGAAGGTGGTCGACAAGATTGTCGACGGGCTGAAATTTCACCGCTGAATGAGTTGACGGCGGTAGAGCAGGCCCGCCGATCGGTGCCGGTGCACTGGCGTCCCGCCCATGTTGCGGTTCAACCTGGATAGTGTCAGGTTCATTCGCAGCACAACTTCCGTGCGGTTATCCGCCTGCGCATATTATTCGGGAGGTGCAGTATGCGTTTGCGCGACTGTCACAACTTTCATGATTTCCGTCGCCTGGCGAGGCACCGCGTTCCGGGCCCGATCTTCGACTACATCGACGGAGGGGCTGACGATGAGGTGACCCTTCGGCGGAACACCGCGAGCTTCGAGCGCTGTGACCTGGTGCCGAACGTTTTGCGTGGCGTTGCAACCGTCGACATGTCGGTGACCATCATGGGCCAGAAGCTTGCGACGCCCTTCTATTGCTCGCCGACTGCCCTGCAACGCCTGTTTCACCACGATGGCGAACGTGCGGTCGCGGCGGCCGCCGCCAAATACGGCACGATGTTCGGGGTATCCTCACTGGGCACCGTCAGTCTCGAGGAGTTGCGCAAGGCTCACAATACGCCGCAGGTCTACCAGTTTTACTATCACCGCGATCGTGGTCTCAATCGCGCCATGATGCAGCGGGCGAAACAGGCCGGGATCAATGTGATGATGCTCACCGTGGACAGCATCACAGGCGGAAATCGTGAACGCGATCTTCGCACCGGTTTTTCGATTCCATTCAAGCTCACGGTTGGCGGCATGCTCGAATTCGGGATCAAGCCCATGTGGGGCATCAACTATGTAACCCATGAACGGTTCAGGTTGCCTCAACTCGACGACCACGTGGACATGAGCGGTGGCGCATTATCCATCGGGAGCTACTTTACGGAGATGCTCGATCCCTCCATGAATTGGGACGATGTGGCCGAAATGGTTCAACTTTGGAATGGTCAATTCTGCCTGAAGGGCATCATGTCTGTCGCCGACGCCAAACGCGCGGTGCAAATCGGCTGCACTGGAATCGTACTATCCAACCATGGCGGTCGACAGCTGGACGGTTCGCGAGCGGCGTTCGATCAACTGGCTGAAATCGTCGATGCCGTGGGCGACCGGATTGACGTGATTATGGACGGCGGAATCCAGCGGGGCACGCATGTGCTGAAGGCGCTCTCGGTTGGGGCCAAAGCGGTGGGACTTGGGCGCGCCTATCTCTATCCTCTCGCGGCGGCCGGTCAGGCCGGTGTTGAGCGCGCGCTCGGTCTGATGAAGGCGGAGATCGAACGGGGGATGAAGCTGATGGGGTGCACGTCCATCAGCCAGCTCTCACGCGATAATCTGAGGTTCAGATAAGGCGCGCGGGTGGAGGAGACCGCCTATGGCTTGCAACCGCCAAATGTCTGCTTTGGGTTAAGCAGTGCGCTCGCGCGGGCTTGCCGGTGCGCTTTATCGGGCCTAACACCGTCGCTGCATGACCGATCGTGTGACGCTTATTACCGGTGCATCGACGGGAATAGGCGCGGAACTGGCGCGTGTTTTTGCATCAAATGGTCATCGACTGGCTCTGGTTGACCGACGCGGGGATCGCCTTCAAGCATTGGCAACCGAAATGGTCGCGGCTGGCGGCGCCGCGCCGATCTTGATTGCTTGTGACCTCGAACAATCCGATGCCTGCGACAAGATTGCCGGGGCGCTAGCCGCGGAACGCGTTGAGGTGGAGTTCGTGGTCAACAATGCGGGGTTTGGTCTGTTCGGGTATGCGAATGAACTCGATCGGGCAGAGCAGCTCGGGATCATCGCCGTCAATATCGTCGCTTTGACGATCTGTCGTTACGATTTGCGGACAGCCTGGTCCGGCATCGTGGCGCATCCTCAACCTGGGTTCGCTTGCCGGCTTTCTACCAGGCCCCGGATGGCCGTGTACTACGCGTCCAAGGCTTACGTCCTGTCGTTCAGCGAAGCGCTCCGAAATGAACTCGGTCCGCGCGGAGTGCGCATCACGGCGCTCTGTCCCAGCTCAGTCAAATCGGAATTTCAGGCCCGGGCCGGGATCAAACCGGGACTTGAGCATGAGATCCTAAACGTCTTGGCATCTGACGTCGCGCAGGCCGGCTATCGCGGGCTGATGGCCAACAAGCGCCTGGTGCTCCCCGGTCTCGGCACAAGGATGATCCCGTTTCTGCTCCGATTGTTTCCGCGGGGATTTATCCTGGCCGCGATCGGTCGCATTCAGCTGGGAAAGCCGCGATAAAAGTTTTACTGCCTTGCGCTCGATGCCGCAGAAAAGTTTCGATGCTTGTCGGAAAACACCAGGTGGAAACGTTCTTGGTAGGACGGCCGACGCGCTCGTACTGGTCGTGGACGCATGAAGTTTGGTGGAGAGGCCATATGATGATGAGCGACAAATACGTTGACGCATTCGTTGTTCCGGTTCCAGCTGGGAACATCGAATTGTACAAACAATTTTCGGCGAAAGTGGCGCGATCTGGAAAGAATACGGCGCTCTTGAATACATTGAATGCGTGGCCGATGACGTCCCGATGGGGAAGGTCACCTCGTTTCCTCAGGCGGTGAAGCTCGAGGCCGAGGAACTGGTCGTGTTCTCCTGGATCGTCTACCAGTCGCGAGAGGATCGGGATCGCATCAATGCTTCCGTAATGAGTGACTCGCGCATGAAAATGGATCCGCAGGCCATGCCGTTCGATGGCAAACGTTTATTTTGGGGCGGCTTCAAGGTCCTCCTTGCGGTCTGAGATGTCCCTCGATGGATCAGCCCGCTCGGTTCACACCCAGCCACCGTCCACCACGTAATGCTGCGCTGTGCAGGCCGATGCTTCGTCGGATGCAAGAAAGACCGTGAAACTGGCGATCTCGTCCGGCGTAAGCTTCCGCTTCAAGCATTGCCGGTGCATTAGCTCGGCCTCGCCTTCCGGGGTCAGCCATTTGCCGATCTGACGCTCGGTCATGATCCAGCCGGGCGCGATCGCGTTCACGCGGATGTTGTGCGACCCGTAGTCGCGAGCGAGCGAGCGAGTCAATCCGAGTACGCCGGATTTGCTCGCGGTGTAGGCCGCCATGCCGCCTTGCCCCACCATCCAGGAGGTCGAGCCGAAATTGATGATCACGCCTCGCCGGGCCGCCTTCATGCCCGGCAGCACGGCTTGTGCCGCAAAGAATTGGTGCTTCAGGTTCACCGCGATCCGGCCGTCCCAATACTCCGGCGTCACCTGTTCGGTCGCGTGCCGTTCGTCGTGCGCCGCGTTGTTGATGAGTATCGCGATGGGCCCGTGGACCTTGGAGACTTCCGCGATACCCGCGCGCAACTCGGGAGTATCCGTGACGTCGACATGCGCAAAATGAGCGGCGAGTCCTTGGTTGGAAAGCTCCCGGGCGAGGCTTATGCCGGCCTCGTTGGCTATATCGAAGAAGACCACGGTCGATTTCTGGCGCGCGAATCTGCGCACGATGGCTTCGCCAATGCCGGATGCGCCGCCGGTGACCAGCACAACCTTGCCGGCCAAATCGGAATAGTTCGCAACCATAGCTTCTCCCACGCGGTGCCGATGGCGGCATTTGCGGCCATCGTGAGGAGAGAATGCAATATGCGCGCTCGACAGAAAAGTGACATTGCCATCTCGATGCCTTTTTAGGCACGTCATGGCCTGACAGCGTCTCGGTGGAGGCTGTCTAGCCTCCCCGAGTCAAGCCAGCCAAGAAAAGGATTGCTCGATGCTTTCCGCCACAAGCCAGTCATCCCGCATGAGACGACATCGCAGCTAGCCGCGCCCCTTGTTGGCGACGTGGTCTTCCAGATTTTGAGTCTGGACCCATTTGCCGTCCTGTCCACGATCGCCCGATTCTTCGACTTTGTCGCGATTGGAGAGGACGTCGTTCTCGCCGACCAACTCGTCCTGCAGGTTGCTCAGGCCGCCGCTTCCGGCCCCTTTCGACTGGCTCTTTCCATGATGCAGCCCAAGTGCGGGCCGCGGACCGGGATCGCGACCGTGATCGGGCGGGCCGCTACGGGCATTGCGGACGTCGGCTTTGTCCAAGCCTCCGAAGGGATTTGTATCGTTCTCGAGGTCACCCTCGATGGTGTTGATGCCTTCAAACTCTTCAAGTTCCTCGGGCGTCACATGGGCCATTGTCGTTCCCTTTGATCCGCCGATCAGAGGATTGCGATGCAGGTCGACGTCGCTGGGCCTCGTCTGTTTAGGATGCTTTGTCATGGTATCTTCCAGATGCCGGCACATATGGAACAGTGTGCGCTGCTCGATCTCCGTTACAGATCGGTCCTCTGCCAAGAACCATCACCCCTGCTCATCGTTCCAGTCGAGGATAGTTTCCGTAGCGGCATAACGTCGTAGCTCGCTCGGATTTTGCGGTAGATGTTCAAAGTGCAGCGCGCTTCATTGGTGTGGCGCCTTCACCGACTGTTCGCGGCAGCAGCATTGAGCAATGAACTCAGCTGTCAATGTTTGACCTAAACGAACATGGCGGAGCAGGTGGGACCTGCGCCGACGCTTCCCAAGCTGCGAACGTGAACGGATGTCGTATTCAAGGGTGCGGCAGCGCGCCTCAGGCTTAAGACCGTCACCATTGCGTAGCTGGGCGCATCCCCGATGTGCAATTGCACATCGGGGAATGGCGGCCGTGCGTATCTTCCTGCCGTCGCGAAACCCGTCGTTGCGAGCGCAGCGAAGCAATCCAGCTTCCTTGCGGATGTGCCATGGATTGCTTCGCTTCGCGGCTGTTTGAAACTGCGATATGCGCTTATCGAGCCCGGAGCTATCCGCCGGCCCAAGCCGATCCAAACAGGGCTGACTGTATATTCCGATGCAAACCTGCAGAAACCCCAGCCGTAAGCCATTGATTTGCTGAATGGAATGACTTGGCTGGGGAACTAGGATTCGAACCTAGACAAACAGAGTCAGAGTCTGTTGTGCTACCGTTACACCATTCCCCAAGAGCAAAGGCTTAGACCGCTGTGTCACCGCTCCTGGACGCATCAAACGTCCGGCGCAGGCGGGCTTGTTCTACTAGTTCGGTCACCTCCTTGGCAAGCGCACGAGGATCAGCTTCTTGCGACTGAGCTGCGCCCACTTGCGCCGCTACTCCGGGCATTTCGCCTCGGCAAGGCGGTGGGATTTGCGTCAACGGCATCATGCACTGGACGACCAACCATCCACACGACGCGGCATGGTGCAGAGCGCGGCAACTTGCCCACGCCAAACGGGCATGCAATGGTCAGACGCCTTAAACGAGGGAGGCGGCGGGGGGAAGCTCCCGCCCAACGGGCCTTCAGAGCCTGGGATCTGGTACTTTCGGAGACGATCAACATGAGAATCAAGCATATCCTGGGGCTGCTTTGCGCCCTCGCGTTTTCCGTTGTTCTCGCGGGCGATGCTTCGGCCCAGGAAAAAACCGTCAAGATCGGCGCAGTTTTTCCGCTGAGCGGCAACGCAGCAAGCGCCGGCGTTCACGCAAAGGCCGCCATCGAAACCGCCATCGACATCATCAACAACGCCCATCCCGAGTTGGGCAATTTCCCTCTGGCGAAGAACGCCGGATTGGCGGGGCTCGGCGGGGCCAAGGTCGAGGTTGTTTTCGCGGACAACCAGGGCAGCCCGGCCACCGGACAGAATCAGACGCTGCGGCTGATTACCGAGGAGAAGGTTGTAGCCCTCACCGGCGCTTACCAATCGGGCATCACACTGACCGCGAGCGCCATAGCCGAGAAATACGGAATTCCGTTTCTGAACGGCGAATCCGTTGCGGCGAACCTGACGGAGCGTGGGTTCAAATGGTTCTTCCGGGTGACTCCGGTAGCCTCGGACTTCGCCAAGATCTATTACGAATTCCTGAAGGACATGAAGGCCACCGGCGCCAAGACCGACAGCGTTGCCATGGTTCATGACAACACGGAATACGGGACTTCGGTCGCAAGCGTCATCACCAGCGTGTTCAAGGAAAACGGTCAGAACGCGCCGATCGACATCGCCTATGCAGCTAACGCGACGGACGTGCAGAGCCAGGTATTGCAGCTCAAAGAGAAGAAGCCCGACGTGGTCATCATGATCACCTACACGTCGGATGCGATCCTGTTTGCCAAGACGATGCAGGCGCTCGACTACAAGCCCCCGATGCTGCTCGCTGACGATGCCGGATATTCCGACCCGTCCTTCATCAAGGCAGTCGGCAAGATTTCGGTGGGTGCGTTCAATCGTTCGTCGTGGAGCGTCGGACCCCCGGGCTCGCCGACGGCCTTGATTGCCGAAATGTACAAAAAGAAGAGCGGCGACGAAATGGACGACACCGCTGCGCGCCAGATGCAAGGCTTTCTAGTTCTGATGGAAGCGATCGACCGCGCGGGCTCGACCGATCCCGCCAAAATCCAGGCGGCGCTGAAAGCTACGGACCTGAAGCCGGATCAACTGATGATGGGGTACAAGGGCGTCAAGTTCGACGAGAAGGGTCAGAACATACTGGCTGCGGGCGTTATCATTCAATTACAGGACGGCGAGAATTACGTCTCCGTCTGGCCGAAAGCCAATGCCCAGAAAAATCCGATCATGCCGTACAAGGCCTGGTGAGGTTTGTTGAGGGCGGGCACTAGACCCGCCCTCAAACATTCGTTCTTCAACCCCGCTTAGGTCTAACCTCGAGATCAATCGCCGGCATGTCCACGATCGTTGTTCAAGTCATTGTCGGTGGCCTTCTGCTGGGTGCTATCTACGCATTGTTTTCATCAGGGCTCACGCTGGTCTGGGGCATGATGAACATCGTCAACTTCGCGCATGGCGATTTCGTCATGCTCGGTATGTACGTCGCATTCGTCGTGTGGAGCGTGTTCGGCGCAGGTCCCCTGTTGGGCGCGCCTCTGGCTGCTCTGGCGCTGGCGACACTTGGTATCATCGTCTACTTCGGATTGATCCGTGAGATCATGAAGGGGCCGATGTTGGCCCAAATTCTCGGAACGTTCGGACTGGCGCTGCTGCTGCGTTATTCCGCGTTCTGGTGGTTCGGCGCCAATTTCCTCACCTTGCCGGAGAACATTGTCGGCGGCACGTTCGATATATTCGGACTTCGCATCCAGGCGTCCCGTCTGTTGGCCGGCGGGGTAGCCCTGCTGGTCACGCTCGGGTTGCACGTTCTGCTGACGCGGACGTCGCTTGGCTCGAAGATGCTGGCGGTCGCGGAAGATTCCACCGCAGCGCAATTGATGGGGATTCGGCCCGATACCATGCAGGCGATCGCCTGGGCAATCGCGGCTGGAGCTACCGGACTTGCCGGGGCATTGATCGCGACCTTCTTCTACATCGTGCCCACCGTGGGCGAAACCCTGGCGATCGTTGCCTTCGTTACCGTGTCGCTTGGCGGCTTCGGCAGCGTGCCCGGCGCGCTTTTGGCGGGGCTTCTGATCGGAGTCATCGAGTCCTTGTCGGCGTACCTGATTGGCGCCGTGTACAAGGACATCGTCGTGTATTCGCTTTTCCTTGGATTTCTCTGGTTCCGGCCGCAGGGCCTGATGGGCAAGACGTGATGCGCCGCTTCCTGTGGGCCTCGGTGGTGCTGGCTCTGGTTATAGCCTACCCGCTGTTGTTCTCGACGCCGTTCCTGCAGCGGCTTGGCGCTCTCGTGCTGCTGTATGCCATCGCCGCATCGGCCTGGAACATCGTGGGCGGCTATGCCGGGCAGGTCTCCGTCGGCCATGTCGTTTTCTTCGGCTGCGGGGCCTATGCCGCCATGGGCGCTTATGCCCATTTCGGATTGTCGCCGCTGGTCGGAATTCCTGCCGGTGTCGTCCTCAGCGTTGCGATTGCAGCGGTGATCGGTGTACCGACGTTGCGGCTGTCCGGGCACTACTTCAGCATGGCTACAATTGCAGTCGCCGAACTGGTCCGGTTGATCGTCACCAACACGGATTACCTTGGCGCCGCCGTCGGGCTGAGCGGTCCCACGGTGCCGCGGAACGTGTTCGATCTCTCATTCATATCGGCGCTGCCGTATTACTACCTCTTCTTGACGGTCCTTGTGATCACCCTCGGCCTTACCTGGTGGATGGCGAACAGCCGGATGGGATTCTACCTGCGAGCCATCAGGGATTCCGAACGTGCGGCGCGTTCGCTGGGCGCCCCCGCGAGTCGCACAAAGCTGTACGCGTTCATGCTGAGCGCCGGGCTGACCAGCGTTGCGGGCGCGCTCTACGCGATGATGTTCGGATTCGTCGATCCGGAGTCGGGACTCGGCATCCTGATCTCGGTGAAGATACTGATCATGGCGGCATTGGGCGGTGCCGGGCTATTGTTCGGACCGGTTGTGGGCGCGGCCATACTGGTGCCTCTGGAAGAAATCTCGAACAACCTGCTTGGCGGCAAAGGAGCCGGCCTCACCTTTGTCCTGTACGGCGCCATCATCGTCCTGATCGCGCGGTTTCAACCGGGCGGCATTCTGACATTGATAAAGCGGCTCTGGACAAGACGTGGAAAGATGCCCGCGCAAACCATCGTCTCGGAAGCCAGCCATGCTCCTTGAAGCGCGCGATGTGACCAAGGCATTCGGGAGCTTCAAGGCCGTCGACACTGCCTCGGTGACGCTGGAGCGGGGAGACATTCTCGGGCTTATCGGGCCGAACGGAGCCGGCAAGTCCACCTTCTTCAACTGTCTCACTGGCGATTTGCTGTCGACCTCAGGTAGCGTCTTTTTCGAAGGCCAGGACATCACCCAGCTTTCGCCGGAAGCGCGCGCGCACCTCGGCATCGCTCGTTCATTCCAGGTGCCGCAAACGTTCGAGAGCATGACCGTGCTGGAGAATGTGATGATCGGCGCATTTTTGCGCGCTCCTCATCGCGCGGAGGCCGAAACAAGCGCGCGTGCCGTGCTCGAGCGGGTAGGCATGAGCAGGCTGGCGGATGCGCCGGCGCGATCGCTCGGCACTCCGGGCCGAAAACGGTTGGAGATCGCGCGCGCGCTGGCGACCCAACCGAAAGTGCTGCTGCTCGACGAAGCGATGGCCGGCCTCACACAGCGCGAGGTGCAGCTCGCGATCGAGCTGGTGCGAGAGATTCATCGTTCCGGCGTTACGCTCGTGATTGTCGAGCACATCATGGAAGTGATCATGTCGCTGGCGACGCGTGTGGTGGTGTTTCATCAAGGCCGTGAGATCGCGCGCGGCAGTCCGGGCGAGGTCACGCGCAATCCCGCGGTCATCGAAGCCTATTTGGGCAAGCGCGCCGCCAAGGCTGCCGCAGGCCATACCCCGGTCGAGTTGATGGGCGGACCTCCTGCATGACCGCGCCCCTGCTCAAAATCGAGCATCTTGAAGTCCGGTACGGCGACCTGATCGGAGTATCGGACGTATCCCTTGAAGTGCAAGAAGGAAGCGTTGTGGCGCTGCTCGGCTCCAACGGTGGCGGCAAAACCACGACGCTCAATGCCATCGCCGGTCTCATTCCGGTGTATTCCGGGTCCATCGACTTTCGCGGCGGCGAGATCGCGGGCGAGAGCGCATTTTCGATCGTGCGCAGGGGCTTGGCATTGTCGCCCGAAGGCTGGCGGTTGTTTGTGCAGCAAAGTGTAGAGAACAACCTGGTGCTGGGAGCAACGCCGCTTCGTGACAAGGCGCGAACCGCCGAGCTACTCGCGCGTGTCTATGACATCTTCCCGAAGCTCGCGGAGCGGCGCAACCAGCGCGCGGGCACCATGTCGGGCGGCGAACGGCAGATGCTGGCGGTCGGACGTGCCTTGATGAGCGATCCGAAGCTGTTGATGCTGGACGAGCCATCGTTGGGCTTGGCGCCGGCGGTAGTCGAGTCGATGTACGACACCTTCGGGCGTCTACACAAAGAAGGGCTGACGATCCTGCTTGCGGAACAATCGATCGAACTCGCGCTCGAAGTTGCCGATCACGCCACCGTACTTCAGGTCGGCAGGAGCGTCTTGTCCGGTACGGCCGCTGACCTCGCCGACGATCCGCAGGTGCAGCGGGCGTATCTAGGGACCGCGTAAGGCACGGGCAGGAATCGCGGGCTTCGCCTATTTGATCTTGTCGTACGCCGCAGCATAATCGGCGAGCGGCATAGGAATCGTGATGGTCTCCTTGCCGATGTTCTGAAACGACACTTTCAATTGCTTACCCGATCTCAGAGTGGCCAGGAGATCGGGAGCGATCGGGAGGCTGGCATAGCAGCCCCTCGCTTCGCAGGTCTGAATCTGGACATCGGTGACCTTGCCCTCGTCCACCTGGAGCTTGGCGCCGGCGGGCAGGTTCAGTCCAAGCGGCAATTGCACGAGGGCGACCGGCGCATGGGTGTCGCTGGGCACGCGGATATTGACGAGCACGACGAGCTGGCCGGTCTTGCTGAGCACCGCCGTCTGTTCGATTGCACATTCGAGTGGAGCGCCGCGGTTGGCGCTGGTGCAGCGTGCGGCCCAGCCGGGCTGCGCGGGCGTCTCGGCCTGAGGCGTCGGCGGCGCGGCGGTCGCCGGTGCCGCGCGCGCCGCATTGGGCTTGGGGGCCTGCGCGTGGCTTGACGAGCCCACAGCAGCGACGGCGATCAGAACGGCTAGCGACGCGGGTAATTTCATTGAATTCTACTCCAAGGCGAGCGATCCAATGTGCTGCCAGGAGCTCAAAGTCAAGTCACTCGGCGGCTTGCTTCAAGGGACTCCGCTCGTCCTCGGATGCGTGGCTGGAACTTCCTGACCTCCCCCATCCCGTAAACCAGTTCGAGAGCCGGTCGAGGTACAAATACACCACCGGCGTGGTGAATAGAGTCAGCGCCTGGCTGACGATCAGGCCGCCGACCATCGCATAGCCAAGCGGTTGACGGATCTCTGATCCGGTGCCGCTTCCCAGCATGAGCGGCACCCCGCCGAGCAAGGCCGCCATTGTTGTCATCATGATCGGACGAAATCGTAACAGGGCGGCCTTGCTGATTGATTCCTCCGGAGACAGATGTTCATCGCGCTCGGCCGTGATTGCGAAATCGACCATCATGATGCCGTTCTTCTTGACGATTCCGATCAGCAGAATGATTCCGATCAAGGCGATCAGGCTGAAGTCGAATCCGAACGCCATGAGAATGCCAAGCGCGCCGACGCCGGCGGATGGCAGCGTCGACAGGATGGTGAGCGGATGGATGTAGCTTTCGTAGAGAATGCCAAGGATTAGGTAGACAACAACGAGCGCGGCCAGGATCAGCAGCGGAACAGTGCTAAGTGACTGCTGGAACGCCTGGGCAGTACCCTGGAAGCTTGAGTTGAGGGTGGGCGGCGCACCGAGTTGGACCATCGCCTTCTGCACCGCCTCGGTCGCCTGACCAAGTGCCACTCCTTGCGCCAGATTGAAGCTGATCGTTATCGCCGGGAATTGGCCCTGATGGCTGATCGAGAGCGGCCGGACCGGCACGTTGGTCCATTTGACGAAGGCTGACAGCGGCACTTGATCGCCGGTCGTCGGCGATTTGATGTACAGCTTGTCCAGGGTGTCCAGCCTGCCTTGCAGCTCCGGCAGTATCTCCAGAATGATGCGATAGCTGTTGAGCTGCGTGAAATATTGCGCAACCTGCCGCTGGCCAAAGGCATCGTAGAGCGTATCGTCTATGAGCTGAGGCTGGATGCCGAACCGCGAGGCAGCATCGCGATCGATGGTGAGGGTTAAAGTCGTTCCCGCCGTCTGCTGGTCGGTGGCGACATCGCGCAATTCGGGCAAGCTCCTCATCTTGGCGAGGATCTTGGGGGCCCACTCGTTCAGTTCCCCGAGATTGGCGTCCTGCAAGGTAAATTCAAACTGCGTGCGTGTCGGTCGGCCGCCGAGGCGAACGTCCTGCGAGGCCTGCATGAACAGGCGTGCTCCCTGCACCTGATCGAGTTTCGGCCGCAGCCTTGCGATCACCTGCTGAGCGCTCACGTCCCTCTCGCCGCGCGGTTTCAGCGTGATGTACATGCGGCCCGTGTTCAGCGCGCTGCCACCGCCACCGATGAACATCGCGACATTGCTGACAGCGGGATCGGCCTGAACGATCCGGCCGAGTTCTTCCTGATGCCGTTTCATGTCCGCGAACGAAATGTCCTGAGCCGCCTCGGAAGTCGCGGTAATGAGTCCATTATCCTGCTGGGGGAAGAAGCCCTTCGGAATGATCGTGAAAAGATAGACCGACAATGCAAGCGTCGCGAAGAATATCAGGAGGGTCGTTTTGCTCCACCGCAACGCCCGGTCAAGACCGCGTTCGTAGGCGTGAAGCATCGCGTCGAACGCACGCTCGCTCCATTGATAGAACCGGCCATGCCTGGTTTCACCGTGCGCACGCAGAAAGCGGGAGGCCATCATCGGCGTCAGCGTCAAGGACACCACCATCGATACGAAGATCGTCATCGCCAGCGTAACCGCGAACTCCCGGAACAGCCGTCCGATGATGCCGCCCATCAACAATAACGGGATCAGCACGGCAACCAGCGAAACACTGATCGAGACGATGGTAAAACCGACTTCGCGAGCGCCCTTGAAGGCGGCGGCGAGAGGCTTCTCGCCTTGCTCGATATAACGGGTGATGTTTTCAAGCATCACGATGGCATCGTCGACGACGAAGCCAACCGCGATCGTCAAAGCCATCAAGGATAGATTGTCCAAGGTATAGCCGCACACCCACATCAGGGAGCATGCGCCGAGCAACGCCAGTGGAACCGTCACGCTTGGTATGATCGTGGTCCAAACATTCCGCAGGAAAAGGAAGATGACCATCACGACAAGCGCGATGGTCAAAAGCAATGTGACCTGTACGTCTTCGACCGCGGCGCGAATGGTCTGGGTGCGATCGCTGATGATGTTGATGTGGATCGCCGGTGGGATGGCCGCGACTAGGCGGGGCAGTTGCGCCTTGATCTTGTCGACGGTCTCGATGACGTTGGCGCCCGGCTGCTTGAAGATAACCAGGAATACGCCCCGTTTTCCATCGGCCCACGCCGCTTGTTTCGCGTCCTCCGGTCCGGTGACCGCCTGACCGATGTCACGGATCCGCAACGGGCCGCCGTTGCGGTAGGCGACAATCACATCGTTCCAGTCCTTGGAAGCCGTAAGCTGATCGTTGGCGTAGATCGTATAGCTGCGGGTGGCGCCATCGATGCTTCCTTTGGGGCTGTCCACGGTCGTAATGGCAATCTGGCTGCGTACATCCTCCAGCGAGAGGCCCTTCGCCACGAGTTTTGCGGGATCGATCTGAATCCGGATCGCTGGCTTCTGCTGACCCCCGATGAACACCTGCGCGACGCCGGAGATCTGGCTGATCTGCTGGGCGAGATTTGCATCGGTGTCGTTGCTGACCTCGGTCAGCGGCAAAGTATCTGACGTGGCAGACAGCAACAGGATCGGCGAGTCGGCCGGGTTGACCTTGCGGTAGATCGGCGGGTTCGGCAGGTTCTTCGGCAGTTGGCCACTGGCCGCGTTGATCGCGGCCTGCACGTCATTCGCCGCGCCATCGATGCTGCGGTTGAGATCAAATTGGATCGTCACCGCCGCTGACCCCAGCGAACTCGTCGACGTCATCTGAGCGACGCCAGGGATTTGCGCGAACTGTCGTTCCAGCGGCTGCGCCACCGAAGACGCCATAGTCTCAGGACTCGCGCCGGGAAGGCTGGCGGAAACCTGGATGGTTGGAAAATCGACCTGCGGCAGCGGCGCAACGGGCAGGAGAGGGTAGGACACGAGTCCCACGAACAAAATGCCGGCCATCAGCAACGAAGTTGCAATGGGATAGCGAATGAACGGCGATGAGATACTGTCGTTCATGCTATTGGGCCTTGGCGGGGCTCGCCTCGGAAGCGGCCACCGCTGTTGCCACCGTCGTTCCCGGCTGCACTTTGTAATGCCCGGCCACGATCACGCGTTCTCCAGGCGCGACACCCTCGTCAATGACGGAACGTCCATCGCTTGATCGTGATACCTTGACCTTGCGTAGCTCGGCTTTGTTTTCGGCGTTTACCGCGTACACATAAAGACCTTCTGCGCCGTGTTGAACGGCATCGTCCGGCACCACGGTCGCATCTTTAAGCGTCGTCACCAGCAGCCGTGTCGAAACCGACTGGCCGGGCCAAAGCGCACGGTCCTTGTTTTTGAACACGGCCTTCAGGCGAATAGTGCCGCTCGAGGTGTCGACCTGGTTGTTGACCACCGACAAGCTTCCCTCCGAGAGGGTTTTTTTGCCGTCCATCGTCAACGCCACCACCTTCAGCGGCTGAACTGCCTGGGCGTCATTGATGTATGGCAGCTGCTGTTCCGGCGCGGTGAAGATGACCGCGATCGGCTCGATCTGGGTGATCGTCACGATCCCGGTTTGGGTAGAAGAATTGACGATGTTGCCGACATCAACCTGACGAAGGCCGGCGATTCCGGTGATCGGCGCCTTCAGGGACGTGTAGTCGAGTTGGGTTTGGGCGTTGAACACGGCGGCGCTGTCGGCCGCGACCTGAGCGGTCAACTGCGCCACGGTGGAGCGTTGCGTGTCCGTCTGCTGCCGGGTCGCGAATTCGCCAAGTTTTGTGTAACGTTGCAGATCGAGATTGGCATTGGCCAAGTTGGCCTCGTCCTGTGCCTTCTTTGCTTTTGCCTGGTCGAGGATGGCCTGATACGGCCGGGGGTCGATCTCGACCAGCAGGTCACCTTTGTTGACAAGCTGGCCCTCTTTGAACGCCACCTTGTCGATCTGCCCATCGACGCGGGTTCGCACGACAACGGTGTTGAAGCCTTGCACAGTCCCGAGCCCATTCAGATAGACCGGGAAATCTGTCTTTGCGACCGGCGCAATGGTGACGGGAACGGCGGTTGTGCGCGGGGCGGAAGAATTTTGCTGAGCCCTTGCGCTAAGGGCACGATGGGATTGTTGTTGCCAGCCGAAATAGACCAGCGCGACGACGGCTGAGATTAGCAGAAGCCAACGGATGCTCTTGCTCGTCATCTTGGGTCTTTTGCGTTCGTTAATAAGAAGTGGTCGTGTTTAGAACGGTTCCAGCTCTGCTGATATAATGCCTGTGCCGTGATTTTTAACACGCACGCCAATCGAGAATTCTAAACAATTGGAAAGCTTTGCCGGCCGAATGCGTCGCGTGAACATCGAGCGGCGAAACCTGCCGCCTGTTACGCGACGTATCGACACGCAGTGGGCAAATTGGCGCGGGACGCCGGGGGTCGTGCGCAGGACATTGACTCCGTCTGCGCGTCGGCATGGTCACGTCCTGCACGGTGCACTATACTGGTGAGCGCTCGCAGCTCTGCAGGCACCTCCGTCGACAAGGCAACATCCTGAGATGAAATGGGTCCGGTCAAACATAGGGGTTGGTTCGCATTGCGCGATTCTCGCGTTGGCGATCCAGTTCCTGTGGTCGTTCGGGCACTTCCACGAGGGCTTGTTGAGGGCGAGATCAGGGTCGTTGGACGGGATGCGATCGGGGGTTCATGAGCCCTTTGACGCTCCGGCCACGCAAACCTCGGACATTGCCGGGCACGCGGCTGCATTTGGCCAGTTCCCGTTAGAGACTTCGCCCGGTCATCTGCCGCCCGGGCAGCAGCACATTGATGACTGCGCGATCTGCATCGTCATGGCGTCTGCAAATGCAATGACGCTCGCGCCAGAACCGGAGATGCCATCACCTCAAGGCAGAACTTCACTGTGTTTGGCCTGCGAGACCGGATTCATAAACGCTAACTCTGCTCGCCTCCCATTTCAGCCGCGCGCTCCGCCCACCGCCTGACACCAGTGGCTCATTGGCCGTGTCGCCCATTTCAGCCGCAACCTGACCTCGGCTTTCCGGCAGAGCGGCACGGCGAAAGCATGCATCACCTTTGACCAGTCCCGGATCCATCTATGAACATCCCAGCTATTCGAACTTGCGGCCTCATCCTTGGGCTTCTCATCGCCGCCGTAGCTACGCCGTCGTGGGCGCAACCGGGCCCGCCCGGCCTCAATCGTTCCGATGCGGCAGTAGCACAAGCTAGCCCCAATCCGGCACAAGCCCCGGCGGCACAGAACCAGACGGCGCAGGTGCAATCCGGCTCTGACCAGAGCCAACCTGGTTCAGCCGATAGCGGGAGGGCATTGAAGTCGCCAACCGCGGGGCTGCGCGACCTGTCGCCATGGTCGATGTTCCTGTCAGCCGATATCCTCGTCAAGGCTGTCATGATCGGTCTTGCATTTGCCTCGTTACTGACCTGGACCATCTTCATCGCAAAGATGATCGAGTTGTCTCTGGTTCAGCGCAAGCTGCGGGCGGCACTGGGCACGATCGGAACGGCGCGGTCGCTCGCGGAGGCGCAGTTCGCCCTGGGCAGCAGCGATAGCGTATTGTCCTCGCTGCTGGCAGCGGCGATGCGAGAGGCCAGGCTTTCGGCCGGAATATCGAGCGATGCCGGGATCAAGGAGCGGGCGGGGTCAAGCTTTGCCGAGATCGCCCGTGCCGAAGCGCGCCGAATCCGGCTCGGCATGGGCGTGCTTGCCACCATCGGTGCGACGTCGCCCTTCGTGGGACTGTTCGGCACCGTATGGGGCATCATGAACAGTTTCATCGGGATATCGAAGTCGCAGACCACCAACCTTGCGGTGGTCGCGCCGGGTATTGCCGAAGCGTTGCTCGCTACCGCATTCGGCCTCGCGGCGGCGATCCCTGCGGTCATCATCTACAACCATTTTTCACGGGTGACGAAGGGTTACCTGGAACTGGTCGGCCGGTCATCGGGCGCTGCGGCCCGGCTGTTATCGCGCGATCTCGATCGGACCCACGGCGGCGCGCATTCCCGCGCGGCGGAGTAAACGATGGCATTTTCAGTCACAAACATCGAGCTCGACGATGACGCCGATTTTGCGGAAACGCACGAGATCAACGTCACACCTTTTATCGACGTCATCCTTGTCCTTCTGATTATTTTCATGGTGGCGGCCCCGCTCTCGACCGTCGATCTTCCGGTCGATTTGCCCTCGTCAACCGCCACTCCGCAGAAAAAGCCGGACAAGCCTACATATGTCAGCATCAAGCCTGATCTTGCGCTGGCAATTGCCGATAGTCCCGTGAAACGATCCGAGTTGGTGCGCTCGCTCGACGGCATGCCGGACGCAAGCAAGGACCGCTTTATTTTCCTGCGGGCTGATCGCTCGGTGCCGTACGGCGAGATGATGGCGGTGCTGGAACTGCTACGGGCGGGCGGCTACTCGAAGATCAAGCTGGTGGCGCTGGAGGGCGTTCCGAGCACAGCCCCTCCAGGCACCACACCCTGAGGGAGGAACCCTCGCCATGTCCGACCTCGACAACGAACGGAAATCATCGCGCCGGCTCTGGATCTTCGCAGCGCTCGGCGCGCTGGTGCTTCACGCCGTTGGCGGTGCATTGGCAATCGCGCACCTGCGCGATGTCGAGCTGGATGACTCTCTTGGCGCGCCGGCGATTGAAATTGGCCTGGAATTGACGTCGCCGCGTCTTGAGCCGACCGATCTGCCGCCCGGTCCGGAGAGCGAGGCCTCCGCGGCCTCGTCGGCGACTACGAAGCAAGAAGCCGAGCTAAAGGATAGCGAACTGCCGAGGGACACACCGAAGGAAACCGAAGATCCCGATCGGCTGGTGACGCCGAACGAGTCCACAAAACCAAAGGAAGAGGAGTCGAAGATCGCTGCGGTACAGACGTCCGCCTCAGCGGAATCGGCTGCGGCTGAAGCAACCGCAACACCCAGTTCGGAGAATATCCCGCAAGGACCGCGGTCGGTCGCTCCAGCGCAGGGCACCGGCGAAAGTGCGCGGCGCATTCGTGCGACCTGGCAGAAGGAACTGCTCGCCCATTTGGACAAACACAAACGCTATCCGGCGGAGCGTTCGCAAAAGAGTGCTCAGATCGTGGTGTCGTTTGCGCTGGACAGGATGGGACACGTACTCTCGACCAGCATTGTCCAGGGGTCCGGGGACCCGGCGTTCGACCAAGCCGCGCTGGCCATGGTGCGACGATCCAATCCGGTGCCGCCTCCGCCGCCAGATGTCGCCGACGAGGGCTTGAATTTCACGCTGCCGGTAATTTTCCGGATCAAGGGGCGCAGTTGAGTCCCGGCGCCTGATGGGATGCACTCAGCGTCGAATTTGCATCACATCCAAAGATACCGGATCCCTACATAAACCAGGACCACGCACGCAAATATCAGCCCGACGGGGAGGCGGGGTCTCGTACCCGTACCTGGTGGGGGTTTCTGCTCAACGTTTTTGCGCGGGGGTGGCGGCCGCTTGAACGCCGTCACGTTATCCGTGACCTGTCGGTTTGTTTGGGCCGGGAGCTCAGGCGCTGAACCAGCCCCGCCCATCTCGCCGTAATATGTCTGGTACATGAGCTTGATCGTGGCCTCGGTGGCCTCGGATTCCGTCATGTCCCTGAGCAGCCCATTGTAACTTTGAAGGAACGTCTGTGCTTCCTTGGGCAAGGCTGAGGCGCCGTTGAGCTTCGCCATCATTTTCCACGTTGCAAAGTCGGCTTTGGCCCTGGTATCGGCGCGTCTCGCGATCAACATGTCCGCGGCTCTGATCAAGGTCGCCTTAGCCCTCTTTTGGTGGCTCTAAGCCGTTGGTTCGGCCATTCCGAACGCTTCGCAAGCACTACGTATTGCCCGTTATAGCCAGAAGCAAGTGGATCACGTAGCCCGTCGATTTCTGCAGTATGGCCGAGATAACATCAAGATTTAGACCGAACTGAGAACCCGCGAGGGGAAGAAGGATCAGAATCCCGATCAGGATCAACATCCCGAATGGCTCCAGCCGGGCAAGTGGCGCTGCGAGAACTTTGGGGAGCAATCCAACTGCTACCCTCCCGCCGTCCAGCGGCGGGATTGGGAGCATATTGAAGACTGCGAGCACCACGTTGATGACGAGCGCGTTCTTGATGTTGTCGGCAACCCAACGGGTCATATCCGCGGGCAGATAAGGCACGGCATGAATCGCCGCGGCGGCAAGCAGGGCGAGCACAATGTTGGTTGCGGGTCCGGCGAGTGCGACCAACACCATGCCGTATCGCGGATTGTGAAGCGCGCGGAAGTTCACAGGCACCGGCTTGGCGTAGCCAAACAGAAAGGGCGCGTGAGAAAGCAGCAGCATGCCCGGCAGCAAAACGGTTCCGAACGGATCGATATGCCTGATCGGATTGATACTGACCCGGCCAAGTTGCGCTGCGGTGTTGTCCCCCAAGGCGTGCGCGACAAAACCGTGTGCGGCCTCGTGAAAGGTGATGGCGATGATCAGCGGCAATACCCAGACCGAGAGGTCGTAGAGTGTGATGTTCACTGGCGTCCTGACGTTTCAACCGACTGGGGTTGGCGCCGTCCGTATCAAGCGGGAGCGGCGCCCGGATGTTGCGGTAATCCATCTTCCAGCTTCACCCAACCCATTTTTTCCGTAATCCAGACGTGCTCGGCGGGGACAAACGCGTTGCGGTCGTCGAATGCCGCCAGTGCGACGCCAGCCACCATAGGGTCCCGCCGCCAGGCAAACAGCCGCGTGCCGCAGATCTTGCAGAACACCCGGTCGAGCGCCTCCGATGAAGCATAACGGGCGGTATCGCCTACGATCGTGAGCGCGTCCTGCTTGAAAAGCGCGCGGGCAAAGAAGGGCGAGCCCATCGCCTTCTGGCAGTTGCGGCAATGGCAGATCCGAACGTTGATCGGCTCGCCATCCGCCTTGAACCGCACCGCGCCACACAGGCATCCGCCTTGCCTGATCATGAATTCCTCCGATTTGTGAGCAATACTATGCTCAGTTTTTAAATAGTGGCGCTTGGAAACGTCAACCGGCGATCTCTTCTATTCAATGGCTGAAAGTGTCGCTACCACGGATTCAGACGGTTGAAAGAAGCTTGTTTGGGTGCGGTCACGCAACAGACTGCCCTGCATCTCTCGGCGGAGACAAATTATCCATCCGGCCGGAAATTTTTGCCGATTGGTTGGGGCGCTGCTTCGCAGATGAGCGCCATCGGTCCGGTAACGACGACTTTCCTTGAATTTTGGGCGGCTTTTCGACTTGGCATGTCCGTTGCTTGACCTTGGCGTGTTCGACCCAGATTGCGTTAGGAAGAGCCATGTACGTTTCAAACACTTTTGCTGCCCAATTGCCCTTTCAATTCCGCAGCTCTCCGCCGAGCCCAGGTGTTTCGAAGCCATCTGCGGCAGACGCCTCCGGCGCTCCTTTGGCGTCCTCGGGGCCGGGTGGATCGTACGACTTCACCTCGTTAACGCCGAGAGGCTTTATGAAGAACGTGAATGACTTGTTCAATGCCGGCAAGATCTCGGAGCAGGACATGAACGCGGCGTGGAGCTTGGCCCTAGTGCCGCCCGGCATACAGCTGTCCGTCGATCCAGCCTCCCAGCTCAACTCCAGCTACTCCACTCAGCACATCAACTTCCTTGAGAAACTTCGACAGGAAATCGACATCGATCAGCAGAACGGGTATGCGGCGCCGGGGCAGGTTCGACGAGAGCAGATGTTGCTTGACACGTTGAGGGCTCTACAGGGTACGCCAAAGGGCGTCGATACACTCGCGTGATCCGCGCCTTTCGCCAAATCGGCGTGTCGAACTATTTCGAAATTCCTGATTCCCAAATTTCCTAATCCTAGTAGGTCGCCCGGCCGCCGGAGATGTCGAACACCGCGCCGGTGGAGAACGCGCAATCCTCAGAGGCTAGCCACGCCACCATCGCGGCGAGCTCCTCCACCATAACGAACCGGCCTTTCGGAATCTTCGAAAGCATGAAGTCGATGTGCTGCTGCGTTAGCTGGTCAAAGATCGCGGTCTTGGCGGCCGCCGGGGTCACCGCGTTGACGGCAATCTCATAGGCGGCGAGCTCCTTGCCGAGCGACTTCGTCAACGCGATCAAACCGGCTTTCGAGGCGGAATAATGCGCGGCATTGGGGTTGCCCTCCTTCCCGGCGATCGAGGCGATGTTGACGATCCGTCCGTAGTTTTGTTTGACCATCGTGGGCACGATCGCCTTGCAGCAGATGAAGGGACCGTCGAGATTGATGCGCAGAACCTTGCGCCATTCGTCCAGATCGGTTTCCCAGACCGTTTTGTTGACGCCGGCGATGCCGGCATTGTTCACCAGAATCTCGATGCCGCCGAGGCCCTCGATCGTTGCGTCTCGGGTCTTTTCCACCGCGGCAAGATCTGACACGTCGACCTTGAACGCGGTGACGCCTGTACCGATTTCCTTCGCAGTCTTCTCGGCCAAGGGCAGGTCATGATCCCAGATCGCGACCTTCGCGCCGGAGGCCACGAAGCGTTCGGCAATTGCCCGGCCAAAACCTTGCGCCCCGCCTGTGACCACGGCACAGCGGCCGTTCAAATCGATCTTGTTCATCACATATTCCTTTGTTCAAAGCGTCCAGCCGCCATCAATGATATGGGCGACACCCGTCGTGAACGCGCTCTCGTCACTGCCGAGATACACGGCCAGCGCCGCGATTTCCTCGGCCGTGCCAAGCCGTCCCATCGGCTGCCGGCTGACGAACATCTCGCGGCCTTGCGGTCCCGCGGCGGCGGCACGGTTCAGCATGGAGGGCGTTTCGATGGTCCCGGGGCAGATGCAGTTGCAGCGAATGCCTTTGGTGATGAAGTCGACCGCCACGGCGCGCGTTAGCGCCGCGACCGCCGCCTTGGTAGCTCCATAGACGTACCTGTTGGGCGCGGCCTTGAACACGCCGGCAGCAGAAGAGATGTTTACGATCGAGCCGCGACCGGCTTCGAGCATGCCGGGCAGAAACGCACGAAGTGTCCGGTGCATCGACTTGACGTTCAGGTCGAACGAGAAATCCCAGTCCTCGTCGGAGCATTCCAGGACTGTGCCATGGTGTACAAAACCTGCCGCGTTCAGCAGAATGTCGACGTTGCCGACGCGCTTGGCCATCGCGCCAACGCTGACCGTGTCACGCACGTCAAGCCGCGCCACCTCGGACACTCCCTCTTTAGTGAGCGAGCCGAGGCCCTTGTCATCGATATCGGTTGCAAAGACGGTCGCGCCTTCGCGGGCAAAGGCGAGGGCGCAGGCCCGCCCAATACCTGCGGCGCCCGCGGTGACGAATGCCCGTTTACCCCTAAGGCGATCTCCCATTTATCCCTCCCTTTATATCAACTGCAGCCTTTATCATTCTGTGGGAGCGAGGCGGATCGCCCCTATGACGTGAGATCCTTCGCTTCGCCCGGTCGAAATGAACGGCGAAAGGACCTCGGGCCTCAGTGATTATCTCTCGCCACGCCGACTTTGCCCGCAATGTCTTGATACCGGGTGGCAAACTCCATGCAGGCGCCTGTCGCATGCTGGCCGACGGTGGACCGGTAAAGCTCCTGCCACGGCGTTTGGTGGGCGGGGTGGGGAAAACCGCCCCTGGCCTTCAGTTCCGCACGGCGCTTCTTCAGCTCCTCGTCGGCGATGAGGATGTTGGCGCTGCCCTTGTTGAGATCGATGCGAACCTTGTCGCCGTTCTTGAGGATCGCCAGTCCGCCATCTGCGGCAGCTTCCGGGGTAGCGTTCAGGATCGACGGCGAGCCCGACGTACCGGACTGGCGGCCATCGCCGATGCAGGGCAGGGAGAGGATGCCACGTTTGATCAGCGCGGCCGGCGGCTGCATGTTCACAACCTCGGCGCCCCCGGGGTAGCCGATCGGACCGGTGCCGCGCACGAACAGGATGCAATGCTCGTCTATGTCGAGCGAGGGATCGTCGATCCGCGCGTGATAATCCTCCGGGCCCTCGAACACGATGGCGCGTCCTTCGAACGCGTTGGGGTCCTTTGGGTTGATGAGATAGCGGTCGCGGAATTCCTTTGAGATCACGCTGGTCTTCATGATCGCGGAATCAAAGAGGTTGCCGCGCAGCACGACGAAACCGGCATCCTTTACCAACGGCTTGTCGTAACTCCAGATGACGTCGCCATCGGGCTTCGGCGCATTGCGACAGTTGTCGCCCATGGCGTGGCCATTGACGGTCATGGCGTCTTCATGGATGCGCTTATGCCGCATCAATTCGCCTATCACCGCCGGCACGCCGCCGGCGCGGTGATATTCCTCGCCGAGATAGAAGCCGGCCGGCTGCATGTTCACCAAGAGCGGGATGTCATGGCCGTGCTTCTGCCAGTCGTCGATCGAGAGCTCGACGCCGATATGCCGCGCCAGCGCGTTGATATGGATCGGCGCGTTGGTCGAGCCGCCGATCGCCGAATTGACAACGATGCAGTTCTCGAACGCCTTGCGGGTCAGGATGTCCGAGGGCTTTAAATCCTCCCAAACCATCTCGACAATG
>JBJMTO010000188.1:0-13385 GCA_045811665.1 Bradyrhizobium sp.
CGCCGGGGCCATCCCTCATGATGTAGCCCATCAGGTCGCCCACGTTGTGCTCCAAATCCCGGATGATGTCCTTGACGACGTCTCCGATCGAGATCACGCCCACGACCTTGCCCGCGTCCAGCACTGGCAGATGGCGAAAACGGCGCGCAGCCATGATTGCCATACAGCCATCCAGCCGATCGTCCGGCTTGACCGTCACCGGGTTGCCCGTCATCACTTGGCCCACTGGCGTCTGCTTCGCATCAAGCCCGGGCAGCAGCACTTTGATGGCGCAGTCACCCTGGGTCACGATACCGACCAGCACGTCGTCGTCGATTACCAGCACCGACCGGACCCGGTTTTCGCGCATCTGGCGCAGGGCGTCGACGACCATGTCGCCGGAACGAACATGGATCAGGGCGCCACGCTTATGGGCCAGAGCGCTTTTAACCGTGCTCATCGATCTCTTTCTTGGGCCCTGTCTACCCGGTCTTGATGGCCCGCATTGAAGGTTAGTCAAAATATCTTGTCTTGTCAGCACCGCACCGATGTCGCTGGCGAAGCCTGCCCCCGATCCCGACAGCGGGATTTTCACCGCCTCGATCGCGCTCGAAGTCGCTGCCCTCCGTGTTTCTGCCGCCGTCGCCGCTGCTGATAGAAGGCGCCACGACCGCCTTGGGTCATTTTCAAAGGTCAGCGCTCGTTTCGGCGAGGTCCGTTCTTCCGCCGCATGCGGACTCTGTCAGGTGGACGGGTCAGGTCCGAAAACTGCCAACAACGGAAGAAGCGCTGCAAGATGTGATCGTCGGTCAGTGATTGCAGCATCAATCCGCATCTACGCGCTTGTCGCGCGCCGGCACCGGCTTCGGTGTGATCGTCGCCCCCCTGGAAGCGACGTGCGGTTCATCTCGGAAATTGATGCCTTGTTTGCCGCCACGTCGGCTCTCGCCGGCGCGACATTTATATCGTTCAACCGGGCCAGCTACGGCGTCCGGCCCGGAGAAGATGCTACCGGCGTGAAATCCGGGCTCCGGTCGTTGCCAACCCGTATGCCGGAATAGGTGACGAGCCCGTCACCTGTGGCGAGCGCGTCGCCCGAGCGCAACGAGCCGTCCATCGCGAGATCGAGTGACGCAAGACCGGCGGGACTGTGGCCATTGCAGGTGCAATCGGCGCGCAGCGCCTTCCGATAGGCGAAGGCGTTTTCGCTCTCGGCGTAGCGTTCGCCGGTTACGGCGTAAGCTTTGTCGATGCTGGAGCCGAAGAAAACTTTGGTTGGGCTTGCCGGACAGAAGGCCTGGCACATCTGCGCCGGCGAGGCCGCGCCGCGCATCAGCGGAAAATATTTCCCGTCGCAACTGCGCACGCAGAAGGCAGGGCCCGAGCTTACGACGACCGGCCGCAGCGGTGGTGATTGCGGATTATTGATAGGGGAGGTCTGTTGCTGTTGCTTCTGGCCGCCACCGAAAAAGAAATCAAGCAATCCTTCTGCCGCACTCATTTCGGACGTCAGCGTCACGGGGGCAATGATGGTACCAGCAACAAGCATGCGGCGCAGCTTGCGCAGAAAGGCCAATTCGGTACGCAAAGCTTGCTTCACCGGACGCAACGACCTCTCTGCACCACTAACGGCGCGTTGAGTTCTCATTGGTTGAATCGTGGATGCGAAACGCGCTGTAAGCTGGGCGAAGAAGGGGAGGGAAATAGGCGAGTGGGAGGCAAGCACCACATTTCGGCCGTTATGCATGCCGGCTTGGATGCACGACGTGTTTGCGGGCATCCGAGAAAGGATGGGGGCGTTCAACAGCACCCGCAAGGCTGGTTAGTCGCAAGTACCAGCTCCCGTCGCCGGCGGTAGTTGGTGAAGACCTTGAGAGGTTCGCCTACCTCTCATCCAGCAACTTCGAGACTCTGAGATTTTGAGGCTGCCGAACCCGGTGAGCCACCCATTTCGTTCTGCGCCCGGCCCGCCTCTTGAGACGGTCCCTTCTTAGGTCCGTTCTTTTGATAGGACCTTCAATTCCCGGCTGATTTTCCGCCTCGACAGGCTTTTCAGCCTGCAATTCGGTTCCCGGTTCTGGCGCACTGGGCACCGCGGTCTCCGCCGACGCGGGGCCAGATTGCACGTCCATAAGCGTGCCGGGTACCGTGGTGGCAGCCGACGCTGGCGCGATCGGCTGCAAGTGAGAGTATGGATCTGGGGTTGACCGCCGGGCGGGCGACTCGTGAGACGCCGCTTGGCCAAGGGCCAGGACTATGGCAACAGACGCGAGGCTGGTCCCCAGCCCGCCGAAGAACATCCGAGTTTCTGAGAGCATTAGCTCTTTCCCCGAGCACGCCAGAAACGCGACTAACCACAGATTGTTCCAGGAGCGATGAACTTACGTCGTAAGGCGGGCAGCCTCAACGTTGGACACCGACACCAGCGCGGCCCCTTCGTGTCGCAAGCTTCGCAGGTGCAGCGCGTCGGATAGCCGAACATCGGTCGCCCATTGATCACCGCTGATCGAACCAAGCCGACAACATTAGCGGCGCACAAACGTTGCGGCGCAGCGGAACACCATTCACATCCGAGAGATTCGCGGAACGGAACGGACCGCTAATCTTTTTTCGCTCTCTCAGTCTTTCTCTGTGAGGTGCTCATGACTTTTCAGGCCACAGAAGGTGCGTGCGCGTTCGCCTGGAGGAACTACTTGCTGCTCCACAGCGGTATCCGCGAGAACGATCACAGGCGTTCCGCCCTTCATCGTTACCTCACCGATCTTAGTGAGGCCGGCGATTTCGATTTCGATCTCTTGCAGATAGCCGCAGTGAGTTACCTGAAGAGCTTGGACGAATTGCACGACGACCGAGCTGCTAGACTTGCCGCAGATCAGGCTTTGGCGAAGCGTGTCCATTCACGCGCCGCCGCCAACGCCGCCGCCGCTTAGGGGCAATGATATTCCAAGCAAGAGACCAGCAGGCCGCTGAGCGCTGCTGAATATAGCGTGCCAAGGGATCGCTGACGTTGACCTAGTTCTTGGTAGCGCGAGCGCGAAACGCGTAAACCGAGCATTAACCACATAAGCTGATGATCTAAGCTAATTAAAATGGCACGGACGCAAAGGAGCCGTTGCTGGATCGTCCACGCGACGGCTCTGTCCATTGATCCGAGGCGAACGCAGGTGGCCGAGACACCGGAAAAAGAACCAGAAGCTGAGACACTGAGCGAAAAGACGCAACTCGAAAGGGAGCTTGTAGCCCTGCACAGGCCGTCCAGCCGAATGCCGACCCTACTTGTGTCCTCATTGGCTTTGACCGTCATTGGTGCGCTGGCAGTATATGCTTTCCCGGAAGCCCATATTGCTCTGCCCAAGTTCAGCAGCTTCGCTGAACTGTTTTCGCGCGAGACGGTTTCAATTCCAATACCTGATCCTGTCGTAATCGCCACGCTGAAGGATGTTCAGATCGCCCAAAAACGAAATGCCGCTGCGCTACAGGAAAATGCCGCCGCTCTGCAGCAAAACACAGGCATGTTGCAGCAAGGCGCAGCCAATCTGGAGACGCTCAGGCAAGGCTTCACGACCCAACACACCAATCTGAAAACAATATCCAATCAACTCTCCTTTCTGATTGCGCGAGTGGACTCGCTACAGAATGCGGTGACGCCGCTGACGACCTCCTCGATCACACAGCCGAATGTTCGCGCCCGGTCAGGAAGAACGCCACGCAAAAAAGCATCTCTAGTGCCCAACAAGCCTGTCGGACCTGTTTCGACCGGGGGCGCTCCGTTGAACCCAGCTCCAGCAACCGGATCGAACGCGGGATAGCGGCTGTCGAGCGACTTCGGTGCTGCGCCTCCGAAGGCCAGGCAGATACTCACTTGTCACCGGGAAAAGAGGCCTATCGCCACATTCCCCGCATGCGAGCGCCAATATCCAGCTTTGGTCCATGGCCGGCCGGACGAGCCGCGCTGCCCGTACGCAGAACTGGCCAGGCCGTCCGCTCGAACAGGTCGAGCAGCTTTTCCGGAATGAACCGCGTTTTGGAGGCATAGAGGTGACGATCGCCCTGCGCATGCTGAGCGTGGACGAAGAAACGCTGCGGCACCACCAAATGAAGGTCATCCTTTGCGCGCGTCATGGCGACGTAGAGCAGGCGACGTTCCTCCTCGATCTCAGCCGAGGTGCCGGCACCGAGGTCCGACGGGATACACCCATCGACGACATTAAGCAGATAGACCGACTTCCACTCCTGACCTTTGGCGGAGTGGATCGTGGAGAGGATCAGGTAGTCCTCATCGAGCAGCGGCACGCCGGCCTGATCGCTGGTAGCGTCCGGCGGATCCAGCGTGAGTTCGGTCAGGAAGCGCTCGCGCGAAGGATATCCGCACGCTATCTGCTCGAGTTGGAGCAGGTCAGCCCGCCGCGCATCGGCGTCTTCGTGGATGCGCTCGAGGTGCGGTTCATACCAGAGGCGGGCCCGCTCCAGATCGGCGGGCCATTCGGAATACCGAAGATTACACAAGGTCTCGACGAAGCACTTCCAATGTTCGTCGACTCGCGGTGGCGCCGGTAGGCCTGCAAGTGCAGCGATGGGATCGGCGGACTCTGCCATGCGCTCGAGCACCCTCTGCGCGGTCGCGGACCCGATCCCGGGTAGTAAATGCAGTAGACGAAATCCTGCGACACGATCTCGCGGGTTTTCGATGAACCGCAGCAACGCCAGCATGTCCTTGATGTGGGCGGCATCGAGAAACTTCAGTCCGCCGAACTTTACGAACGGGACGTTCCGGAGGGTGAGTTCGATCTCGAGTGGACCGCTATGGCTGGACGTCCGGAACAGAACAGCCTGTTCATTCAACAGGGAGCCCGACTCGCGGTTTTCGAGAACCCGCTCGACGATGTAGCGCGCCTGATCGGCCTCGTTCCGGACAGAGACAAGTTGCGGTTTTGCTGCCGAGGTGCGTTCGGTCCAGAGATTCTTGGTGAAACGTTCCTTGGCCAGACCTATTACGCCGTTGGCGGCGGCGAGTATCGGTTGCGTCGAACGATAATTGCGGTCGAGAGTAACGATGGTCGCAGCCGGCGAGAATTGGTCGGGAAAGTCGAGGATATTTCGCACAGTCGCGGCGCGGAACGAGTAAATCGATTGGGCGTCGTCGCCGACGACCGTTAGGCCACGGCCTCCTGGCTTGAGGGCAAGCAGGATCGAGGATTGCAGGCGGTTCGTGTCCTGATATTCATCCACGAGGACGTGATCGAAACGGCTACCAATGTCGTCGGCCAAAGCGGCCTCACCGACCATCTGCGCCCAGTAGAGCAGGAGGTCGTCATAATCGAGCACGTTCTGCTTCTGCTTGGTGTCGAGATAGGCCGCGAACAGCTCCTTCAGTTCGCCTGCCCACCCTGAACACCATGGATAGAAAGCTCCAATGACCTGCTCGATCGGCATCTCGGCGTTGACGCATCGCGAATAGATCGAAAGACACGTCCCCTTGGTTGGGAAGCGACTTTCAGTTTTCGAGAAGCCCTTCTCATGCCTGACAAAGTTCATGAGGTCCGCCGAATCCTCGCGATCATGAATGGTAAAACCGGGGTCGAGCCCGATCTGTTCGGCGTACTCGCGCAGCAACCGCGCGCCAACACCGTGATAGGTGCCGGCCCAGGTCAGCGCGTCCGTCATGACCCCCGCGTTCTCGCCTAGTACCTTGCGCGCGATCCGCTCGACCCGGTTCGTCATCTCGGAGGCTGCGCGACGTGAAAACGTCATCAACAGGATGCGCCGGGGGTCAGCTCCCTGGACAATCAGATGGGCGACCCGATGGGCAAGGGTGTTGGTTTTTCCGGAGCCGGCGCCCGCGATGACGAGCAGGGGAGGGGCGGCCAGTTCTCCTGCGGCCCCGTGTTCAACGGCGCGTCGCTGCTCGGGATTAAGGGCTTTGAGGTAGGCCGTTGTTGCGGGCTGCACGTTGTTCATCCGTTCACGTTTCGAACAAGGACGGTCGATGATTCCTGGCGTGGTCGCAACCCTAGAACTTTACTCGGGGCCTCGGGGAGCGGGGGCGCGGTCCGAGGCTGTTCGGAAGGCCGGAAAAAGGTGTTTGCGATCAACAGCCGATCTTGGTGACCTTCGATAGTGTTGAGCCGCCCCCTTCCAACCTGAATACGAGGGTTCGATTCCAATCAAACTAAGCTCTCAAGGGGAAGCGGTATGCTGGCGCGGGTATTCCAGCGATTGCATTCCACCTCAACCCAGCCAAGCCCACCATTGAGGTATTGGCCAGCGCTATAGGTGCTGCTAGCGCGAATTTCCGGCTGCAAACCAAGATTCGAATCGCCTTCGGGATAGTGCAAAGGTATGTTGATGCATCACCGGCCCGCCCTTGGCCGCTCCCGGTGACTGAGAGCCGATAATGCTCCCGCCTGTTCTAGAACAGGATGCATCACAATGCCCAACTCTCATTTCCATTCTTCTGGGCCGTCGCCGACTGAAATTGAACGCCCGCGATGTCCGCGATGTTCCAACCGCATGATGCTAGCCAGAATTGTGCCCGGACCTACGGGCTTCGACATCCGTACGTTCGAATGCAGCAAGTGCGATCACGTATTTACGTTGACCGTGGCCACGGACCCAATGAAGTCGGATGTGACCGGTTGGTTGAAAGGCGAACTTGGCTCCGAGATTTACTGATCAATGCTCGGAGTATCCAAGGGTCATCGTGCCAACGTCCTCTCTACGCGCTTGCGGCTGTTGCCGACTTCTTCACGGCCGACTTCGAGCGGCCCGTCGCCCCTGCTCGGCGAACGCCCACCCGCGTTTGATCCACATCAATTGCTCCGGGGCGCACTAACGTAGTGCTTCACCCAATTTTTAGCACTCTGATTGCGAAACGGAGTCGATCTATGAAGAAACTGTCAGTATACCTCAGCATTGCCGGGGCAATCTTGTGCTCGCCTGCTCATGCTCAACTTATGATCGATATGTCGCGCATCACCTGCGCCGATTATCTCGCAATGAATGCAGCAGACTCAGCTGCGTTCTCTGCGTGGATGAGTGGTTGGTTCAATCAAAAGCGCGGCTATGTTTTCGTCGACTTGAACGCCTACCAGCGAAACGTCGCTAATTTAAAGTCTTGGTGCGCTTCGTATCCGACTGAGACCGTTATGGCGGGCCTGGAGCGGGGGACAGCCGGCCAATGAAGGTGCGAGGTAGGGAGATCGTGATGAAAATGAGATTGGCTTTTGTTGTCGCCATTGCCCTCAGCACTTCCTGCATTGTGCCGGCGAAGGCTCAGGTCGTGCTGGACCTTTCTCTTATCACCTGCAAGCAACTCCTGGACTCCAATGCCGAACGACAGGCTCTGATCGGCTCCTGGTTGAGCGGCTATTTCAGCGGTTCGAAAAATCTGAATGTGCTCGACACCCGTTATGTCGCACGGAATACAAAGGTCGTCGGTAATTATTGCAGGACGCACAAGTCAGATACCGTGATGAACGCGATGCAGAAGAACTGGCGTTAAGCCAACGCGACTTGGTCGCTCAATCGTTCACTTCGGGCCGGTGCTCACCTGGTTTTGGCAGCGGGAGCGAAACAGAGAACGAAAACGCATCCATAAGCGGGGCGAGAGGTCTTGATCGGAGCGGGGGCCGGCCGTTCACTCCGCGCGCGCTTTTTCCTTCGCCGATGAACGTTCGATCATGCTGAGCGCGGCGACCGCCGCTGCCTTGATATGATCGACGCAGCATTGTTCGGCGAGTTCGGCGTCGCCGTTCTGGATCGCACGCCAGATTGCAGCGACCTCGCGCAGGCTCTTGTTGATTCGTTTCGGCTGCGACATCGAGGTGATGCGCAAGAGCGTGATCCGGTCGTGCAGCGGCTTGAGCATGCGCTCGACGAAGACATTCTGGCAGCCGCCGATCAGCGCCGCATAGAACTCCGTTTTGGCCTCAAGGGCCGTCGGCAAATCGCCCTCGGCAAACGCAGCCTTCAATTTGACGAGGGCGTCTCCGATCCTGCGTACGACGGCCGGGTCCCGCAGGCGGGCACATTCACGGCCGGCAAATCCTTCCAGCACGGCGCGCGCCGCATAGAGCTGCTGGGCCTCTTCCAGGCTGATGGTGCTGACGAAAGGGCCGCGATGGGGCACCGTGGTGACGAGGCCGTCGGCTTCCAGCAGCCGAAGCGCCTCGCGAATGGACGGCCGACTGACCCCCGTCATCTCGCATAGCTCGCGCTCGACCAGGCGCTGGCCCGGCTTCAGCGTCCCGGACATGATCGCTTCGCGCAGCTTTTGCCCAACCCTGGACCGGACTGTCGGGACGTCCGCGATCCGAAGCGTGGATTGCAAATCAGCGCGTTTGTCCATCGTCTTCCGCCTTCCGTCTTCCGCAATGACACCTATGGCGCCACCGCTGCCGCCGACCGCGATCGGCGCTGGTTCAATAGCGATTTACGGGCAGAATCATCATCTCCGCAATCTGAACATGGGGTGGCTGGTCCAGCGCAAACATGATCGATCGAGCGATATCGGCCGGATCGAGCGCCATCTTGAACTGGTCGAAATAGTCTTTCTCCTTCTGCTTGTCGCCGCGGTAGCGCGTGAGAATGATGCCCGTCCGCGTCAAGCCGGGCTGCATTTCGGTCACCCTTATTGCCGTCTCGGCAAGTTCGCCCCTGAGCGTTTCGGTAAACATATGCACGCGGGCCTTGCTCGCGCTGTAGGCGGCCATTTCCGGAATGATGCGTACGGCGTTGATCGAACTCATGTTGACGATGTGGCCCGCGTTGCGCCCGACCATGTCGGGGAGGATGCTGCGCGTCACCCGCATCAGGCCGATCAGGTTGGTTTGAACGATGTTGGCCCAATCGTCGGCCGGACCGACGTCGAAACGGGTCCTGCCGCCGATATCATGCCCGGCGTTGTTGATGAGGATGTCGATCGGCCGAAAGGCTTGCGGAATATGATCGGGCAGGCGCTCCACACTCTTGGCGTCTGCAATATCCAGCTGGATCGCAAACGTATTGTCGCCCATTTCAGCGGCGAATTGGCGAAGGGATTCCGCAGCGCGATCTAGCAATACGACCTTTCGCCCGCTCTCGAGCAGCGCCCTGGTAATCGCGCGGCCCATGCCGCCAGCGGCACCCGTCACGACGGCGTTTTGGAATGGTGTTTCAGCCATGAGATATCTCTCGCTGTGGTTCGTTGGTTTGCGCTCATGCGATGGACCAGCCTCCATCGATTGGCAGCGTCGCGCCCGTGATGTCCTTTGCGGCCTCGCTTGACAGGAAGACAACCATGGCGCCGACGGCTTCCATGGCGACGAACCGGCCGGTCGGCTGCCGCGCCGTCAGATAGTCGCGCGTCGTCTCGTCAATGCTGCGGGCACTGGCAGCCGCGATCGACGCAATTTTCTGTGTAATGGCCGGCGTAGGCAGCGTGCCAGGGCAGAGTGCGTTGCAGGTAATTCCGCTTGCGATGGCCTCGATCGCCACCGCCCGGGTCATGCCAAGGATGGCGGTCTTGGTCGTCACATAATCGATGCGGTCGGCGACAGCGCGGGTCGAATAGATCGAAGCCAGGTTGAAGATGCGACCCCAGCCGCGTTTCTTCATGGCAGGCAAGGCAAGGCGGATTAGATGAAACGGCGCTGATAAATTGACCGCCAGCGCTTCTTCCCAGTGTTCGGGCGCAAACGCTTCGACCGGCGCAAAGTGCCGGACCACCGCGTTGTTGACCAGGATATCGATCGCCTCAAGTCGGCCGAGCAGTTCAGCCATCATGGTTTCGATGGACGAGCGCTGCGACAAGTCGGCCGCAACGCTTACCACCTGGACGGCAAAGCGTAACCGAAGGCGATCCCCTGTTTCTTCCGGCTCGATCAGATCGTGCAGGACAATGTTGGCTCCCGCGCCGGCAAGGCTTTCGGCCACGGCCAGGCCCAGGCCTGCCGCTGCCCCGGTCACGAGAGCCCATTTGCCCTTCAACATCGTCTCAGGCCCCCCATTTGCTGGAACCCTCGATCGTATGTCGCCTTGTCCATATTGCGATCCAATCCCCGGCTAGTTTTTCGGCCAGAATGGCTGCGAGAGCGCCAGTTGCGGCGGGAATACCGTGACTGGCACGCCGGATTGCCACTGCACGATGGTCATGCCGGCGCCCACGCGCCGGCCCTTTTCGTCGAACTTGATTTCGCCGAGCGGATAATATCTGGAAGGACCGGCATCCATGGAGCGCAGCGCGTCGGCCACCGCAACGCGGTCGGCCTTGCCGGCTTTCTCGAGCGCGTCTTTGATCACCCACATGTCCCCATAGGTGGAGATCGCGTTCTGCGTCATCCACGGCTCCTTGTAGCGGGTCTTGAGTTCGGCGATCAGCGTCTCGTGCCCCTTGGCGCCCCAGCTGGCGACGCAGGTGAGCAAACCCTGCAGCAGTTCCGGGCTTACGGTCTGCAGCATGTCGGGTTCGGCTATGGCGATGCCGAACGAGATGGTCGGAATCTTGCCTTGCCCGAGGCCGAACTCGTTCATCTTCTCGAGCAGCAGCTTGGCGTCGGAAATCACGGTCGGCAGGAAGAACAGGAGATCTGGTTTCGCCGATCGGATTTTTTGAACTAGCGGGGTGGCGTCGGCGAGCGGCGGCGTGAAGGTCTCATCGACGATCAGTTGCAGCCCGTTTTCGGCGAGCAGTCCGTCGCGCATCGCCTTGGCCGAGGAAACCGATGCCGCGGTGTTATCGGTGATGATCGCGACCGTCTTCGGTTTCTTGCCGGAAGCGCTTTCCGCAAGCCTCACGATCTGTGGCAGCGCCTGTCTGGCCTGCGACCCAGCCGTTGCCGAGGTCTGGAAGACATATTTGAAGCCGCGATCGGTAATCAGGTCGGAGTAGGACAGGGTGAGGACCGGAAGATTGGCCCGCTCCGTCACTTCCGTCACCGCCAGCGTGAATGAACTGAGATAAGCACCGCTCGCGGCCACCAGATCGGTCTCCTGGGCGACCATGCGTTGCGCGGCGTTCTTGGCTTTCTCGGTGGTATCGCCGGAGTCGAGCACGACCAGCTTGAGCTTGGCGCCGCCGAGCGATTTGATGCCGCCTTGTGCATTGATATGTTCCACCCCCATCTCGGCGCCGTGGCGCATGACGGCTCCCGGGCGTGCATAGAGGCCCGAGATCGGCACGAGCAATCCGACCTTTACCTCGGACGGTTGCTGAGCCCACACTCGCGACGAGATCAGGCCGGCGGATGCGCCTGCAAGCAGGCTGCGCCGCGTCATTGCGGTAGTTGTTGTCATGTCTATTCCTTCCTGAAATTTTTGAGATGCGTTGCAGTCAGGATTTCTTCGGCCAGAATGGAGCAGCTAGAGCGAGGTCGGACGGATAGACGGTGACGGGTACGCCCGATTGCCATTGAACGATCACGACGCCGGCACCCACCCGGCGGCCCTTTTCGTCGAACTTGAGCTGGCCGCCCGGATAGTGTTTTGCAGGACCGCCATCCATGGTACGGAACGCCTGTGCAACGGCGAGACGGTCGGCCTTGCCGGCTTGCTCGAGGGCTGCCTTCATTAGCCACATGTCGCCATAGGTGGAGATAACGTTCTGCGTCATCCACGGCTCCTTGTATTTTGCCTTCAACTCGGTGATCAGGGCTTCGTGGCCCTTCGAGCCCCAGTTGGCGACGACAGTCATGATGCCTTGCACGGCGTCGCTGCTGACGCTTTGCAGCATGTCGGGCTCGGCAATCGTGATCGAGAAGGAGACGGTCGGAATCTTGCCCTGGCCGAGCCCGAACTCGTTGATTTTTTCGAGGCCGAGTTTGGCGTCAGAGATGGCGTTGGGCATGAACAGCAGCAGATCGGGCCGGGCCGACCTGACCTTCTGGATCAGCGGTGTGGCGTCCGAAAGGGGCGGCGTCCACACTTCCTCGACGACCAGTTGCAGGCCTTCTTGCGCAAAGATCTTCTCCTTGAGCGCCTTGGCGGTCGCCACCGAGGTTGCGGTATTGTCCATCAGCATCGCCACCGTTTTCGGGCGTTTGCCTGATGCGGTTTCGGCAAGCTTCATCAGTTCGGGCAGGCCGAGTTCGGATTGGCGGCTCGCGGGCGCCGCGGTCTGGAAGATAAATTTGAAGCCGCGCTCGGTCAGCAAGTCCGAATAGGACAGCGTGAGCATCGGAAGCTCGGCGCGCTCGGTAACCTCGGTCACCGCCAGCGTGAAGGAGCTGAGATAGGACCCGGTCGCCGCAACCAGATCGGCCTCCTGGGCCACCATGCGCTGCGCCGCGTTCTTGGCCTTTTCCGTGGTGTCGCCGCAATCGATCACAACGAGCTTCATCTTCGCGCCGCCGAGCGATTTGATGCCGCCTTGCGCGTTGATGTGCTCGACGCCCATCTCAGCGCCCATGCGCATCACCTGGCCCGGCCTTGTGTAGATGCCCGACAGCGGCACGATCAGGCCGACCTTGACCTCAGCCGGCGCTTGCGCGCGCGCCACCGTCGACAAGCCGATGGCGGCAGCACCCGAGAGCACGGTTCGCCGTGTCAGCGACGTCTTGGAGGTCTGGTCGGATAATTTGTCCTCAATATTTTTCTGGCCCATTTTCGTCTCCCAATGGTGTTGTTGGTTACATGCCGAGGTAGGCCTTGCGGATGCGATCGTCCGCCCGCAAGGTTTGGTTGTTGCCTTCGAGCGCGACGCGGCCGGCTTCGAGCACGTAGCCGTGGTCGGCGGATTCAAGCGCTTCCGCGACGCGCTGTTCGACGAGCAGGATCGTCACGTTTGATTGCCGGCGGATTTCAATCAGCCGCTCGAAGATGAAATCGGCAATGGTGGGCGCAAGACCCATCGAGGGTTCATCTAGCATCAGGAGTTTGGGCGAGGAGGCGAGCCCGCGGCCGATCGCCAACATCTGCTGCTGCCCGCCTGAGAGCGTGCCTGCGAATTGGCCGCGGCGCTCGGCCAGGATCGGCAGCCATTCGAAGATGCGCTCGATATTGTATTTCCAGTCGCGCTGGCCGGCCTCGGTCATCGCGCCCATTTCGAGGTTTTCCATCACCGTGAGCGACGGAAAAACCTGACGGCCTTCCGGGACGTGGGCGATGCCGAGATGGGCGCGTTGAGCGGGCCGGATCGACAGCAGGTCGTGGCTTTCGAAGGTGATCGTGCCCGCGCTTGGGCGCACGATGCCGGAAATCGTCTTGAATAGCGTGGTCTTGCCGGCGCCGTTCGGTCCGACGATCGCGACGAACTGGCCTTCGTCAACCTTGATCGAGACCCCGTTCAAAACGGGAATGGCCGAATAGCCCGATGTCAGCCCTTCAATGCGGAGCATGGGCCATCCACTTCTTGCCGAGATAGGCCTCGATGACGCGGCTGTCGCGTGTGACCGCCTCTGGTTCGCCCTCCACGATCACGGCGCCGTGGTCGA
>JBJMTO010000189.1:0-21102 GCA_045811665.1 Bradyrhizobium sp.
CTCCTCGCAATGATGAGTTTGGACGGTGTAGCCCGCATGAGCGCAGCGACATGCGGGCTGGGGAATCCCGGATGTCACTGCGCTCATACGTAACGTCAGTGTAGCCGGTACGTCGATTCCCTTTGATATCCGCTCTCACCAACCAGTCGAAGGTCGATCCTGCCGATCAGATCCGAACGGAGCGCTTCGGCGGCGCTCATTGCGGCCATGGTCTGTTGCAGAGTACTGGCGTTCGATCCGAGCGACACGATTCCGCCTAGTGCCAAGGCGATCGATCCGATCACGGCGGCATGATTGGATCCAAACAAGCCTAGCATCAGAAACAGCATCAATGCGACGCCGCCAGCGATTGCCGCCTTGGAAACCACGATTATTCGTCGGCATCGGGAGGCGATCTCGGCAAGCTCATCGATGTGGGCTTCAACCCGTGAAATCTCGTCGCCCGGATTGTCCACGTCTGTCAAATTCAAGATCGAAGTCCGGTCGGTTCATATCGCAGGGCGCCGCAGCTCACATAACGACCAGTTCGGGCGGCGGAGAAAACTCACTGCCACCTCTACCGCGGAGCGGGTTTATTCCACAACAGGAGTATTCGGAAACCGAGAGTTTTCTTGCATGCCATTCGGGAATTCTCGTCCCCGAATTGCGAGCGCCGGTATCGAGAGAGTTTACGCGGTCAGACTGATTTGGGCTCTCGATAAAAACGCGTGTTACTAGTCCGCAATGGATTTCGTTATTGTCTGCATAAATGACGTTAGCGAACCCGCCTGCTTTAGCATCAACTCACATTGTTTTCGCGCTTGCGTGCTGGACAGCTCGACAAACTCCGCCGCCGTTCTCGTGCCGGCTAACTCTTGCGCGTACTTCAAGCTCGTGATCACGTTCGCTGCCATCATTTGGAGTGCGTCGGCCTGAAACCCGGCGGCCGCTCGATTAGCACTAGCGTGGCCCTGCAAGGCGTCTTCCCTGCCGACCCGCGTCTCGGCGATGTCCTTTGCATGGTCCAATGTCGCATCGACGGCAAGTCTGATGTTTTCTAAAGCCTTGTTGTGGCACTGCTTGGCAATCTTGACGACCATCTCAGCGCTGCTGTCAAAGCTAGCCGGTTCGACAGTGCACGCTGTGGCCTCACGAGATCCCGATACCGCAAGAGAACTGAGAGCCGTGCCTTGCCCTGCAATCGTGGTGCGCTCGTGCGTGTTGGCGGCGGGGAATGCCGGATCATCCGGGTAGGCCGCAATGGGGTTGGCCATCAGCACAGGCGAGCTATCGTCGATGGCACAACTTGCCGACGCGGTAAGCTCCACCAGGGAGCGACGCGCCCGACGCATATCGCTACGCGGCCGTATTGGCGTTTTGCTCATGTTCAACCGATCCATCAATAAGTTTTTTCAAAATCCAGCGCCACAGTTCGGAGGTTTCCTGAGAGGCTCTTCCGTCCTGCGCAAATTCGGTGACACCCAGGCCAACCCCGAGCGCGTCCTGATGGTCATTGCGCTGTCCGACATAGGGAATCGCAAGCACGCCGAGCGAGTTGAGCGATGTTGCAGCTTCGCTCAATCGGCAGCCGCGCGGTGGCGTCTGATTGAGGACGAAGGCAAATCGGCGGTTGAGCGTGCGAATAGCCATGAGCGTTGGAATTGCAGCCTCGATGTCGGCCGGGCTCGGACGTGCCGGGATCAGGCAAAGATCGGCCTTGGCCATAGCGCGCAGGGCCAGCGCGTTAGTTGTCGCCGCAGTATCGATGATTGCAAGCCACATCCCGTCAGCATCGAAACGAGACAGCGCCCGCTCGAGTTCGGCAGGGTCGGCAACCCGATCGATGCGTGGAAACGGATTGTCGCGCCGCTGTTTCCATTTCGATATCGTCCCTTGTGGATCCGCCTCGACTAATGCGACGCGCTCGTCGTTTGCCATCGCGGCGACTGCAATGCCGGCAGCCAGCGTGCTCTTGCCGCTTCCGCCTTTTTGGGTGACCAAAGCAAGGACGTACAAAATTGGACCCTACCAGATGCGGCGGGCGTAACACTCCACGTTGTGAGTCGCATCGAGCGCAAGCGTGGAACTCACAGGTTATATCTTGTTCCTGCGTGTCGCTAAGGTCCCTGTTGGCTGTTGGACAACATGAATACCTAGTCGGCTCATAGGCATACAAACATCTACACTCTATTGCATTGCCGATTTGCAATCGTGTAGCGTCACTGCTCAGGGCAAAAACAAAGAAAGACGTGCCGCCTAGTCGCACGAACCCAGGGAGGACTTCGAATGCAAATTCTAAAGACTGTACTTGCGACCGGCGCTGCGGCGGCATTACTGGCGGGCTCAGCCCTTGCGCAGGGCAAGCCTTCCGAAATCAAGATTGGCATCACGACATTCCTGTCCGGCCCGGCCTCCGTGTTCGGCGTACCGGCAAAGGCTGCCGCGGAGATGATCGCAGAGGATCTCAACAAGAAGGGCGGGATCGGCGGCGTGCCGGTGAAACTGTCCTTTGTCGATGAAGGGGCCGGCGGCGAGGCACTGGTTTCGAATTATCGGCGCATGGTGCAGGACGAAAAGGTCGACGTAACCTTTGCCTCCATCTCTTCAGGCAGCTGCAATCAGCTGGTCCCAGTCGCGGAAGACCTTAAGGTCATGAACTTCATGTGGGATTGCGGCGCCGCTTCCATCCTCGAGACCAAGAAGTATCGCTACAACTTCCGCACCCAGGCAAACGGCACCCCCGAGATGCTGGCGGTGCTGATCTACCTGCTCAAGGTGAAACCGGATTTCAAGACCATCGCGGTGGTCAATCAGGACTACGCTTGGGGCCGTGAAAGCTGGGAAATCTTCTCGACCGCACTGAAGGCATTGAAGCCAGACGTGCAAGTGGTGGCGGAGCTGTTCCCGAAATTCGGCTCCCCTGACTATTCTACCGAAGTTTCCCGCCTGCTCGCCCTGCGACCCGATGTGGTCCTTACAACCAGCTGGGGTGGCGACCTCGACACTCTGGTTCGCCAGGCCGGCCAGCGTGGGCTGCTGCAACAATCCACCTTTGTGCTCGGCATCGGGGAATCTTCGATACAACGATTGGGCAAGGATCTGCCTGATGGTCTGATCGTAGGCGCCCGCGGTGACCACTGGTTCCTGCATCCCGAAAAGAAGAACGATGCAGCCTTCAAAGCTTTCAACGAGGCGTTCAAGGCAAAGACCGGAGCTTGGCCGATTTATCCGGTCTATCACATGGCCCAGGCGTTCTCGGCGCTGCAGATGGCTTATGACAAGGCCCTAAAGGCGAACGGCGGCAATTGGCCCACGCGGGAGCAAGTCGTGGATGCGGCCGCCGGCACCGAGTTCGCAACTGGCTTCGGCAGGCCCGTCACTCTAAGGACGGAGGACAATCAAGGTCTGGAAGCCCAGCTTGTCGGCGTCACCAAAACCATTCCTGGTTACGACTTCAAAGTGCTCGACAATATGATGATCTTCGATCCGAAGGTGATCACCAATCCGCCGGGCATCCGGTCGGTCGAGTGGCTCAAGACGCTCAAGCCTGAGTTCGTCAAGATCGACGTGCCGACCTTCAAGCAGTAACGGCGCGATCACCGTCCTTCGGGCATGCTCCGAAGGACGGGCTTTCCCCAGGGCACCCATGAACTCGACTCTTGCCATCCTGGCCGTTCTCGACGGCATCAGCTACGCCGCGTTGGTGTTCCTGGTTTCCGTCGGGCTCAGCCTGATCTTCGGCGTCTTGCGCGTGGTGAATGTCGCGCATGGTTCGCTTTACGCTTTCGGAGCCTATTTGGCCGCAACGTTAAGCCTCTCCGTCGCACCCCTGTCGCCCTGGCTCACCTATCCCGCATTGCTAGCTGCATCAATCATTATCGGGATTGTGTGCGGCGGACTGATCGAGCGCTTTCTGCTGCGGCCGCTGTACGGGCGCGACGATGTCCTGCAGCTTCTGATCACCTTTGCGGCCTTCATGATCATGGATAACTTGCAGCGCATCATCTGGGGCGTCCAGCCCATCTTTGCCGCCGAGCCGCTAAGATTGCTGCCCAACATCTCCGTGTTCGGCGTGAATTATACGTCTTACCAGGTCTTGCTGCTGCCGGGCGTGGCGTTGCTGACGCTGGTCGGGTTGCGCTACTTTCTTCGTCGCACCCTTGCCGGCGCTGTTATTTTGGCCGTGACGGAAGATCGTGAGGCCGCCACCGCGATCGGCATCGACGCCAAGCGGGTTTATTTCGTCACGTTCATCATTGGAGCAAGCCTTGCGGCATTAGGTGGGGCGCTTGCCTCACCAACCACGTCACTTGTGCCCGGAATGGGTGCGGACATGATTGTGCTCTCCTTTGCCGTGGCCGCGACAGCCGGTCTCGGGCAGATCGAAGGCACCGCACTCACCGCGCTCATGATTGGTCTTACGCGCGCATTCATTATCTATATTCAGCCGGAATTCGAGGTTCTGGTGCCTTATCTGCTGATGGTGCTGGTCCTCCTGGTACGGCCGTTCGGGCTGTTTGGCGCCGTCCACGTGAGGAAAATCTGATGCCCGGCCGTTTCAGGCCGATTACGCTGGTCGCAGGGGTGTTCTTTCTGGTCGCGGCCATCGCGCCGCTTTTTGTATTGAGCTGGGCCACGCTTTTCGCGCTGATCCTCGCCAAGAGCATCGTCGTACTCGGCATCATATTACTGCTGCAGGCCGGACAGGTATCGTTTGGTCACGCGATGTTCTTCGCAACCGGAGCCTACGCCGCCGCCTTCTGGGGCAGACATGTGGGAGGCGGCGATATTCTCCTCTACCTTGTGCTCGGCGGGGTATCGTCTACTGCCTTCGGTTTCGTGGTCGGCTTGTTCGTGGTGCGCTATCGGGAAATCTTCTTCGGAATGCTCAACCTGGCGTTCTCGATGGTGTTGTGGTCGCTGCTGGAGAAGATGTTCCACTACACCAACGGTGCCGACGGCATTCGCGTGGCGCGTCCAGGTTTGCTGGGATTTTCTTTCACACCGGAAACGTTCCAGTACGTCATCCTCTATGTAAGCCTGGTGATCGCGGTAGCAGCATTCTACGGCGTGCAACGCTACCTCGACAGCCCTCTCGGACACATGCTGCGAGCGATCAAGTCGAACGAGACTCGACTGGAGTATCTGGGAACATCGGCCCGCCGCGTGCTTCTGATCGGCTACGTGATCTCCGCCTTCCTCGGTGGGATCGGCGGCACGTTAGTGGCGATCATTCAGCAGATCGCAACACCGGAGTTCGGTTACTGGACGAAATCCGGCGAGTTCGTATTCATAGCCATTCTTGGCGGAGGCGCTCATGCTTTTGGTGCCTTTGCAGGAGCTGCCATGTTCGAGGTCGTGCGGTTCTATGCCGCCGCGCAACTCGCCGACGCATGGCAGCTCATTCTGGGCGGGGTACTGATCGTCATTATCCTTTACGCACCGAACGGCCTGATCGGTCTCAGACAACGTGCGAAACGGCAAGAAGGGGGCCACTAATGAGTAGCATCCTGCTTTCCGCCAAAGGTCTCAAGATAAGCTTCGGCGGCGTCATCGCCGCGGACGGAGTAGACCTCGACGTCTACGAGGGCGAAAATCTTGCAATCATCGGACCGAACGGCGCCGGCAAAACGACATTCCTCAATATATCGACCGGTTACCTGCGGCCGCGCGCGGGCAGCGTGACTTTTCTTGGTGAGGATATTACCGCGCAGTTGCCGCGTACGATCACCAAGCTCGGCATTGCCCGTGCGTTCCAGATTCCGCAACTGTTCCTTGATCAGACGGTGATGGAGAACATGCTGATCGCCGCCGCGTCGCTGAGGGGTCACCCGTCGGGGTTCAGAGCTCTCTCGAGCCTGCCGGAAGCGCCCGAGATGGAGCGGTTGCTCGATCTGGTAGGCGTCAGGGAGAATGCAATGCGCAAGGCGCGAGAATTGCCTGAGGGCCAGCGAAAGCTCGTCGACATCGCTGTTGCGCTCGCCTTGAAGCCGAAGCTGTTGCTCATGGACGAGCCGACTTCCGGCGTCGCCTCATCCGAGAAGCTCGGCATCATGGACATTCTCACCCGGGCGCTCGCGAGGGAGAAGGTGACTTCGGTCTTTGTCGAGCACGACATGGACATGGTCGAGCGCTACGCCAATCGCGTCGCGGTCTGGAATATGGGAAAAATTCAGAAAGTCGGGACGCCGGCCGAAGTGTTGGCCGACCCGAAAGTCAGGGAGCAGGTGATCGGGATATGATGCCGATGCTGAGCTTCGAGAACATCAACGTCGCGATCGCCGGTGCGCCTGTTTTGCGCAATATCAGCTTCGCATTGAAGGCCGGTGAGAGTGCGGCACTGGTCGGGCGCAACGGCGCCGGCAAAACAACAACGGTGCGCACCATCATGGGTTTTACCGACGCCAATGGCGCCGTGCGCCTGGCTGGCCAGGATCTTGCGCCTGTACCAGCACATCGTCGGCCGTCGCTTGGCGTGGGCTATGCACCCGAGGACCGTCGGCTGTTTTCCGCCTTTACGGTGGAGGAGAACATTCTGCTCCCCGGTCGCATCGCAAAACTGAGCACTGATGAGATCCGGCGTAGACTGGACCGCGCCTATTCCGTGCTGCCGGAGCTGAAAGAGCTTGCCAACCGGCCGGCAGGCTCGGTTTCCGGAGGACAGGGCAAGATGGTGGCACTGGGCCGGGCCTTGATGCTAGGGACAAGGCTACTCATTCTCGACGAGCCGTTCCAGGGATTAGCCCCTGTACTGGCGCAGCGCTATGCAGAAGCCCTTCGACGACTAAGATCGCAAGATAAGGACATCACGCTGCTTATAACCGAGTCAAACCCCAAACTTCTCGACACCTTCGTCGACGTGACGCTCACCATAGAGAGAGGCGAGATCGAAGGTCGCTCAGGCAGCTGAGATGAGCGACCAGGATGAACGAATGGAGGCGCCGCAGGGGGCCTAGCGTTCCTTGAAAGTGTCGCCTTGATCATGACGCCCGACGCTCGGCCGGCGCAACGCTCCTCGGTTTGCAACCAAGCGCGTAAATCGACCAATATGTCACCATGACCCTCAGATCCCTGAAAAGGAGTATCCGTCACCTTTACGAGGGCGCAACGCCAACCGGCGTGCGTTTCCGCTATGCGCTGTTGGCATTCGATATGATCACCGTGTTGTTCATTATCGGGACGTCGTTCCTGCCTTCCAGCCAGATAATCGAAACGTTGGACATTTTGTTCGGTCTCGTCATTCTCGCCGACTTCTCAGCCCGGCTGTTCGCGAGCAGGCACCGGCTGCGTGAGTTTGCGCGTTTCTCCACCTGGACCGACGTCGTCGCCATCGTTTCCTTCCTGGCTCCGCTTGCCGGAGAGGCCGGCGGCTTTCTCCGGATCCTGCGAACGCTACGGCTGCTGCGAAACTATCAGATGCTGAAAAGGCTGCGCGCCGACAGCTCCTTCTTCAAGCGCAATGAGGAAGTCATTTTTGCCGTCGCCAACCTGGCGGTCTTTATTTTCATCATGACGGCTATCGTTTATGAAACTCAGAAGTTTCGAAACGATCAGATCACGAACTATGCCGACGCGTTGTATTTTACCGTCACCGCGCTGACAACGACCGGGTTTGGCGACATCACCTTGCGCGGGACAGTTGGCCGCCTGATCTCGGTTGCGATCATGATTTTCGGCGTGACGCTATTTTTCAATCTTGCCCGCGCGCTGTTAAGCCCGAACAAGGTGCGGTTTCCCTGCCCAACCTGCGCCCTGCAGCGCCACGATCCGGATGCGGTGCATTGCAAGGCTTGCGGCACCATCCTCAATATTCCCGACGAAGGCTTCAGTTAGATCACGCAAACGCGGCGAACTGCGGTGCCAATTCAACCAGTAGCTCCTCGCTTTCGGTGAGCAAGGGCTCGACCTTCTCGTGAATGATCTGCCGAACCGTGCACCACAACAGCACGACGCGCGCGACAAGCGGCCAGCGTCTGGATCGGACTGCCGCCTTCGCATGTAGCGCGACAAGGGCAAGGTTATTATGCTCGAACAAGATCCGGCCCGACCCATCCTCCAGAATGTAGCGCCTGCCGATCCTCGACACGCACAACTCGCAGGCCTGATCCGGAAGTGGACCCAGCAGGTACAATTGCGCATCGCCCATTTCGGTCATGCCAATTTCATAACTACGGCCCTTGCTGAAGGCCCCCTCCAACGCCGCAACGACGGTGTTCAGTTCCGCATCAGTCCACAAAGTCGCGCGCTGGGGGCGCTCGAATGCAATCACTCTCATTTTTCGGTCCCGAATAGCAGCCGGTGTAATTCCGGCTCATAGTACAACAAAAGGTGCTTAGCGAATGCCCCGGGCTTCAGACCCAGCGCGGCGGCCCAAGCTGCCATGGTTTCCGTTGGAACGCGGCTGAACCCGTTCTCGACCTGAGAGATGAAGGTGTAATATTTAAAACCGAGCCGTGCGGCGAGGTCGACCTGTGACAGGCCGGCATCTGCCCTGCGCTGCTTCAACCAATCCCCCGCCTGTTTTCGCAACTGCCTGGGTTCCTGCGCAGCCTTACGCGGAACCGCTTCAGCAACTTCTTGATCTTTCCGACGTTTCATGTTTACTAAACTACTCAGATTGAATTAATCAAAGATGTCACTAGGTCTTACCAAACGCTGCGGCTTTCGTAAACTTCGAGGGAGGGCGACGATGGCCTTCACAGAGCGCAGCCGAGTCGTTGAAAAGCAGGGTCGGGAATTGACCGGCTGGCCGGGCGCGTTGTTTGCCGGCGTTCTGCTTGTGGCTGTGGTCGCGACGCTCGGATTGCGCAGCATATTGTGGATCGAGGCGTTAGCCCCGGCGGTCACCAGCCTCGTGTTTACGCTCGGCGCGGCGACGGCGGGATTGGCGCTGCTATGCCGGCGGAATCAGACGCGCACACTTTGGTTTGACGTCGCCGGGATCCTGACTTTTGTCGGTGTCGCCGTCTCTGTTCTCATCGAGCCGGACCAGATGGTCAGACTTGTCACCCTTTCAGATCAACCTGACTAACCGGATCGTATTCCGCGACTTCCTGTCGCTTTCTAAGCATGCACGTCCAGGCCCGGGCCCCTCTGGCAGTTCAAGCGAACTGTGATGTCGGACTGGACGTATAACGGAGGGCCCACGTGATCCAGATATTTTCCCCCGAAGCAACCGCGTTTTTCCAGGTCGTGATGATCGATCTGGTGCTTGCCGGTGACAACGCGATCGTCATCGGACTGGCAGCCGCGGGTCTACCGAAAAGCCAGCGCAACAAAGCCATTTTGGCCGGCATCTTCGCTGCCACCATCCTGCGGATCGGGTTTGCCAGCATCACGGTGCAACTGCTGGAGATCGTCGGGCTGCTGCTGGCCGGGGGCATTCTCCTGCTCTGGGTGTGCTGGAAGATGTGGCGCGAACTGCGTACATCGCGCGGAACTCATGATGGTGGCGAACACTTCGAGCAGTGCAACACTGGCCCGGTGACCTGCGGCCGCTCTCGCAAGACGCTTGGTCAGGCCATCTGGCAGATCACGGTTGCCGACGTTTCGATGTCACTCGACAACGTACTGGCGGTGGCTGGTGCTGCTCGCGAACATCCGCTTATCCTGATATTCGGTTTGGGCCTATCGATTGCCCTGATGGGCTTTGCCGCTAACTTCGTAGCGAACTTGCTGCAACGGCACCGCTGGATCGCTTATGTCGGCCTCGCGATCATTCTCTATGTAGCGTTCGACATGTGCTACCGCGGCGCGCAAGAAATATGGCCGGCGCTCACCAGCTGAGGGGCGGTGTCCGACTGAGCTAGATCCGCTGCGGTCCGCCCGACGCATTCGAACGCCAGCCAGGGTTTGCCGCGACCGGAACCCAATTTCAAAGGCTGGCGGTTTTGATATGCTATTATTGCTTCGTCCATTCGCAGGGAGTGAGCAGCATGAAAATTCAGCTCGTAGTGGCCGTTGGATCGGTAGCGTTTGCAGCCGTCGGGTTTGCGCAAGACAAGCACGCGCAGATTATGCCAGATGCGGTGATATGGAGAGATAACCCCGCATTTCCGAAAGGCGTTCAGACTGCCACTCTGGTCGGTGACCCGACGAAGACAGGGGACGCGGTGGTCTTACGCATCAAGTTCCCCTCCAACTTCCAGATGCCCCCGCACACTCACCCTTATTCCGAAGTCGTAACGATAATCACCGGTGCTATCGGAACGAGCGCAGGTGAGAAGTTCGAGAAAAAGGGCGAACTGCTGAAACCCGGAACGTTGTGGGTTTATCCTGCAAAACATGCGCACTACGCTTGGACCGGCAATGAAGAGTCGGTTCTTCAAGTTCAATTCATCGGTCCGGGAGGAATTGACTACATCAACCCCGCTGACGATCCGCGGAAGAAATAGATCCCGCGCTACACCGATTGCCTCTGGCGTAATCGCGTTGCTGCGCGCCGAGGCGTCCCTCCAGGCGGCATGGTTTGCGCGGCCGTCGCGTTTCAGCGCGTTCGACTGATCTTATTCTTTGCATGACTAGTCAGCCATCAGGCTCATCGTCGTGCTTAAGTAACGGCAGCAACGTGAGCGTTAGGAAGGTAAAGACAGCGATTGTAATTGCGACATCGTAGCTACCTAGGCCAACGGACACGCCAATCGCTCCGGTCGCCCACAAGCTCGCAGCCGTCGCGGTCCCGCGGACGCTGGTGCCTTGCTTGAGAATGGCTCCTCCGCCGATAAAACCAATTCCCGTGATAAGTCCCTCGACGACCCTTGCCATGCCATCAGGCGAATGCGCCAGCAAACCCTCGCTGGCTTGCACGAACCCGCAACTAGCGAGAGCGACTAACGGAAACGTTCGGAGGCCGGCGCTACGCGCCCGCTTTTCGCGATCCCACCCGATCGGTGCTGCCAGCGCAAAAGCTGCCGCCAGAGCCACAAGATGCGGGCCTATCTGCAGGGTGTTGATAGCGAGTTCCAATTGGATTGCCTTGGACGAGAATTTCCTGGCGACCAATAATCAGAGCCGCGTGAACGAACGCCACAGCCGCCGCGACGTTCCAGTTGACAGGCCAAGTTAGTGGTTCTTCTCGCCACACAGGGAGCAACGTACCTGCATTGCCTCACCGGGACGCCAACCTGTTGACCCCGTCCGCTTTGACGCGCCCTATGGGAGTGCCACGCGGTGACAACAGACAAACGGTTACAACCACGAAGGCCGTGCCAAACAACACACCGACAAAGCGAGACGCATGGCAGGAAAAAATGCCGCAGCCTTGGCATCAGTCCAATTGCTTCCAAATATTCGGACAGCATAGTAGCGTTCGCGCCGATCCCGGTCATAGCAAGCTGTTACTGAAGCCGGCCGTCAAGATGGGGTTACCTTGCTCTTTCCGACCGATCTCGTGTCGTTTCTCGATCTCATACGCCAACAGGGCGATGCGGCTTATACTCTGGTGTTGGCCTATGCGGCATCGCACAGCCTGTTGCTCACGCTATTCGCCGGCTACGCCGCGCATTCTGGCGCACTGAATTACATCACGCTCATCATGGTTTGCTGGTTCGGATCGTTTACCGGTGATGCAATCCGCTTCTGGATCGGCCGGCGTTTTGGCAGTGGCTGGCTCGGATCCTTCCCGACGCTTGAACGCGCGGTCCAGACCGCAGCTCGATTTGCCGATCATCATTACATCTGGATGATCCTGTTCCATCGCTACCCGCACGGCATCCGCAGCGTCGCGGGGTTCGCCTATGGCATATCGCAGCTGTCGTGGTCCACTTTCCTGGCGCTGAATTTCGTCGCGGCCGGACTCTGGTCGTGTGGGATTGTCTCGGTAGGCTATGCCTTCGGTCAGGTCTCAGAGAAGTTGATAAGCGACGCCTCTTCCGGCCTGGCCTTTGCTTTGTTGGTCGCGTTCCTCGGCCTGTTCTGGATTTTGGGCAAGAAGCTCGAGAGAGTGGTCGAACGAAGCTAAGCCGCGGACCGTGTGCTCAGGCCGATCGTCGCTCAACTGAGCATCAATTGTCACTGCGGGAGGACGTTCATGAAACCTGAGGTCCTACGCGGCATTGTTTACGCCGCGACCGATCTCGCGTTCTAGCGCGTTCATGCGCTTGTCAATGCGACCGAGCTTTGCACTGCCCTCTTTGGCGGTCAGGCTGCCAAGGAGCAATGCGCTCATGAGCGCCGACGTCATTCGGCTGAGCTGGTCCAGATCTGTAGCGGAGTCGATTTCTGCATTGTCAGGTACAGCCCTCACATTGCTCGCTGGCATGGATCCCCTCGCTCAATCCCGTTAGCTTTTGCGCCGCCGCAATAGCGCCTTTCAGGGGCTGTTCACAGCCGTTGGCGCTGATGTTCACAGGTTTGCCGCGGTGAACTGTTGCAGGGGGGGCCGGCTGTGGCTCTCCTGCTGCCAGGTGCCCTCCCCATCGGGTTCGGTTCGCCGCGTTCTGAACGAGCGAATCAGTGTACAGCGGGCCTTAGCCTTCAACCTGATCTATCATCAAGTAGAGGGTTAGAGCCGAGGGACATTCGCACGCTTTCCCTCGGCTCGCCGACGTATTAGACAATGGCGATGAAGAAAACTGTCAAACAGAAAACCGCAACTCGGCACACCGCTCCTGCCCAGCTCATGGGGTTTCGGGCCGATCCGGTCATTCGGGCGTCAATTATCAGGTGGGCGGAAACGCAGCCCGACACCCCTACACTGTCCGAGGCCATTCGCCGCCTGGTCGCGCTCGGGCTCACTATCAGGACCAAGGTTAAACCGCCATCAGCCGCCCGAGCCGACCGCGCCAAAGAGCTCGCGATAAAGACCATCGAAAAGATGATGGATCCTTCGGCCTCGCCCGAAGTCCGCGCCCAACGCAGACGGCGTCTCGTCAAAGGACCATCTGAATTCCGCGAGCATCGTACCGACCTGCCGAGGGCAAATCGGAAATGATCGAGTGGTTCGATGACCTAAAGCTAGGCATGCGTTTCAAGAGCGGCGAAGTCTCGGTCAGCAAGCAAGACATCCAGCGATTTGCGGCCGAGTTTGATCCACAGCCGTTTCATCTGAATGAGACCGCAGCCGAGAAAACGCCATTCAAAGGGCTTGCAGCGTCGGGCTGGCACACGGCAGCGATTTCGATGGGCCTTACCGTTCAAGTCCGGCCGTTCGGACCGCACCCGCTATTAGGACTCGGCGTTGATGATTTGCGCTGGATGATGCCGGTACGGCCAGACGACGTTCTTCACATCGAGGGTGAAGTGGTGGAGCTGACGCCCTCGCGGACCAAGCCGCAAGGCATCGCCAAGATCAAATGGACGGCATACAACCAGCGCGGCGAACCGGTTTATACGTTCACGCCAATCGGGATTGTCCCGCGACGACCCTGAGCGCGCGTGCGCGCCTCGCTCCTTCAGCATGGCGTCCGGGAGCGACCACATTGCGTGAAGCCGCGGCGAACTTCATGGGCGGATCACCCTGCTATCGTTCAACGCGTGAGCGTTGCAACTTGAACAGGCGGCGCGGCCTTGTTCTGGGCAATAATTCCCTCCAGCCTTGCATTATTCTCAAGCAGGCGCTGGCTGGTGAGGACAAGGAAGTAATAGCCGAATTCAGGACTCTGGAAGTAGATTTCAAGCAACTTGTCGTACTCGATTGTTAGCACGTGGCCAGCCTCGAGGCACTCGATCGTCGCCGTCCGACGATTACTCGGCGTTAGGAAACCAAGCTCGCCCATCAGGCTTCCCGGCGGAAGCTCGATGCTGAATTCGCTGACCAGGAATTTTCCGCTCATGATCAAGAACATTTCTTTGGCGACGTCCCCCTTACTAAACAATCTGTCCCCTTTGCGATATTTGCGCTCACTCATGAAAGGCTTGAGCCATTCCATGGAGGTATCGCCCTGGGTTGCGCTACGCGCTTTCTTTACCAGGTTGAGCATTTGATGAAGGCGAAAGGCATTGATCGGGAGCAACAGCAGATACAGCAGAAATGTGGCGATGTTTCCTGAAAGCGCGCCAAAGGCGGCAAAGAACGTACATCCGACCATGTTCGCGACGCGCAGCCGCACGATTGTCTGGGTCAGCAGAGTTGCGACAAAGAAGATTGCACCAAGCAGGGCGAACATGTTGGCAAGGGTGATGTTGGCCAATATGATTTCCAGAAGCCGATTGAATAGTGCGTCGTAGGTGATGTTGTTGGGATCAAGGCCCATCTGCATCAGGATCTTTGCGATCCTGAGATTGTCAGCTGCGGTGTCGAGAATGCGGTCTAGTATCGTCGAGAGGTCCGCGCTGCTAAACATGCTGCTAAACATAATGTCTTGAGACTTCATCGTTGGTATCTCGCTTTAGCAAGGTATCAGGCGCTCGGGGACCGCGATGCCTCCGCTCAACGAGCGGTTATCAGCTTTTGATTGGCGATGTTGCACTATTGTGGCGACGTCCATCAACGAGGAATTTAGTTGCTCCCCCCGCTCGCGCACAAACCAGCGCCCAAACCAGCGCTAAGAATTCCTAGGTGGCTTGCTGGTTGGCTCAGTTGGTTTGATGTCGATAGTTTCATCGAACGCCGGCTGCTCGATAGCCTCTGCAGAAGCGGGCGACACTGAATGCCGATCCAGAACGGCGGGTTCTGCTCGAGTCAAAGCATCCGACGCAGAGGTCGCTAGGTTTTCGATGAGATCGTTTACCTGATCAATGATCTGCTCGATTACGTATTTATCCTTGTCGTGCATTTCCAGATCCCTCCCGCCACGACCATTAAGGCAAATTACTGGGTCAGTAGCCAGAGCGTTCTTGCAATGGCTGGAGCGGTCGCGGATGCCCTGGATCACTGATGAGCAAGGTTTTGCTGCAACAGGTGCGAAACACGTCCCATTTACATCTGATGTGTCGTGACTAGTTCAGCGTCCAGCTGGTGGCGATCTATCGGCGTGACGTAACCGCGTGGAGGCTCTGGACAGATTTCGTTCCGTCGAAACGCGAAAGCTAGTTCGGGTACGGGTTGCGCCAACGATTGTTCCGGTTCCTGGGCTTTTCGGGCAACGCTCCATCCCAAGGTGCGTCAGTTGGAATCTTGAATTCGGCTCCATTTCCGATGAGCTTGCGCTCTACGCTCCTCCGCATTGCTGAAGAGTCGCACATGAACTGGCCTTTACGGATGAACTAAACCGACGTGACAAATTGGGGGATCTAAGGGGCGGGATTTGGGCGTTAGTTTCGATCGACTTACGATCTAACCGTATGTTCGTCGAGCAATCAACAACTGTGTCGGCTATGGCCGAAGCTTTGTACGTAGCCTGTTTTCGCGGAAGAAAATTGGTGTTCGTTCGGAGAATCGCTGCGGCAGAGCCGCGGCGCCTCCGTAATGGCTCGACAATCAATAGCGGCCATTGTCGCGGTCTTGTTGCGTGAGCCATTCCGATAAGGTCTTTGGGGTTGACCCTAAGCTCCTCGGACCTGATCGCCTCGGCCTCGCCTGGGCTGATTCCGTCTCCGGCACGGGCCTTGATGGAACGGTTAATTTCTCTGCCGCCTCCTTTTCGAGGCGAAGTTTTCTCAATCGCTCCATCTTCTGGCGTGCTGCTTCGTCTTCTGCGAAATTTGCTAAATGCGGTTTGTGATGAGCAGTTTCAGCCGACACCAAGATTCCGATGATGGTTTTTTCACCGAGAGCTTTGCAGGCTTCCAGCCGATGGAGCCCTTCGACTAAAACGAAGCGGTCGTTGTCGGTGCGAACGTGAATTGGCGCTTGTTGTCCGATTTCTAAGATACTCTCCGCGATTTCTTGAACCACATGGGAGTTGAGACCTTTCCTCCTCTTCACCGGGACGTAGATTTTTTCGATCGGAAAGCTTTCCGGCTTGAGCACAGCTTCTACTCCGTACTGACCAACCCAGCCCGATGCACTAGCGCCCTCCTCACACTGCTGCTCTAGAGCATGGAGATATCGAGAGCTTGGAAGTCCGTAGTAAATATCATTCAGTTGTGTGCCGCAAGTCGTTCCCGAAGTCCCGCCCATTTCACCTCGCAAGCGCGAGAGCTTGTTCGTGCTGCGCACCATTCGCCATCATAACCTGCGCAATACCTCGCTCGCATTTAGGCCTTTTGTCGAACCAGGTGAAAAGCATCTCGACAAAGTAGCGAAGGGTACGGCCATAGCTTCTGCAAGCTGATGCACCCAGCTCAAGCTAGCGGCCTGATGTTCTGGTTCATGCGGAAAAAGTTTTTTGGATCATACTTGGTTTTGAGTTCCTGAAGCCGGCGATAGTTGGGTCCATATGCGTTGCGGACCGGGTCGCCTACCTCATCATCATCCAGGTAGTTCACGTACCGGCCAGAGGCGGCGAAGGGCTGCATCTGCGCATAAGTTTCTCGGGCCCAAGCAATGCACGCCTTGGTGTTGGCCGCGTCCGTCCATTGGGAGAGAACGAGGAAGTTGTAGCCGACCTCGCGGTGCGGGAACGCCGTATCGGTAACACCGATTCGGGTTGCGGCGCCGTGGACGCGCTCGAGGAGCAGCTGGCCCATTGGGGCTGGGCATCCCGCGAAGCAGCTGATCATTGTTTCGATCGCCTCATCGCTTAAACCAGCAAGGAAGCTTGATTTCCAATAATTGAATGCCCCTCGTGGGTAGGCGGTGTCGAGCATCGCATTGAGTTGGCAGTAGGGCATTGGAGCGATCGCATCCAGGGCCGGAGAGCCGAAAGCCTTGAGCGGCCGCATCGCTTTTTCGCCAGCCTCAAGTGACCCGCAGTGACAGGTCGCCATAGCGCCCAACTTTGTGCCCAACCCGTCGGGAGCATGAGTAAGGGTTCCGAAAATCGTATGCTCATCAGGCAGTGAAGCGGTGCTGTCGCGAAAGAACCTCAGCAGGTCACGGGCGCGGTCAAACGGGTGCGCGATCAGACCGGCGGTGACCATGGGACCTACCTGATGGAGCCGATATTCAAACGAAGTTGCCACACCAAAGTTTCCGCCTCCGCCGCGAACGGCCCAGAACAGATCGGGTTCTTCACTCTTGCTTGCCCGCACTATCTTGCCGTCGGCGCTGACGAGTTCGACGGAGAGAAGATTATCGAGCGCGAGACCGTACTTGCCCATCAACCACCCCAGCCCCCCACCCAAGGTGAGCCCGGCGATCCCGGTGCTGGAAACCACCCCGCCCGTCACGGCGAGAGCATGCAGTTGCGTCGCACGATTGAGTTCGCCCCAGGTGACCCCACCCTGCGCCCGTACCGTACGGTTTTCGGGATCGACGTGGATCTTCTTCATCGATGTCAAGTCAATGACCAGTCCGCCGTCGATGGTGGCGCGCCCTGCCACGTTGTGACCGCCACCCCGAACCGCCACCTCGAGGCCAAGCTTGCGCGTAAGATTGATCGCATCGACCACGCCGGCCACGTCATGACATCTGGCGATCAATGCCGGGCGTTTATCAATCAGACCGTTGTGAACCTTTCTTGCTTCCTCGTAGCCTTCGTCGGCAGGCCTCAGGAGTTGGCCTGAGAACGTGCTGGAAAATTCACCCGCGGCATCCGCAACAGATAAGTTTGACCTCATAGCTTGCCACTCCTTCTAGGGTTCGGAGCCTCTTCTTCCCCCTCCGCAGCGGAGGAGCAAACTCGAAGATTTCAGCCCAAGCTGAAGCGTTTTCATCTACACTGGCGGCGATGAACAAGCTGCCGCCCCTCATCGAGTTGCGCGCCTTCGATGCCGCAGCAAGGCACTCAAGTTTCAAGAAGGCTGCGGCCGAACTCGGCGTGACGCCAACAGCGATCAGCCATCAGATCAAGTTGTTGGAGCGCTACTGCGGGTGCGCACTCTTTCGTCGGAGACCACGGCCCCTGACGTTAACCGACGCCGGAGCGCGCCTGTTTCCGATCGTCCGTGATGGCCTCGACGGATTTGCCACCGCGATTGCGAGCATTAAGCGCGACCAAGACAAGCAGCCGCTTCGGGTGACGACGACCAACGCGTTTGCGAGCCGGTGGCTTGTGCCACGCCTACCCCGCTGGAGGAAGGTCCGCCCCAATGCGCCGCTCGAGCTGGTGGGCACCGACAGCGTTTTGGACCTCCAGGCCGGTGATGCCGATGTTGCCATCCGCTATGCCCGCTCGTTGCCGACCGACGGCATCGCCAACAAATTATTGACCGATGCTTTCTGGCCCATCTGCAATCCTGCCTTGTTTACGTCGCGTTCCAAGAGTGCTGCTGGGCTTCGTGGACAGGTCCTCATTCATAGCTATTGGTCACCATCTGAGGCCACGGCCCCGACCTGGCAGAGATGGCTCGCCGTGGCGCGATGCAAGTGGCCGGACGTTCCGGAATTCAAGGACATGGACCATTTGAGCTTCAGGGAGGAGCTGCATGCCATCGAGGCTGTCATTGCCGGCCAGGGCGTTGGCATTTTGAGCGACGTGCTGGTGGCGCCCGAACTCGCGGCTGGGACACTTGTCAAAGCATTCGATCTGTGTCTGCCGGGCTATTCCTATTATCTCGTCCGCACCTCTGGTCATCCGCGCGAGAAGGCTATCCAAAGCTTCGCGGCGTGGTTGCAGGCGCTCACATGACCCACCATGCTCTGGCGCCCAAGCCAACCTGTCGCCGCCCAGAAATTTGTTGTGTCAGCAGTGCATACCCTCGGGCGGCCTCTCACAACTTAGCGGATCACGAGCTTAGCCAATGAAAAGGCCCGGCATCGGTGCCGGGCCTTGTTGCTGCGCCGTGAAGGGTTGGACTTAGAAGTCCATACCCCCCATGCCGCCCATTCCGCCGCCGCCCGGGGGCATGCCGCCGCCGGCGTTCTTCTTCGGCAGTTCGGCTACCATGGCTTCGGTGGTGATCAGGAGAGCCGCAACCGAGGCTGCGTTCTGAATCGCGACACGAACCACCTTGGTCGGGTCGATGATGCCCTTCGAAATCAGGTTGACGTAGTCACCGGTTTGGGAATCGAAGCCGTAGGCATACTGATCCTTCTCCAGGATCTTGCCGACGATAATCGAACCGTCCTCGCCCGCGTTGATAGCGATCTGACGAGCCGGCCAGGACAGCGCCTTGCGCACGATGTCGACGCCGGTCTTCTGGTCGTCGTTTTTGGTGCGCAGGCCCTTCAGGTGCGCGGAGGCGCGCAGCAGCGCGACGCCGCCGCCCGGCACGATACCTTCTTCAACGGCCGCACGGGTCGCATGCATCGCGTCGTCAACGCGATCCTTGCGCTCCTTGACCTCAGTCTCGGTCGCGCCGCCGACGCGGATCACCGCGACCCCACCGGCAAGCTTGGCCAGACGCTCCTGCAGCTTCTCACGATCGTAGTCCGAGGTGGTTTCCTCGATCTGAGCCTTGATCTGATTGACGCGGGCCTCGATGTCGGCCTTCTTGCCGGCGCCGCTGATGATCGTAGTGTTTTCCTTGTCGATCATGATCTTTTTGGCGCGGCCGAGCATGGCCAGGGTGACGTTCTCCATTTTGATGCCGAGGTCTTCCGAGATGGCCTGGCCACCGGTCAGCACCGCGATGTCCTGCAGCATCGCCTTGCGGCGATCGCCGAAGCCGGGAGCCTTGACGGCCGCCACCTTCAGACCGCCGCGGAGACGGTTGACCACAAGGGTGGCCAAGGCCTCGCCTTCGACGTCTTCCGCGATGATCACCAGCGGCTTGCCGCTCTGTACGACGGCTTCCAGCAAGGGCAGCAACTCATTCAATTGCGACAACTTCTTTTCGTTGATCAGGACGTAGGCGTCCTCCATCTCGACGCGCATCTTGTCGGCGTTGGTGACGAAGTACGGCGAGATGTAGCCGCGATCGAACTGCATGCCTTCGACGACGTCCAGTTCGGTCTGAAGGGATTTGGCTTCTTCAACGGTGATGACACCCTCGTTGCCGACCTTCTTCATGGCGTCCGCAAGGAATTTGCCGATTTCAACGTCTCCGTTGGACGAAATAGTGCCGACTTGGGCGATTTCCTCGTTCGAGGTGACCTTCTTGGAGTTCTTGACGAGGTCGGCGACGACGGCTTCCACCGCAAGGTCGATACCGCGCTTTAGATACATCGGGTTCATGCCGGCGGCAACCGCCTTGGCGCCTTCGCGCACGATCGCCTGGGCCAGCACGGTTGCGGTCGTGGTGCCATCACCAGCGACTGTGCTGGTCTTCGAGGCCACCTCGCGCACCATCTGGGCGCCCATGTTCTCGAACTTGTCCGCGAGCTCGATCTCTTTCGCGACCGTCACGCCGTCCTTGGTCACACGGGGTGCGCCAAAGCTCTTGTCGAGCACGACGTTGCGGCCCTTGGGACCGAGCGTCACCTTGACGGCGTTGGCGAGAATGTCGACGCCGCGCAGCATGCGGTCGCGAGCATCGACGCCGAATTTGACTTCTTTAGCTGACATATTTGATATATCCCTGAGTTGATGCTTGTATCTCACCCTGTCGGGGAGGCGCCTCGCGGGCGCTCCTCAGGGTGAGCGTGGCAGGCGGTGCGCTTAGGCAGCCTTCTTCTTGCTGGTAGCGGGGACGTCGAGCACGCCCATGATGTCGCTCTCCTTCATGATCAGGAGATCTTCACCGTCGATCTTGACCTCAGTGCCCGACCATTTGCCGAACAGAACGCGGTCGCCGACCTTGAGGTCGATCGGGATCAGCTTGCCAGCTTCGTCGCGGCCACCCGGGCCCACGGCGGTGATTTCGCCCTGCGAGGGCTTTTCCTTGGCACTGTCCGGAATGATGATGCCGCCAGCAGTCTTCTCTTCGGCGTCGATGCGCTTGACCACGACGCGGTCGTGAAGCGGACGGAATTTCATGGAATCCTCCTGACTTCTTCTATGTGTTTGAATTTGTGAATTAGCAGTCGCCCCTCCTCCAGAAACTCAAGTCGCAGTCAAACATCGTGGGCCGACGCCCTTGCGCCCCAGTGTCACAAGCTAATGTGAAGAGCGGCTAGCACTCGCGCATTGCGACTGCCAATCCAGAAATAATCACAAAAGCCAAGGAGGACCGCATGCAATTCCGTCCGCTCCACGACCGCGTCGTGGTCAAGCGCATCGATGCCGAAGAGAAGACTGCTGGCGGCATCATCATTCCCGACAGCGCCAAGGAAAAGCCCTCTCAGGGCGAAATCACCGCCGTCGGCCCGGGTGGCCGTGA
>JBJMTO010000190.1:0-12908 GCA_045811665.1 Bradyrhizobium sp.
GGCAAACCCGGCGAGAATGGCGAGCGTGGTGGCGCGATCGAACCGGTAATCCGTATCGACATCGGGCACATGCGGGTCGACTTCCGAATAGGCGGGCACCTCGAGGTCGCTGTCGATGCCGAATACCTGCCGCACCGACACTTTCATATCGGGCAAGCCGGCGGGCTCCTGCACTTTGGTCATGGCGGCGGTCGTCATCAATCCTCCGAGGTCCCGGGTGCTCCCGAAACCAGATTTGCTGTGTGGCTACAGATGGGTGCTAATCGCAACGTATCAGAGAGCACCGGTTGGCAGAAGCCCGGCCCGCCATCAAAGTTCCGGTGTGTTATCATCAAGATAGGCGGCGGACGCGGTTTTTGGAAGGCTGCCCTGCGAATCACGCCTTGCTTCCGGGTTCGGCGTGCCGGCGAGGGCAGCCATGGCAGCTTTCGAGGACGCCCGTTACTTGCTACTCAGCCGCTGACCCCGAGAACGCCGCCCGCAGGAATTCGTGGCCTCCTTTGTCGATCCATTCGTTGCATTCGTTTCAGCCAATCCATGGCTTGCCTACGTCACGGTGTTTCTTGCCGCCTTGCTGGAATCCGGTCCGGTATTGGGCTCGCTGGTTCCAGGTTCAACGATCATCCTGGCGTTAGGCGCGCTGGTGCCGGGTGGGGAGCTCCGGTTGGAATGGGTCTTGGCGACCGCGACCGCCGGCGCGCTACTCGGAGATGGTTCGGCGTTCTGGATCGGGCATCGCTCGCAGCGCAAGATCCTCACCGTGTGGCCGATGAGCAAGTATCCGCGCCTGGTTGCGCGCAGCGAGGCATTCTTTCAACGTTGGGGCGCGTTGGCGGTGTTTTTCGGCCGGTTCGTGCCGCCGATAAGGGCGTTCGTGCCTATCACCGCGGGCGCGGTCGGGATGGCGCCGTCCCGCTTTTTCGCCGTGAATATCCCAGCCATTCTGCTGTGGGCGGCGGCGCATGTGCTGCCCGGCGTGGGGGCCGTGTGGGCGCTGCACGAGTATGCCGGAATTGAGCACCATGCAGGTCTCGGTAAACATTACTGGATGCTGCTGGTGGCAGGGAGCGCATTGATCATCGCGCTCACCGCAAGGCTGATCCGACGCCGGCGCGGCGGGCTCGAGCCACATCCGGACCAGAGCGCTGGCACCTAGCCTGCGAACTCGTGGCGATCAGCCGGCGCGAACCACCGTCTTCAGGTAATTATAGGCCTTGATGATCTCGATCAGGCGATCCTCCGTTGAGCGATCGCCGCCGTTCGCATCGGGATGGTGCTGTTTCACCAGCGCCTTGTATTTCGCCTTCACGGTTTCAAGCGTCGCGTCGGTGCCAAGCCCCATTACCTGCAGCGCCTTGCGCTCGGCATTGAACACCTTTCGGGTTTCGGCCTTGGTCTCGGTACCGGCCCCGGGGCCCGGCCTCCACCGGCCGCGGCCGTTGAGTTCGCTGAACATGCTGAATGGATCGGCCGCGCCTTCCAGGTCGGCCTCGGGGCTGCCCTTGCCCTTTTTGGAGCTGGTATTTGCGCCCATCTTCCAGGTCGGGCGGTGCCCGGTCAGTGCATCCTTTTGGTAGCGCGCGACCGCATCCGCATTCATGCCCTGGAAGAAATTATAGGACTGGTTGTACTCGCGCACGTGATTGAGACAGAAGTGCCAATATTCCTTGTCGTTGGCGCGGCCCTTGGGCGCGCGATGCGGCGCCTTGTTCTTGCAATCCGGCCATTCGCACAGCACCGACGCTTCGCGAGCCTGCGCCTGCTGCTTCGCGCTGAGCTTGTTAGGCTTGATGCGAATGGAGTCGAAGAATTTGGATGAATCGATCGGCATGGCTGACTATGACAACGCAATGCGAAAAGCTTCAAGTCTTGACATTGCGAATACTTCACTATCGATCTGGCGTTGACGAAAATGTTTTATGGACCTGTCGCCGCCGCCATGAGCACCAAGGAAACTATCACGAACAAGTTGCGCGAAGCTTTCTCGCCGGACAGCGTCGAAGTGACCGACGAATCACATCTTCACGAGGGCCATTCTGGACACAGGCCAGGCGGCCAGACCCACTTCAGGGTTTATATCGTGTCGCCGGCCTTCAAAGGGAAGAGCCGCATCGAACGCCATCGTATGATTAACGACGCGCTGGCAACGGAACTCGCAGGCTCCGTGCACGCCCTGGCGATCAGGGCCGAGGCACCTGGGGAGGCGGGTTGAGGTATGAGGAAGGCTCCATAACGCGCGCTCTAGTCTAGTCGTGCCTTCTGCAGCGGGAATGCCTCGCTAAAACGAGGTCCCCGCCCGCTTCGGCTTTCTTTCCTCGACCTCGGATTCACGCGGTACCGCCACGATCCGGAGCGCGGTGATGCGGTTGCGCTCGCGGCGGAGAACGCGGAAGCGGAAGCCATGAAACGTAAAACTCTGGCCCCGCTCCGGAATGGAGCGCGCCTCGTGAATCACCAGGCCAGCGATTGTGGTCGCCTCTTCATCGGGAAGATTCCAGTCCATCGCGCGATTGAGATCGCGAATCGGGACTGAGCCGTCCACCACGACCGACCCGTCCGGCTGCGCACGTACGCCGGCCACGACGACATCATGCTCATCCGAGATATCGCCGACGATCTCCTCGAGAATATCCTCGAGAGTGACCATGCCTTCGACTTCGCCGTATTCATCGACCACCAGCGCGAAGTGGGTCTTGCGCCGACGGAATGCCTTGAGCTGCTCCGATACCGAGCGCATCTCCGGAACGAACCATGGCGGCAGCGCGATGGTGGACACGTCGATCCTCGAGGAATCGCCCTCGGACGCGCGAAGCGCACGCAACAAATCCTTTGCGTGCAGCACGCCGATGATGTTTTCCGGCTTCTCGCGCCATAGGGGAATTCGCGTGTATTCGGTTGCCAGCACCTCCCGCACCAGGTCCTCCGGCGGCAGGTCTGCATTGATCATGACCATTTCGGTACGATGAACCATGACATCGGAAACCTGAAGCTCGCGCAGGTCCAACAAGCCGCCGAACATGTCGCGGTCCTGCTTCTCGACTTTTCCCTCATGGTGAAGCAGATCGACAGCTCCGCGCAGACGCTCGGTCGGCGATAATATTGGCTGGTTGGCGCCTATCTTGATTCCGAGAATGTTCATGAGCGCACGGACGATGGCCTCGATCAACGTAAGCATCGGCCCCAGCAAGTACACCATGAGCTTCATCGGGCGGGCAACCAGCAGCGACACCCGGTCGGGCGCGTTGATGGCAATGGTCTTGGGCAGCACCTCGGCGAAGATCACGACCAACACCGTCATGACGCCGGTGGCGTAAAGCACGCCGACTTCGCCGAACCAGGCCGTGAAGATGCCCGTCGCCAGCGCGGACGCGCCGATATTGGCGATGTTGTTGCCGAGCAGCAGCGCGCCGATCATGCGCTCCCGCATCGCAAACAAGCTGGAAACGACGCCCGCGTCCCGATTACCCTGCTTTGACAGCCGCAGCATGCTCGCACGCGATGCGCCGGTCAGGGCCGTCTCGCTTGCCGAGAAGAAGGCCGAGACCAAAAGGCAGAAGATGACGATGGAGAATGCGAGCCAGTCCATGATGCCAGGATCACTTCATTTTTCGGAGCTTCTTCTCAAGAAAGTTGCGAACCAGCGTCGGCTCGACGTCGGGAACGACCGCAGCACGGCCAATCGCGTTTAGCAGGATGAAAGCAAGCTGGCCGCGCTTGACCTTCTTGTCCTGCGCCATCAGCGCCAACAGCGCGTCGGCGTTCGGAAGACCCTCCTGGGCGAATCCGGCGATATCCTGCAGATGGGTCGGAAGCCCCACTTCGGCAAGATGATGCCTGACGCGGATCGCGTCAGCTGGCGCGAGCATCCCCAATTCAGCGGAAAACTCAGCCGCCAGCACCATCCCGATGGCAACGCCTTCGCCGTGATACAACCGGTCGGAAAAGCCGGTGGCGGCCTCCAAGGCGTGGCCAAAGGTATGGCCAAGGTTGAGCAGCGCGCGGTCGCCGGTCTCGCGCTCGTCGCGCGCCACGATGGCGGCCTTGGCGCGGCATGAAGACGCAATCGCATGCTCTCGCGCGGCGCCTCCCTCGAAGATGCCGGCGTGATTGGCTTCCAACCAGGCAAAGAACGCTTCGTCGCCGATCACGCCGTATTTGGCGACTTCGGCGTAACCGGAGCGGAACTGGCGCGGCGAAAGCGTATCCAGCACCGCGGTATCGGCAATCACGAGCAGCGGTTGGTGAAACGCACCGAGCAGATTTTTTCCTTGCGGAGAGTTGATGCCAGTCTTGCCGCCGACCGAGGAGTCGACCTGTGCCAGCAGCGTGGTCGGCACCTGCACTAAATCGACGCCGCGACGAAGGACCGCGGCGGCGAATCCGGCGAGATCGCCGACTACCCCGCCGCCAAGCGCTATCACCAGATCGTTACGCTCGACCTTCGCCGCGATCAAAGCTTCACTGACCCGCTCGAGCCCCGCAAACGTCTTGGAGATCTCGCCCTCCTCGACGATGATGCGCGAGGCCGCGATGCCGGACCGTGACAGCGAGGCCTCGGCCTTGTCCAGCCAGTGCCTGGCAACCTTGCGATCGGTCACGATGGCGGCGCGCGCACCGGGGCGCAACGCGGCCACTCGGGGACCGAGCGACTGCATCAGGTCGCGGCCGATCACGATGTCATAGGCGCGATCGCCGAGCGCGACGTCGACGGTCACGAACTCGGAATGTTTCAAGGGCGCGGTCATGGGGTACGACTCAGATTGATCGATGTTTCCTTCTCACCGCCGCAAAGTCGGCGGTGAAGCGCCTCGATGCATTCGTCGACGATCTTTTCATGCGGGGCGTCACGCGAGCAGATCGTGATATCTGCATGCTGATAGACCGGCTCGCGTTCCCCGATCAGCCGCGCGACCGTCGCGGAGGGGTCCGGCGTCTGCAGCAGCGGGCGGTCGGCGCGGCGTTTCACCCGTTTCATGATGGTCTCGGCATCGGCCTTGAGCCAGATGGAAACCGCCTTCTGGTTGATACGGTCGCGTGTCTCTTCCCGCATGAAGGCACCCCCGCCGGTGGCGAGGACGGCGGGACCGCCGTCGAGCAACCGCGCGATGACACGCGCCTCGCCCGCTCTGAAATGCGGCTCGCCATGGTTCTCGAATATGTCAGTTATCGACATGCCGGCCGCGCTCTCGATTTCAGTATCCGCGTCCACAAACGGCAGCCGCAATCGCGCCGACAACCGCCGTCCGATGGTTGACTTGCCGGCTCCCATCATGCCCACCAGCACGACCGACCGCGTTCCGAGCGCCGCGGTGATCTCGGCGTCGGGCCATGCGACCGGGCTGGGTGGCGGGGCTGTCTCAGGCATCGAATCTGCTCAATTGGTTCGCAAAGTGCTGCGCTTCGCCTCACCTATACTACCCCCGCCGACACCGTTGCCAGAGACTCTTGCAAGGGCGAAGCGAACATGTTGGTAGTCAGGAACTGTGCCCCAGCGATTCCAATGGTTAATTCGCTGCCCTGAGACTTGCTTATGCCCAGCCTGTTCCGTTTTCTGGCGGTCGTCGCTGTCATCGGCGGAATCGTTTATGGCGTGCTCTTCGCGCTGGCGAATTTCGTCGAACCAAAACCGCGGGAAATGACGGTCACAGTCCCCGCAGACAAATTTCTCAAGAAATAGGCGTTATGATCGGCGGATGCGTTCCGAGACTTCCGACGCCACGCTAATCGACCTTTTCCTGGACATGCTGGCGGCCGAACAGGGCGCCGGCGGCAACACGCTCGATGCGTACCGCCGCGACCTGACGGACTTTTCAGCTTTTCTGGCGCGCAGCGGCCAAGGCTTCGCTTGGGCCGAAACGCAGGCGCTGCGGGACTATCTTGCCGATCTCGATGCGCGCGGCTTCAAATCGTCGAGCGTGGCGCGCCGACTGTCGGCGATGCGGCATCTCTTTCGTTTTCTCCTGAACGAGCGGATACGCAGCGACGATCCGGCCGCTATCCTGTCCGGACCCAAGCGCGGGCGTGGATTGCCCAAGGTACTCTCGATCGCCGAGGTCGATCGCCTGCTGACGTGCGCCAAAGGGTTGACCGCGGCGCCGAAAGCCACCGCCTCGCAGCGGGTCCGCGCGCTTCGCTTATACTGCCTGCTCGAAGTTCTCTACGCCACGGGATTGCGGGTATCGGAACTCGTGGCGCTGCCGCGCTCGGCGGCACGGCGCGATGCCCGCATGATCGTCATACGCGGCAAGGGCGACAAGGAACGACTGGTGCCGATGAACGAGGCTTCGCGACAGGCGATGGCCGATTACCTGGCTGCGACCGATGCGATGAAACCGGACCGGCAGAAAAACGCACCGGCTTCAAAATGGCTATTTCCGTCATTCGGGGAGAGCGGACATCTGAGCCGGCAGCATTTCGCTCGCGATCTGAAGGAACTCGCGGCATCGGCTGGCCTCGCGCCGCGGCTGGTCAGCCCGCACGTGCTGCGCCATGCCTTCGCCAGCCACCTGCTGCACAACGGCGCCGATTTGCGGATCGTACAAACGCTGCTCGGCCACACCGATATCTCGACCACTCAGATCTACACCCACGTGGTCGAGGAGCGGCTGAAGAGCCTGGTGCGCGACCTGCATCCACTGGCGGAGTAGTAGCAGCCGCTTTGGAGCCTTGACTCCGCCGCCTTCTCACCCGAAACAGCCAACTCGCAAGCCGGACATCTCAGAAGCCGAACAGAAAAGCGGGACTAACCTCCCCTCGTGAGTTGCGCTAAAACAACTAGAGTGACGCTTTGTTCGCACGAGCCCGGAGTTGCTCCATTCTCCGCCGCGCTCGCCCCATATTGAGTTGATGCCAGATCACATGCGCTCTTATCTCGATTTCGAAAAGCCGGTTGCGGAACTCGAATCCAAGGTCGACGAACTGCGGGCGCTGGCGGCGACCGGCAGCGACATCGGCGATGAGATCGCGCGCATTGAAGACAAGGCAGCGCAAGCGCTCAGCGATCTCTATGCCAATCTCACGCCATGGCAGAAGACCCTGGTGGCCCGTCATCCGCAGCGGCCGCATTTCACGGATTTCATCAACGCGCTGATTACCGAGTTCACGCCGCTGGCCGGCGATCGCAAATTCGGTGAAGACGAGGCTCTGATGGGAGGCTTCGGCCGCTTTCGCGGCGAGAGCATCTGCGTCATCGGACAGGAAAAGGGCGCCACGACGGAGTCCCGCATCAAGCAACATTTCGGTAAGGCGCGCCCCGAAGGCTATCGAAAGGCCTTCCGGCAGATGGAGATGGCCGATCGTTTCGGCCTTCCCGTGCTCTCGATCGTGGATTCCGCCGGCGCCTATCCTGGCATCGGGGCCGAGGAACGCGGGCAAGCGGAAGCCATCGCGCGCTCGACCGACGCATGTCTATCGCTCGGTGTTCCCAACATTGCGATCATCACCGGTGAAGGCATGTCGGGCGGTGCCATTGCCATCACCACCGCCAACCGTGTGCTGATGTTCGAGCACGCCATCTACAGCGTGATTTCGCCGGAAGCGGCATCCTCGATCCTCTGGCGAGACGGCACCAAGGCGCAGGAAGCCGCCACCAGCATGAAAATTACGGCGCAGGACATGCTGCGGTTCGGCGTGATCGATTCGATTCTGAGGGAGCCGTCCGGCGGCGCCCATCGGGACCCCGATGCCATGATCGCCATCACCGGCGAAGCCATCGCGCAGACCATGGACGAGCTACGGAACCTCGATGCAGACGCCATCCGCAAGCAGCGGCGGCAGAAATTTCTCGACATCGGGCGAAAGCTGAGCTGAGCCATTTTCCCCCGGAAACGGGCCACGAACCGTCAATCGCGCCTCGGCGCGACCTTTCGAAACGCACTGATTTCGGCCCCAATTAGGCCCAGACACGGATATTTAAGCTATATTGACCATTCGTGGGCAGTAAGCGCCCGCAGTTCCTGCTTCGACTTGCGACCGGGATGACCAAAGAGTAGTATTTTAGCCAATGGCTTCAGGGCATGGACGCTATGTTTGGGGTGCGGAAATTGCCCGGTGGGTGTGGAGCTTTGCATTGATTCATCGCTCGGTGCTTCGCGCGCTTATCACGTCGGCGGTGCTTGCCGGCGGTGTGCTGCTGGCGGGCTGCAATGGCGACGAAATCTCCCTTGCGTCCAACTCAAAGGCGAATCAGCCGGTTCCGCACAAGCTGATCGCCGACATGGGCGAAAAGGACATGGATCTGCAATCGCCGATCCTGGTCCGCCTGTTCAAGCAGGAGGCGGAACTCGAGGTCTGGAAGCAGGACCGCTCCGGGCGTTTCGCCCTTTTGAAAACCTATCCGATCTGCCGCTGGTCGGGTGACCTCGGACCCAAGGTCCGCGAAGGCGACCGCCAAGCGCCGGAAGGGTTCTATTCCATTTCGCCGGCGCAGATGAACCCGCAGTCCGCTTATTACCTCTCCTTCAACACCGGCTATCCGAACGCCTATGACAAGGCGCTTGGACACAGCGGCTCGCAGCTGATGGTCCATGGCGACTGTTCTTCGCGCGGCTGCTACGCGATGACCGACGAACAGATCTCGGAGATCTACTCACTCGGCCGCGAATCCTTCTTCGGCGGTCAGCGCGCGTTCCAGCTGCAGGCGTATCCGTTCCGGATGACGCCGATGAACATGGCCAAGCACCGCAACAATCCAAACATGCCGTTCTGGAAGATGATCAAGCAGGGCTACGACCACTTCGAGGTGACCCGGCAGGAACCCAAGGTCGACGTCTGCGAAAAGAAATATGTCTTCGATGCGAGCAAGGCCCCGGATGCGAAGCGGGACCCGGTGTTCGATGCTGCCGGCAAATGCCCGGCCTATGTCGTCTCCGACGAAATCGCAGAGGCTGTCCGCGAGAAGCAGCAGCAGGAACAGGTCGAGACCGCCAAGCTGATCGCCAAGGGCACCCCGGTGGCGCGCATGAACACCGGGATCGATGGCGGCATGCACAAAGTGTTCGCCGCCAAGCTGCCGGAGGCTTCTACCGGGTTGTCGGAGGGCGGCGAGGGTCAGGGCCTGTCGTTGATCGCGCTTTCCCGGGCGCCCGGCACCATCCCCTCCACGGTCAACCCGCCGCGCGGGCCTGTGACTGCTCCGCAGGAGCCGCTGGTGGCTTCGATGACGCCGCCTGCCGCACCCGCAACCAGGGTTGCGTCGGCAACGCCGCCGAATGCGCCATCGGAGGGCTTCTTCAGCAGTCTGGCCCGCAAGGTCGGTTTCTCCGATACCACCGCGACCGCCCAGCCGATCCCGGCCAAGCCGAAGGTAATCGAGGCAAAGCGCACCGAAACGCCACGGCCGGAAGCCTCCACGCCGAAGCCTCCCTCCAAACCCGAAATCAAGCAGGTCAGCGCTTCTCCGCCAAAACCGACCGTGGCCGATGCCGCGGCGTCGCCGAAACCCGGCTTGGTGGCTGGGTCGCAGCCGATCGTGCAGGCCAACACCTTCGAAAGCCGCTTCTCCGGCGCCAAGTAAGCTCTCGGGCGCGCCGGCATGACGAACCCGGGTGCGGAGTTTCCGCGCAGTGCGGGTTAGCCAAAGGCGTGCCCGCCGCGTTGATCCATGACCGGTGGATCACGCTTCGCTAATCCACCGTCCGAGTATTCCAGCTTTCGCCGTCATTGCGAGTGCAGCGAAACAATCCATCTCCATCCGCAGCTGCCGCCCCATGGATTGCTTCGCTACGCTCGCAATGACGGAGCCCAGTTTCACCGTCATGGGCATGACGGAGCCGTTGCTGCGTAGGGTGGGTCAGCCGAAGGCGTAACCGCCGCGCGGTGTGGACGGTGGATTACGCTTCGCTAATCCACCCTACCCTGAGCTTTTGCGCCGGAGAGAAGCGAGCCTCAGGCATACTTGCCGTGGCAGTGCTTGAACTAGTCAGTTGTTGAATTTGTGCTTGTTAGATCAGCGACTTAATCACTCCTAAACAAGCCCGGATTTTTTTTGTCAAGTTTTTGTCTATTTCTGCTGTGTTTCCCAGCTTCGACTCGTCATGAGTCACCGGAATAATTCTGCACGATAACCATCGGCGTTGCGACGAGCCTCGTCTATGCGTTCTTGCTGTCCCGCAGTATTCGCAGCACCTCAAATTCCAAACGCATTGTCGGGCTTCGTCTTGGGCTGAGGGGATTGTACTGGGGCGCTGTGTTGATTGCGACCGAAGTTTCACCGGTGAAATTGGCGATGTTGGTGATGGTTGTGATGGTCGTGGCCTAAGTGGTTGGGGACATCAGCATTGCATGCGGTCATGGCGCGGGTGGCATGCGGCCGATTGAATGGAATTAGACGTGCTGACTGATTGATGGGACGTTCCACTTGGAACGGTGCAGCTTTCTTACGGCAGCCGTACTTTATTCCTTCGGGGTGCGTTCGTGCTGCCGATGACGGCATAAATAAGTAGACTGTCCCACAACACGGGACGCACGATTGTAACGGCTTTAGCTGTTGCGCCTGAAATAATCATGGAAGCAGGGATTTCGTCCCGCTTTCCCCACTCGCTTTATGACTTGGCGTGGTCAAATAATTCGACGCCCTGTTACGTCTGACAGCGGAATACAGAAGTTCGGCGAGAACTAACGTACTACAAGCAAAGGCCGATATGCGCCTGAGCACGATGAGGGCAACGCAACACTGCGACCCTCGAGGCATGCAGATGTCGGCTAATTGGCTCTGCAAACCTAGCGTTGAATGAACTGGACATAAACGGGAGACCGCTCAACCGCCCCGCACCGATATTGACGGTGAATCCAAATTAGCGTGTGTGAAGATTATTCTTCGAAACACCTTGGCCTTGCTCGGCTGAAGTGTGAGCGGAAGGAGAGATTAAGGTAAAGTTGATTCAACACCCGAAACTAACCGAGGTAAACGAGCGTAGCGAGTATCGCCGAAGGCGATTGTTCACAGTTGGACGATGGTAACCAAGGCCACAATGGTGAAGCCGCAGTTACTTCGGTTATCGAGGTGAATGATAAGCACCGCTGTTTACATAGAAGCCGACAAGAGCTTCGCAGCGGCTATCGCCGCTTGATGGTGATAGTTGGTAATTGGGTTTTATCGGCTGCAGTGTGATCGAACGCCATTACAATAATGGTTCGATGTTCTTCAGAGTACCTAGAAATAAAACTTACATCCCCAAGGAAGGTAACGAGCGTAGCGAGTATCGCCGATAGATGTATCAGAGTTTTTGGCTTCACCTACCTGCGGCAACTCCATGGTTGCTTCAGTGCACCACGGCTCCAATGTCACCGTCACATCGGGCCACCAAGAGCTACGCAGCGGCTGCGCCGCTTCATTGCAGAATGGAAGTGATGATAGTTGGCCCTAGGTACTGTGGTCGGGTACGGGTTGGCCTCGCCTACACCGACAATGAAATCGGTCGAGTGATTCAAGCCGTTGAAGATAAACAGTCAACTCGACAACGGCGATAACGGTCCGAGTGCCGTCGGTAAAGCAGGTGCCTTCGCACTTCGGCGGCACACTCAAGGCATGGCTATGTCCCAACCCCGCCACCAGTGACCCCGAAAAATCTTACTTAAAAAGTTCGTTGCCGAAAGGTCCAATGTCTCAATCGTTTAATACTCCCATGCTGGCATAAACGTGCATATAAGCACACAATATCAAGGGGTTACGCCGACGAGGGGCTTGCGAAGTGCGAAGAACTCACCTATATAAATTGTCTGGGACGTCGGACTGTGAGCCGTCGGTCAGCTGGCCTGTCTTTTAGGCGACGTCAGCAAAATTCCAATCATCGCAGCGAGGCCTCGTCGGCTTTGTTGGACGTTGCATCAGAGAAACCGACAGGTTTCGCTGGCGCATATCGTTGTGAGCACAACGGCGTTCTCGCCACATCATCATAACAGCTCGCCATATGGCTTTGCTGAACGGCATCACGTGCCATCAACACAGATCGGAGAAATAGAATGATACAGAGCAAACACTGGACTACAAATCTGCTTTTGATTGATCACCAGGAGAGAATCAATGAACTATGGAATGATCCGAACGACAAGGTCGTTGAAGTTTCGCAAGCGTGCTGCAAGTTAAACCGAGAGTTGGACTCAAAATCCATAAAGCAACTTGTCGCCGTTCTACCGTTCGGCATGTCGTCGTTTTGCAAGTTTGCTGAGATCGGGGCTGACCCCCGGTTGACCGCTTCTCACAGGCGACACCTTCTGCCTGTGAAGCTGTCGGTACTGTACGAACTCCAGCAGTTCACCGACGAGGAGTTTCAGGCATTTGAAGAGGAAGGTCTGCTGACTCCACGCCTTCGTCACGCTGACGTAACTCGCTGGGTAAGTAAACGGCGAGGAGAGCCGCAAAAATGCGCATCGATTCCCAAGCTTCCCGGTATGTTCTATGCCGCTCTCACGCCGAGACGGCAACTCGCAAATACCGAGGAGAGCAAGATTGAGGCTGCGCTGACGGCTTTGGCTGAGCAATTTCAGATGGACCTTGTGTATCCCAAGACTAAGATTCGGAAGGGCATTTGGGAGAAAGCGCAAATGCAAATCCGGCGAGAAGGCAAGAAGATCGTCGATGAATACTTCAGGCGGCGCCGGACGGAGGTTGGGCCCTACAAATACCAAAGCTCTCCTCACCGGCGGAAGTATGTTGGCTTTGTCGCAGAGGAAGTAAAAATTGAGCCCGACGCCGATGAGGAGAGAGTCCACGACGTGCTGACAGCGATCGGGCGAGCCGACCAGTTCGAACGCATCAGGGATGCGGCCTACGATAAATACGAGGTGGACACACCATTTGAGTCACCGGAGTGGATGGATGTCGTTGCTGACAAGCCGCCACCGCAATCTGCTCGGGACGCAGACATCGAGGAACTGCGCCAGCAGATCGAAGTCGCTAAACCGAAATC
>JBJMTO010000191.1:0-22160 GCA_045811665.1 Bradyrhizobium sp.
CGGCAGGATCGGTGGGCAATTTCTAAATGCCGGACCGGGATTCGGCGGCTCATGTTTTCCAAAGGACGCGCGAGCGCTGGCTATGGCCGGTAAAGAGCATGGTGCGCCAATGCGCATCATCGAGGCGGTGCTCGCTTCCAACGATCAGCGCAAGCGCTCGATCGCGGACAAAATCCGTCAGGGGGTTGGCGGCGATCTACGGGGAAAGATCATCGCGTTGCTTGGACTGACTTTCAAGGCAGGAACAGACGACATGCGCGACGCGCCATCGATTGCTCTGGCCGAGGCCCTTGTCGAAGGCGGTGCGACGGTTCATGCCTACGATCCCGTGGGCATTGAGCGGGCGAGAGAGCTGTTGCCGGATGGCGTGCGTTACCATCGGACCGCACTAGATGCTGCTCGCGGTGCAAGCGCGGCCGTGATCGTGACCGAATGGGATGAATTTCGGCGCATCGACCTGGGGCGCCTAAAGCGAAAGATGGCGGCACCGCTACTGATCGATTTGCGCAATATGCTTTCCAAGGAGCAGTTGGGGCGACTGGGTATCAAGTATATCGGGATTGGCAATGGCGCCTCGCGTCCGGGTGATCTGGAGCGCCAAGTCGCCATCCCGAACTGGAGCAAGCCGCACATCGGTGGCTACGGCACGTCTACAAAATCTCCCAAGCGGCCCGGCATCTCGCTCGACCAGAAAATACTCGCCGCCGAATGAGGCTTCAGCCGGGATCGAATTGTCCAGCGATGGCACAGCGGGACATCAGGCGTGCTCGGGAAGCTTTTGCCCCGATACGGGCCGCTTTGCAGATGTGCCCAGCTGCAGATACTCATCTGAAAAGTCGCCGATCTTGGCTACCGCATCCCAGTCTCGTATCCTTACCTTGCGCGAATCCCACTCGACCAATCCCAGCCGTCGCAACTCCTGCACCACCCGATTGGCATGCACGTTCGAAATGCCACAGGCGTCGGCAAGGTCGGTTTGGGTCCACGGAATCGAGAAGCAAAGATCCTGCGCGAGGTCGACCGCCCGCAAACGGACGGCAAGTTCACAAATCACGTGGGCCACCCTGGCGATGGCGTCACGTCGTCCTAAATTGGTTACCCATTCGCGCGAAATCGCGAGCCGGATGAATGTATCGCGCCAGAATGCCTCCGCTAACTGCGGCGATTTGGTCAGCATATCTCTGAACGCCGCGTGAGGCATGAAGGCCACTACCGCAGGTCCAAGGGTGGAGAGACTATGGTCGACGGGTGCGAGGTGCAGCGTATGCAGGTCCGCGACGTCCCCGGGGACAAAGAAGGAGGTAATCTGGCGACGTGAGCCGTTCGCGCGCTTGTGGCCGAACAAGAAACCGCCCAGCACGAGAGTGCAGCGCGAGGGAGTTTCCCCGTAGCGTGCGACTTCTTCGTTGCCGGAAAAATTGGCCACGGTCAGCGGCAACTCCGCAACCAGCTGCCGATCGTGCGCTGACAACGTATTAAGCTTTTCTAGCCGGTGCAGCAGTCTGGAGTAAGGCCTTCCGATTTCCATTCGGTTCCCCTCGGCGGAAAACAAGGTCGCGTGCGGAACGCCCACATTGCATGAAGGTTCCTTCGCCTTGGGTGGGGTATATGTCAGGTAGGGAACACAGGCCTTTGTAGGTAGACACTCCAACGCTTCAGGCTACCCCGGGAACGATCGCGACCACCCGACGGGACTGATGGTCGACGATGATCATCGTGTCGCCCGCAAGCAGATATTGATCGCCCCAGTAACCGTTCATGAGTTGAGTGATCTCCGGCGGGATATCCTGCAAGCGCGCTTGCCGGGGGACTGCGGTCCCAATCATCAATTCAAAATCCACCTTCTGCTCTTTCGGCGCATTCTCCTTCGCTATTATCTGCCTCACCTTTTGCCGCTGCTCATCGTTGAGTTGGAGTGGTTGCGAGGTCTCGCGAATTTGCCGGGCTCGTGCGCCGGAGCCATCTTCCTGCCCTGCAGGGTTGTTCTTGCCCTCGCTACTCTCGGCCGCTCTCTGCACCTGCGTCCCCCTGCTCGTAGTCAGGTCAGGGGTTCGCGACTGATCCGCTCCGCCCGGGCCAATACCCAATTTGTTGTCAACGACCAAGGGCCACAACACGACCGCAACCAGCAAGAACGCCGCGAGCACTCCGCCTGCAAGCATCAGCCGCCGCGTGCCGCGACGCTCCTCGGCCCGTGAGAGATCCTGAGCCATCATCATTCTCCAGTGCCGCAACTCAAAGCAACAAGCTCCGTTCCACAGCCCGGTATAGGCGTAGCTAAAAATCGGACCCAGCATTTGCTTCGTGCAAGGCTACGCTCCGGCGATGGGCGCGAACACTCGCAGCCAGGCTTCAGCGAGCCCTGAGCGAATATCCAGGCCAACGAGGTGCTCTAACGCCCGTGCGCTTGGTGCGGATGTTCGGAAGCCTTACGGCGCAACTCTTCAATCATGGCTTGCGCACCGGAGCGGGTGAGAAGTTCGCCGGATTTATCGGGGATGTCAGCTTCGCGGCAGAGCTGTTGTATTTGCTGTCGCTGTTCTTCCGTCATGGGATCGTGGTGAGCGTTCAAAGCCATCGCGCGCTCCTGTTTGGCCAAACAACGCAGCGCTTGCAGGAGCGTTCCGGCTTGGTTGGGCCTCGGCCACCGGGTCGGCGCTTAGAGAAATGGCTTTCCACCGGTGACGGCAATCGTTGCACCGGATACGTAGCTCGAGAGCGGATCGGCGAGCATCACATAAGCCGTTGCGAGTTCCGCGGGTTGGCCCGGACGCTTCATTGGAACTTGCTTGCCAAAGCTTTCGACCGCTTGAGCCGGCATCGTGGAAGGAATGAGCGGCGTCCAGATTGGTCCGGGCGCAACCGCGTTTGCGCGAATGCCCTTGTCGGCCAACATCTGCGCAAGCCCGGCGGTAAAGTTCTGGATCGCGCCTTTCGTTGTCGCGTACGCGAGCAACGTCGGATTAGGAGTGTCCGAATTCACCGACGCCGTGTTTATGATGCTGCTTCCGGGCTTCATGTGGGGTACCGCGGCCTTCGTTAGGTAAAACATGGCGTGGATATTGACCTTGAAGGTGAGTTCCCACTCTTCGTCGCTGATCTCTTCGATCGATTGGAAGGTGGCTTGGTGGGCGGCGTTGTTGACGAGGATATCGACGCCCCCAAGTCCCGAAACCGCCTTGGCGATTACGGCGCGGCAGTGATCTGAATTCTTCAGATCACCTGGAACGAGAACCGCCTTCCTTCCGGCATCATTGATCAAGCGTTCGGTTTCGCGGGCGTCGCGGTCTTCATTGAGGTAGGAGATCAGGACGTCGGCGCCCTCTCGCGCGAAGGCCAGTGCGACCGCCCGGCCGATGCCGCTGTCGCCGCCGGTAATGACGGCCTTTTTCCCGATCAGGCGATTGCTGCCTTTGTAGGATGTCTCGCCGTGATCCGGTACCGGAGTCATCGCGTTTGTGACGCCTGGAACGGGTTGTTGCTGCTCTGGAAAGGGCGGGCGGGGATAGTCCAGCATTGTTTTCTCCGGGGCGCGTTTGTTGGGCGGTTCGCAGTGGCGATGTTCAGGTGAGCCGATCCAGGTTTCCGAGCGGCTTGTAGCCGGCGTTCTTTCCGCCGTTTTGCGCGTCGGATCTGGCCTCATCGAGTTCGACTTCGTCGCGCGGCTTGCCTCCCGCAACCATGTCGGCGACGACTTGCTTCAGTTTACCGAGGGCTTTCTCGGTCGTTGCTTTCAAAGTGCCCATGACAGATACCGACTAAACCGCGCTGTCGTTCCAACAGTGGTTCGAGGTGTTCGTTCCGATCGCAGTGCGCTGGGCGGGACCGCTGGCTCGGGCGGTTAGCGGGACCACATCACCGTGCGCGGTGAGCCGCATTGAGAGTTAGAAAGGCGGACCAGGCGGCGGATGCGAGAAGCTGAGAAGGGCCGCCCTTGCACACCTTCTCTACAGCCTCCACGATCTCACTGCTGCTCGCGCGGGACTGCTTTTGCTCGCTCGCGGCCGCGACGTAGTTCAAGCCACTCCAGAATCCATAGAGCCAGATCGCGCCTTCCAACTTGCGGCTAGGTTTCGAAAGCCAGTCGGCGCATGTTTTGCTCCCGAATCCCACCAGAGCGACGGAGAGCTGCTCAGCAGGCTGGGCGATGGCCGTAGTACCGGCGGCCATCGCCGCTGCGGCGGATGTCGCCAACAGGACGAAAAGAAATATTCGCATCAACATCGCCATGGCGGCCCTTATGGACATGCCCGCCCGGGGGCAGGAGCCTGAGCTGACAATTAAACGAAAAGAAATTTGTTCGGGCAAACATTCGGTTCGAAGAGCATCCCAGCGAAGCTAACCCTACGCGGAACGGTTCCCGCGCGCGCGCGTTTCAGATGGGTTGGAGGCTTACATGGGTAGAGCTGAATACCGGGTCGTCTCGAAAGGAAATGGCTGGACTGTGCTTCATGATGGAAAGGCGGCCAACGACTATGCAAGCAAGGAAGCGGCTTTTGAATCCGCGGTCGCGGCGGCATCCCTCGCTCTAAGAGAAGGGCACGAAGTGCATGTTAGCGTGCCCGGACGAGAGGCAGGCAATCGCACAGCACTTGGCGTCAAGGACCAATAAACGAACTGGTTTTCAGAACGCGAGCAACCACAGCCGACGGAGTTGGTCAACTGATCTACTGTCGCCGCGGCGCCTTTGTATCGTTGGAGACCCGCGGAAAAGAGAGTCATGGCGTCATCTGAAACGCAGTCGATTGACGCCGTCATCGTCGGAGGTGGGCCGGGCGGCCTAACTGCCGCCGTTTATCTGGCGAGATACCGGCGCACAGTGCTTGTCATCGACAGCAGCGAGAGCCGGGCGGCCTTGATTCCCGAAACACATAATTATCCGGGCTTCGCCGATGGGATTGCGGGCACAGCACTGCTTGATGCGCTCGCGAAACAGGCGACAACCTATGGTGTCGACATGGTGCACGACCGGGTTGCGGCTCTGAAGAAAACGCCGCTCGGCTTCGCCGTAGAATGCGGGCAAACTGAAGTCTCGGCGAAGCGTGTCATTTTGGCGACCGGGCTGGTCGACCGCACTATTCCCATTCCAGGCCTGAAGGAGGCAATTGACCAGGGCTGCATTCGGTATTGCCCGATCTGCGACGGGTTTGAGGCATCTGATTCTCGCATAGGAGTTCTGGGCAGTGTAGAAGAAGCCAGTAGCAAAGCGATTTTCTTGCGGACCTATTCCAGCGATGTCACGCTGCTGAGCTTGGACAGCAGCAGCGGTAGCGAACAGGCGCTGCGCGATTTAGCGTCGGCTGGCATTCGCGTTTTGAAGCCCCATTTGGTCGCATTTGAGCGGAGGGGTGATCACATGGTTGCAGTGATGAGCGACGGATCGTTCGAGCTCTTCGATGTGATCTATCCGGTTTTGGGCTGCGACGTGCGTTCGGAACTTGGGAAGAGGCTTGGAGCTCGGCACAACAGTGTGGGCTGCCTCGAGGTGGACGGGAACCAGCAGACCTCAGTGGTCGGACTCTATGCCGTCGGAGATGTGGTATCCGACCTTCATCAGATCGCGGTAGCGACGGGCCACGCCGCGCTCGCAGCCACACATATTCATAATTCCCTGCCCAGGAATTTCCGTTGAGTTATTGCGGCGTTCAAGGGCGCGCCAAGGGCCTTATCGCAGGGATTGATCGTTCCGCCGCACTCCGTGATGAGGGAACCCGATCCGCAAAGTTCGAGCAGTCATCGCCGTTCGAAGGTCCCAAAACCCGGCATAAACTGGCCTAGCTGAACGGTTTTTCATCAAGATTAAATTGCACACGCAACCGCCTCGGGGCCGCGATCTGCCGCAACTCTTTGCGCCATATGGACATTAATGCGGCACAGCTTGGTTTCCCTGAAAGGAGAGTATCAGATGAGAAAGTTAGGAATGGTCTTGGCTGCGGTCGCGACGCTTGGGCTGAGCTCGGTGACGGCCCCAGGTTCGGCGGAAGCACGCGGGTTTGGTCATCATCATGGTGGCTTCGGTCCTGCCCTGGCCGGCGGATTAATAGCTGGAGCGTTGATCGGCGGTTTGGCGTCCAGCGCTTACGGATACGGCCCCGGCTACTACGGTTATGGCCCGGCGTATTATGGTGGGTACGCTCCTGCGGCGTACTACGGCGACTACGGCTACGCCCCCGTCTACCGCTACCGAAGGGTGGTCCGTCCCGCGTTCGCGTTCTACGGCGGTCCGCGATTCCACCGCGGCTTTCACCACAGGTGGCACCACCACCGGCACTGGTAACTAGCGCCACTTGAGCTTCGGCTGCTATACAGAGATCACTCCCCGCCGTGATTTGTGCGCGGCGGGGAGGGGGCCTTGTTGAACGGATGAAAGACTTCTCCAACGCATCGTTTTCGCCAGAAATGATCAGTGTCATGCAAACCGCGATGGACGCGGCGGTGGCGACGCTTCCGGAGCCAGTCAGCTCAAGGCATGTACAGTCGATAGCGGAGAGCATCCTCCGGACGGCGCAGACCGGCGAGTCCGATCCGGAGGTGCTGCAGCGAATGGCGCTGCTGGAACTTCAGCTCAAGTCGCGCGGCTGACACACCCTCTCGCGATTCTTCTGACTATCGCCCAGACGATAGTGTGTTGCTGATGCGTGTGACCACGCCGTCCCACTGCCGCTTCTCGGAAGCCGGGTAGTTGATCAGGACACAGTTGATCAGTCGAGCTGTGAAGTTGCAGCGGTCATACCAGATTTTATCATTTCGGAAACTCGACACCGCGAAGAAACGCGGCGTTACTTTTTTATAGACGATCCCTGCCGGCGGGTTTCTTTTCGCGAGGAATGCTGCGGGTGAATCGCCCGCCTCGTTCGGCACGGATTGTATAGTTAGATTTGCGCGCCGGTCGGAAGTCAGGAAGCGCTGCCCATAGCCTGTCTGAGGTCGTCCGGCATCGTTCGAGAAGATGGTGGTCGGTATGTCGACGCTGGTCCCCGTCTCTGGGAGGACGAACCGTTCCCACTCCACCGACTTTGCAGCAGCCACGCCGCATGAACATATCAGTGCCACAAGGGCTGTAGCGACGTGCGGTCTCATCAATTTCTCCCGAATATCAATCTCGAGAATGCACGTTCGTTCCGGCGTGACGCCCGGTCAGCGGTGCAAGTAGGTTCCACCCGGTATTCTCCTCAGACGGTTCCGCAGTTGGAACAACAAGGCAATATTTAAGCACAAGTTGATCCCGAAAAATGTCGTTATCCGCTGCGAATTGGCGCGGCAGAAAAACGAGAAACGGGAAATTGTGTTGATGCGATTAGTTATCGCCGCGTTCGTTGCGTGGTCAGCGCTGGGTTTGGATTTCGATAGGCTAAACAGACCGGCTTCGGAGAAAGCCGGCAACCAGGTCACCGCCGAGGCGGATGAAGTTGAGAGCCCGGGCCTTGCTTCCTCCGATCATTCAAAAGATGGGCAAGCGACGCATCTGGCGTCGCCGACCGACGAGCCGGTCGAACCTGCCGGCTTGATTGCACCGGAGATCGAGAGGAATTTTTGCGAAGCCCTCAAGGAAGCGGCTGAAGCCAGCAATATTCCGGTGCCGTTTTTTGCTCGGCTTCTTTGGCAGGAAAGCCGCTTTCAATCCTCCGAGGTCAGTCGCGTTGGCGCGCAAGGTGTCGCGCAGTTCATGCCGAGTACTGCGGCCGAGGTGGGACTCGACGACCCCTTTGATCCATTCAAGGCGCTGCCTGCGTCGGCGAAGTATCTCCGGCGCTTGCACAACGAATTCGGAAATCTGGGTCTTGCGGCCGCGGCGTACAACGCCGGAAGCGGTCGGGTTCAAAAATGGTTGTCCGGGCAGGGCAAGCTCCCACAGGAGACCAGGACTTACGTCCGCAGGATTACCGGGACGCCCGCCGAAAATTGGGTCCAGGAATTCAAGACCGTGTCGCTGAAATTGGAATTGCCGGGCGATGCTCCCTGCGAGGGCGTAGGTGGCTTGTCCAGAACCAACGACTTGGCAACCGTGCCGGTATCCTTGGCGCCTTCCATCAGTGATATGTCAAGGAAGGCCAAAGCCGAAGCACAACGGAGAGAAATAGAAAGATTGCTGGCGCTGGCCAGGAGCAAGCGCCTGGAAAAAACGCGCGCCGCATCGCGCGCCAAAGGCGGTGTCGACCGGGGTAATGGCAAGAGCCAATCAGCAGCAAGCGGCGTTCGCCATCCGGCGAAACCAGGTGGGGCGCGTGGCGTGCGAGTAGCATCGTCGATCAACAAGTAGCCGTGCCGGTCTGACTAACGAGCGCTGCTTTTCGCCAAACGTGCTAGGGCGACTGATCGCGCATCTAATGCGCCCCGCTCCGCGCAACCAAAGAGTTCAGGACTAAAGCTTGCCTTCGGCGCCCGGATCTTTTCATGATCTTCTCGATGGCGTGCTCGGCGAAAACGATAGCCGTGGCCCTACTGAAAGAGACGCCGGTCTTTGTCCGTCTCTCGTCCAGCCACACGGTCCACTTCCAACCCGTCGGATTGGAGGTTTGAAGAACGTCGTACCTGATGCCTTTGTATTCCATTTCCACAATCCACGGCTGCAAGGCAGATACCCCGGTTCTGAGTTCGGGCGCAGACTTGTGAAGCTTTGGCCGGCCTTGGATCGCAGCACTCTGGCTGGCACCAGCCTCAGGCGCATGAACTCGCCCTGGTTGGATTTTGTAATCTGCTCAATCTGCGGTGAAATGCCAGGCTCGTCAATAAAATAGTTACCGCGCGACATTGGGTCAGACACCTTGGCATCCATAATGCAAACGGCGTGGACCAAGGGGCCAACAAATCAAAGGTCTCACAATCAAGGTTGGTGGGGCGGCCATCAGAGTATCAAGACGCGGGACATTCGAATTTCCGGACGGTCGCGGAGCTGCGGCGCACTCAGGGCAGCGGTTCGCGCAGCGAAGCAGCAGCGTCTGCACGTCGAATTTGCTCAAGCGCGGCATCAAGGCTGAAGGGTTTCGACACGTGACGGTATCAGGAGTTCAGGATTCCATCGTATCCGAGGATCGACGTGCTCAGCACGTGGTCATTCGAGGCGTGCCGGCGCGCCGTGGGACGGTGCTAACAAAAAAGCCGTCCTGAGTGCCACCGCATCTGGCGAGTTGCCGACGACAAGCACGTCGCCAAAAATTTCCAGCTGCGTGTTGTCATCGAATGGCGACCACGCCGAAAGTTTTGCGCAACACTCCTCGTCGCGAGCTTCAGTTCCGGGTGTTGCCTAAACAATTTGCGCGCCGCTTTCAGATTCAGCTTGGATTCAAAAAAAATTTTGGCATTATTTTTTCTCACGCATTTTTCGGTGAGGGGGGACGGCTGCCATGGAACAGCGCGGGCGTAATTTCAGTACCTTGGAGAAAATGTGCCTTGAACGCGCGAAATTGGCGGAAAAGGAAATGCAGTACTGGCTGTTGGAAGCAGAAGAGTGGGCGCGGCTGAAGAACGCGTCGGTGCCGTTTGCAGAAGTTTCCGCTACGCAATTGGATTGTTTTGTTGAGTTGAGCAGCCGCTGACGCCGGAAGTGTTGCTGCGGCAACCTGCAAATCGAGATGTGAGCACGTCGGCGCCCTTTAGCTTCGAAATAGGTCAGGTTCGCGTTGGATTGGCCGCCCGCGCTTCCCAGCAATAGCTATTCTCACCAGCACCTCGCCATTATAGTGTCGCGCCGGCATCGGACCGATCCGGTCTTGTGCTTTATGTAGCGCGGTACGATAGATTGTCCCCATTCCTTGAATTCGACTACGTCATTATCGGTGCAGGCTCCGCGGGATGTGTGCTGGCCAACCGATTGAGCGCCGACGGCAAAACTTCGGTGCTGCTGCTGGAGGCGGGTCCTAAGGACCGCAACATCTGGATTCACGTGCCGCTCGGCTATGGCCGGCTGTTCAAGGCAAAGACAGTAAACTGGATGTACCATACCGAGCCGGAGCCTGGACTGGATGGGCGTACCGTGTTTCAGCCTCGCGGCAAGGTGCTCGGTGGATCGAGCTCTATCAATGGTTTGCTTTACGTTCGCGGTCAGCATCAGGACTACGATCGCTGGCGCCAGCGCGGTAACGAGGGCTGGGGTTATGACGATATCTTGCCTTATTTCAAGAAGGCCGAGAACCAGCAGCGAGGCTCTGACCATTTTCATGGTGTCGGGGGGCCCTTGCCCGTCTCCGATTGGAGTCACGCTGATCCACTCTCCGCCGCATTCATCACCGCGGCCATCGAAACCGGCATTCCGAGCAACCACGATTTCAACGGCGCCACCCAGGAAGGCGCTGGTTATTTCCAGACCACTACCCGCTACGGCAGAAGAGCCAGCACCGCTGTCGCATATCTTCGCCCCGCGAAAAATCGCAAGAATTTGCACGTGGAGACGTCTGCGCTGGCTCAGCGGATCGTGTTCAATGGACGCCGTGCCGAGATGGTCGAGTACCGTAAGGAAGGTGCACTGCGGACTGTCCGGGCGCGCAGGGAAGTTGTGGTCTCAAGTGGGGCGTACAATTCACCTCAGTTGCTTCAACTCTCCGGCATAGGGCCACCGGAGTTGCTCCGAACTCACGGGATCAAGGTTGTTCTTGATGCCTCCGGGGTCGGCAATGATCTTCAGGATCACCTGCAGGTAAGGGTCGTCATGCGTTGCACGCAGCGCATGACGCTCAACGACGTCGTCAACAGCCCCAGACGGAAGATGATGGCGGGGCTCCGATATGCGGCTTTTCGCACCGGGCCATTGTCGATCGCCGCCGGGACTTCCGGCGCATTCTTCAAGACCAACCCCCGTCTGGCCACGCCGGACGTCCAGATCCATTTCCTGCCCTTCTCGACCGACAAGATGGGAGAAAAGTTGCATCCGTTTTCCGGGTTTACGGCTTCGGTCTGCCAACTTCGCCCAGAGAGCCGCGGCTCGCTGCGGATCAGGAGCGCCGACCCCGCAGACGCACCGGAGATTCGCATCAATTACCTTGGGACCGAAGTCGATCGGACCACGAATGTGGAGGGCTTGAAGATCTTGCGACGGATTTTGGGCGCGCCGGCGCTACGTCCCTATGTTGTCGACGAGGTTGATCCCGGCATAAAGGTCACTACCGATGCGGAACTGTTAAGCTATTGCCGCCAGCGCGGCAGCACGATTTATCATCCCACCTCCACATGCCGAATGGGAAGTGATCCGCTTGCCGTCGTCGATCAGCGGCTACGAGTCCGAGGCGTCGAAGGCCTGCGAGTGGTCGACGCCTCGGTCATGCCCGATCTGGTGTCAGGCAACACCAACGCCGCCATTATAATGATTGCTGAAAAAGCCTCCGACATGATCCTGCAGGATGCGCGGTGAGCCGGAAAGCTGTGGCATCGATTTGCATTGGCGCACTGGCTGGCCCTATGTGCGAGCCGGGCCGGTCGCGGTTTGCTGCACCGGCGAGGGGATCGTGAATGGCGCCTGGTCGCATAAGGATAGGCACGCGCAAGAGCGTCATGGCCATTGCCCAAACGGACGAGATCGCTCGTCGACTAACCGCGGCGGTTCCTGATCTCGAGGTCGAGATCGTCAAGTTTGAGACCGCCGGGGATACCGATCAGACCAGCAAGTTGCTGGCGCATGGCGGCAAAGGCGGGGCATTCGTCGCTGAAATCCGACAGGCGGTGCTTGCGGGGGAGCTGCAAGCAGCCATGCATTCGCTCAAGGACATGCCCGGAAATGAAGAGACCCCGGGATTGCTGATCGGCGCGACCTTGTCGCGAGACGCCCCCGGCGATGTCTTGGTCCTGCGGTCTGGCGTTTCGATGGAAGATCTCAGGCGCGCAGGCGGCGAAGGCTTCAAGATCGGCACCAATGCGGTGCGTCGCGCGGCCTATGCACGCCGGCTCTTTCCGAAGATCGACGTAATCCATTATCGCGGCGCGGCCGATACCCGCGTTCGCAAGCTCGATGGTTTGGAAACTCAACGGCTTCCGGGCGGTGGAGCTGTGGGTCCGGCGGATGCGCTGATCATGGCGCGATCCGGCCTGGAGCGCATCGGCTTGGCCAAGCGCATTGCCTACGAATTCCGGATCGAGGAGATGTTGCCGGCGGCCGGGCAGGGAATTGTTGCGGTGGAATGCGCCGCACAGGATTGGCAGACCCGAGGCATACTGGCCTTGATCGACGACCCAGCCTCGCACCGGAGTGCAGACGCCGAGCGCGAGGTGCTATGGATCCTGAACGGCCACTGCAATTCCCCGATAGCAGCATTCTCTATGATACAGGGCGGTGAGATGTCCCTGATCGCTTCGGTGCTGGATGAAGCGGGCAACCTGTTCATTGAAGCCTCGCGATCCGGGCCTGCGGACCGTCCGCGCGAACTCGGCCGTGCCGTCGGGCTCGAACTGCTGGCAAAGGGCGCAGCCGCGATCATCGAGCGAAGCCGTCCGGACTAAACGGGCGTCAGCCCTTGTACCCTCGCACCCGCTTGAGCATCTGCTCGACATGCGCGATCGGCGTTTCCGGCTGGATGCCGTGGCCCAAATTGAAGATCAGCCGCCCGTTCGCGAAGTTTGCCAGCACGTCGTCGACAGCCCGATCGAGTGCGGCGCCGCCCGCGACCAGCGCCAGCGGGTCAAGGTTTCCCTGCACCGCGACGCGGTTCTGCACGCGTGCGCGTATGAGCGTGGGCTCGGCCGCCCAGTCGATACTGACGGCATCTACATCGGTTGCTTCCACATAGGTCGGTAGCATCGCCCCGGCTCCTCGCGGGAAGCCAATGATCTTGGCCTCAGGCACTTCTCTGCGCACCCCCTCGACGATGCGCCGGGTAGGCTCGATCGACCAGCGCGTGAATTCGGGCGGCGGCAGCACGCCCGCCCAAGTGTCGAAAATCTGCAATACGTCGGCGCCGGCCTTGAGTTGCCCAAGCAGATATTGGATGGAATTTTCCACGAGCACGTCGATGATTTTCGAGAAAGCCTTTGGATCGCGATAAGCCATCATCCGCGCTGGAGCCTGGTCCGACGTGCCTTGCCCGGCCACCATGTAGGTGGCCACGGTCCATGGCGCGCCGCAGAAGCCGATGAGCGCGATATTGGGAGCGAGTTCGGCGCGAACGCGGCGAAGTGCCTCGTACACCGGCTCGAGCTTGCGGAAGTCAGCTTGTCGCGCCAGCGTTTCGACGTTCTCGGCTAGCAGAGGCTCCAGGCGCGGCCCTTCGCCAACCTCGAACCGTACCTCGCGGCCCAGCGCGTAAGGGATCACGAGGATGTCCGAAAAGATGATCGCGGCATCAAAGCTGAAGCGACGGATCGGTTGCAGCGTGACCTCCGCCGCCAATTCCGGAGTGAAACAAAGGTTCAGAAAGCCTCCGGCCCTGGCGCGGACTTCCCGATATTCCGGCAAATAGCGGCCGGCCTGGCGCATCATCCAGATGGGCGGCACGGGCTGCCGGCGGCCGGATAGCACTTCCAAAAAAGGCTTCGTGGCTCGAATTTCCTGCAATTGGCGCTTCCCAAGTGGCTGACTGGATCGGAACCGATTGGTCCTGATACACTGTCAACCCAGCATTGGCCAAGGAGCGCGCATTCTCGAGGTGCTGACGGCAACAAGCTACCGCCGGTGTTTCCGCCGAAGGGAACGCCGCGATGGCGCAGACGTTAGTCCGGGGAACGGAGGCTCATCATGGCCAAAAAATTCGATCCCGCGCCTCATGACAAACTCGCTGAAGATCCTCGCAAGGCAGCGGCTGCGGATCGTGAGGTTCACGAGAAGTTGGATACCGGTCTGGTCGAAACCTTTCCCGCATCCGATCCGGTCAGCGTAGCCCAACCGACCCCGTCGAAGGCCGATTGTGACGACAAGGGCAAGTGAGCGGGACTAGTGCGTCCCGCGTCCGGCTGATTTAGCGAGACATTCTCCAGCAGATAGGCTTGGCGTTGAAGGCAGACAGAATTCCGGCCCTTAACCATGCGCCAAACGACTCCCCGCGCAGTGGGAGTTCAAAGCGGGCTGTGCCGATGGTGTGGTGCGCCGTCGTGATCGCCCTGGTCTTGATAACGATCTGGCTGTTGGTGTCCTGAGCGATCCGCAATTCAAGCCTTTGAAGGGCCGGCAATCTGGCGTTTAGTAATGCGGCGGCGTCTCCTCCTCAGCGGGCGCATGGGCCTCGGCTTCCTGCAGGCGTTCGCCCAGCCCGGCAACCTGACGAGTCAGCGCATCGATCTTCAGCCATTGCTCCGTGATCGTCTTGTTCAGCGTCTCTATGGTCTCTTCCTGGAACATCAGGCGAGCCTCCAGCGCATCGATGCGGTCTGCGAGGGTCTTCTCATTCATGGTCATCTGCATCCAACGCCCGCTCCTGCAATCCGTGGCGGAGCGCGACGCGTTCATCAAACACGAAACACTCGCCGCGCCAGCGACTCGCGGCCTCCGGCACCCGTTCCAGATATCCGAGAATGCCCCCCTTGAGATGATAGACCTCGGGAAAACCGCGCGAGAGCAGATAGCTGCTGGCCTTTTCGCATCGAATTCCGCCGGTGCAGAAAATAGCAATCTTGCTGTGCTTCGACGTATCGAGACCCAACGCGAAATCCTTGAATTGCCCGAAGCTTTTGATTCCGGGATCGACGGCGCCGTCGAATGTGCCCATCGCCACCTCGAAAGCGTTTCTGGTGTCGATCAGCAGCGTATCCGGGTTGCCGATCAGATCGTTCCATTCGGCGGGTTCGACATAGGTCCCAACCAACCGCGTGGGGTCGGCTTCGGGGTGTCCGAGGGTAACGATCTCCTTTTTTAGCCTGACCTTCAGCCGTTCAAATGGCATGGCCGATGCCCGCGAGAACTTCAATTCGAGATTGTCCAGCCGGCCGCCGAACAGCCCGCCGCCCCGCAATTCAGCGACAAATGCGGCAATGGCCTCGGCGTGACCCGCCACCGTGCCGTTAATGCCTTCGTGGGCCAGCAGCACGGTACCCTTCAATTCAAGCCTGGCGCAAAGCGCGCGCAACGGGTCCCGCACCTGCCGAAACTCCGGCAATGCGGCAAATTGATAGAAGGCGGCTACCTGGTAGGTCACAAGCCAAGGCTTATCAGGAGGACCGCGGCGGCGAAACCCGGGGGATGGTCTGTGGACGGGCTGGTGCGCGTCCTCAAGCATTGCCCAGCGCAGCATGAATATGCCAAGAAACGCCCACAAGCAGGCCAGCCGAACTCGGCCACTGCTCAAACAACGTTAAAGCGAGCAATTTGGCATGAGGAACTTCCATCTGGCCGGCCGGTCGACGGTTCACTCTCAGAACGCGATGGTGGCGACCTCGCACCCGCTGGCAGCTCTCACAGCCATCGATGTCATGCGCTCCGGCGGCACTGCCGCCGATGCCGCGGTAGCCGCATGCGCTTTGCTCGGGGTGATTGAGCCTCAATCGACGGGGATCGGCGGCGATTGTTTCGCTTTGGTGCAGCCAGGGGGAAACGGCAAGATCCTCGCCTACAACGGCTCCGGCCGTGCGCCGAAGGCGGCCGAACCATCCTGGTATCTCGAGCGGAATATGCGTGCGATCCCGCTGACATCAGCCCACGCAGTGAGCGTTCCCGGCGCGGTAGATGCCTGGGCGACGATCCTGCGCGACCACGGCAAGTTAGGCTTGGACACGCTCCTGCAGCCCGCAATTGCCGCCGCAGAACAGGGATATGTGGTCGCGCCGCGCATTGCGTTTGACTGGAACAACCAGTTCGAAAAACTGAAGAAGGGCACCAACACCGAGCGCTACCTGCTGCCGCACGGCAAGCCGCCGGTGGCAGGCGACGTGATCAAGCAGCCCGAACTCGGAAAAACGCTGCGCGCCATCGCGAAAGCCGGACGCGACGCCTTTTACAACGGTCCCATCGCCGATGACATAGTTGAGACCTTGCGTGGGATTGGCGGTCTGCATACGAGCGAGGATTTCGCAAGTCATACTACCGAAACCACGGCCCCGATCGGCACCGTATATAAAGGCCATGACGTCTGGCAGTGCCCGCCGAATGGTCCGGGCATCACCATGCTCGTAATGCTGAACATCCTGTCGCGCTTCGACTTGACCAAGTTTCCGCCGCTAAGCGTCGACCGGTTTCATCTCGAAGCCGAGGCCGCGCGGATTGCCTACATGATGCGCGAGCAGCACATCGGAGATCCGGCCCACGTCAATGTCGATGTATCGCGCATCTTGACCCCGGAATTCGCGGAGGAGTACGGCGGAAAGATTCGGATGGACGCCATGCTCGACCTGCCGGTTGTAACCCCGCCGATGAATCCGTCGACCATCTACATCACCGTGGTGGATAAGGACCGCAACGTCTGCTCGTTCATCAATTCGATCGCGCACGGGTTTGGCGCGGCGATCGTATCTAACAAGACGGGCGTCCTCCTGCAAAACCGCGGCGGCGGTTTCCGCGTTGAGCCCGGACATCCCAATTGCATTGCGCCGGGCAAGCGGCCGCTGCACACGATCATCCCCAGCCTGGTAACAAAGAATGGTCGCGCCGTGATGCCGTTCGGCGTGATGGGTGGACAGTATCAACCGGTTGGGCAGGTGCATGTCCTCACGAACATGCTGGATTACGGCTGTGATGTGCAGGAGGCGATCGATTTGCCGCGGGGTCTGCACTATGAGGGGGTCTATCAACTTGAGGACGGAGTGCCCGCAGCCATCGTTGAAGGTTTGAAGAAGCTCGGGCATCGAACGACCAATGTGGTCGGGCCGCTCGGTGGCGGCCAGGCAATCTGGATCGACTGGGACAAAGGCACGCTCACCGCCGGTTCCGATCCGCGCAAGGATGGCTGCGCACTCGGCTACTGAAACATGCACAAAGCTCGAAGCGCGCCTCGGATCAGAAATTGTGGAACGCACTTCGCCTCGCCGCATTGGTGCATTAGCGGGAGGAAAAACAATGCCCATTTTCCACTTTGATATTGCCGATGGCGTTCGGCTGGAAGATCCGGTTGGTCTGGATTGCGGCAGCGAGCAGGAGGCGAGGAAAACCGCCGACCTGATTGCCCGACAAATCGCTCTCGACGTCGATGGGGAAGGTGAGGACCGCGCGGTGGTGGTGGTCGACGAGGCTGGTGCGGAAATCTACACCACCCCGATCAGGATCTGACCGGCGTCCCTTCTGCTGACATGCACATCCGGTGCGAAGTTCTGCCGGCACCTTGCCGTGGCATGGTTGGAACAACGCTGGCAACGCTCGTCGGCTTGCGCTAGACACCTGTTCCGGTTCTAACGGAAGGTGCCTCGACAGATGCTACGTCTTCAACGTGCAAAAATTTTGATGCTGGCAACGGTCGGGATGGCAAGCGCCATCGCGCCGTTAGCGTGTGTACCGACCATAGCAGCGGCACAAGCCGCAGGAAAAACAATGACGACACCTTCAGGCTTGCAGATTATCGATACCGCCGTCGGCACCGGCGCCTCCCCGAAACCCGGACAGACCTGCGTGATGCATTACACCGGCTGGCTGTATGAGGATGGCAAGAAGGGCAAGAAGTTCGATAGTTCGGTGGATCGCAACGAGCCGTTCGAATTTCCGATCGGTCAGAAAAGAGTGATTGCCGGTTGGGACGAAGGCGTCGCGACCATGAAGGTAGGCGGCAAGCGCACGCTGATCATCCCAGCCGCGCTGGGCTACGGCGCGCGAGGAGCGGGCGGCGTCATTCCGCCCAATGCCACGCTGATGTTCGATGTCGAACTGCTCGCGGTGAAGTGAAGCGACAGCGCACCCGAGACGCTAAGAACCGCAACAAAAAAGACCGGTCCGAAGGACCGGCCTTTTTGATCATCAAGTCAGTGTCGATCAGAGATTCTTGTTAACCGAGTCGGCCACGTTGTTGGCAACGTCCTTCGCAGCTTGCTTTGCATCGCCGACCGCCTTCTGACCTTTGCCCTTAAGTTCCTGAGCGGCGCCTTCACCCTTCATCCGGTCCGAACCGACAGCTTCGCCAGCGCCCTGCTTCGCCTTGCCGACGGCTTCATTGGCCGCGCCTTTGATCTTGTCTGTCATGCTACCCATGGAATTCTCCAGTGACTGAGTGATTGAGCCCTCGCAAGACAAGTCGTTGATGCGCTAAAAGTTCCGGCTTGGTTCTGGCCGAACGCCGCCAATTTAGTTACGTTTGCAGCGGAACAGTCCGAAAGAAGAATATGACAGGCTCTCACGACCACACCAGTTCCGATCACGCCCCTCACGAGAACGAACATCAACGCTGGAAGCATGATGGCGTTCGCGTTATTCCCGGTAATCAGCTTGATCCCAACGTGCCCTCGACGCCCGGCATGGATCGCAAGGCCGCGATCAACTTCGCCCGCGTCGGCGCGCAGAAACTTTGGGCTGGCACCGTGACGATCAGGCCTGACGCCAAGACCGGCGCACATCATCACGGTCATCTCGAAAGCATCATCTACGTCGTCAAGGGCAAGGCGCGAATGCGATGGGGCGAGCATCTGCAATTTACGGCGGAAGCCAATCCGGGTGATTTCATTTTCATCCCTCCCTACGTTCCGCACCAGGAGATCAATGCCAGCCGGGACGAAGTCCTCGAATGCGTTTTGGTGCGCAGTGATGGTCAGGCGGTTGCGATAAACCTGGACATCGAGCCGGTGGAGAAACCGGAAACGGTGCTTTGGGTTGACCCCGTGCACCCGGGCCCCGCGGAGACCAAGTAGGGGCATCGAGCGCGCCAACTTTCAGTGTGCGCCTCTGCTCAGCCAAACAATGGCGGTGCTGTGTGTTGCTGCCGTCAGGGCCCCTTCGGTGCCGTAAATTGTCTGAATACGCTGTCGGTTTGACATCGCACTGTTCGTCCTTGGACGAGTCAACATGATGGAAGGCCGCCAATGTCAAAAATAACTCCCTGTCTGTGGTTCGACGGCGAAGCTGAGGATGCAGCGAAGTTTTATGTTTCGCTGCTGCCGGATTCGAGAATAGAGCATGTTCAAAAGAACACGGTCGATAGCCCCGCCGGCAAAGCGGGATCGGCTCTGGTGGTCGAATTCACCTTGGCTGGCCAGCACTTCATGGCGCTGAACGGCGGTACGCGCTTTGAATACACGCATGCGGTTTCTTTCAAGATCGACTGCGCCGATCAGGCCGAGGTGGATCGGCTATGGGATGCGCTTTGCGCCGAGGGCGGACAGCCGGAGCGATGCGGCTGGCTCAAAGACCGCTACGGCGTGTCCTGGCAGATCGTTCCGGCTGCGCTTCTCAAATATCTGGGCGGTCCCGATCGCGCTGGAGCGCAACGCGCGATGCAGGCGATGCTGCAGATGAACAAGCTCGAAATTGCCGGTCTCAAGAATGCCTATGAAGGCAAATCGGCTGCGTAAAATTAAGTGGCGCCCTCAACTAGTGCACGAGCCCGCCCGCGAATCTGATATAAGCCTCAACACGCGAGAGGCTTACATCTGGAGCATCTGCGTTTGAGTCCATCAACGCCGCGCCGGGCTTATCGCCCGGCTCGGGGCCGCTTATTGCTGCCCTAAGCCGTAGCGCCGGCCGGGGTGCGGACACAAGCGGCGGGATGCGCCTCTAATCGAGCCGCTCGCAAGAAAAAACACAAACAGCGAAGCGACGGGCCCTTGTTCCACTCACCGAAAAGACAACACGAATACAAGGCGACTCGCGTGGTCATGTCTGACCGCGCGGGCAGTTCAATGCCGATTTTTATTGGCTCGGCCGTGATCGCCGCGGCAATCTTGCTGTCTACCTTGATTACGGCTGTTGGCACCAGGTTCGCCGGCATGGAGAGCCCGAACGATGAGAATATGTGGCTTCTCGATAGGCTGACCGGCACCGTCTATAAATGCCAGGCAGCCGAACGCGGCAGGGCCTCTTGCGCGACCGACATCGTGACCGGAAGCCTCGGCGAGCGGATGAAGCACTGACACTATGGTGTTTTCGGCTTCGGACTGCACCGAATCCGCCTACATTGCCGGGCGATGTCCCGCGCTCAAAAACCTGTTCCCCTGACCAAGGCTGAGGCCAGGCGTATTTGGCTGCATGCTCAACAGCTCGACACGCCAATTCCGTTCGGCGATGGCCCGCAGGCGGTCGCCGCCGCGGTCGACCATCTTGGCTATGTGCAGATCGACACCATCAATGTCATCGAGCGCTGCCATCACCACATTCTCTGGAACCGTATTCCCGAATATCGCCGCGCGGATCTGCGCCATGCGCAGAGCGTCGATAAGAGCGTCTTCGAATATTGGACCCATGCATTGTCCTATGTGCCCTCGAAGCATCTGCGCTTCTTTGTTCCGGCCATGAAGCGTCACAAGCGTGAGGGCCACAGATGGCTGCGCGAGGTGCGGCCCGCGGACCTGCGCAAGGTGTTGGCGCTGATCCGCCAAGGCGGTCCGCTCACGATCCGCGACATCGAAGACGACGTGCTGGTCGAGAAGGAGCATCTGTGGGCCAGCCGCAAGCCGTCAAAACGGGCGCTTCAACTCGCCTTTTATACCGGGATGCTTACCGTCTCCGAGCGGATCGGCATGCTCAAAACCTATGAGCTGATGACGCGGCATTTCGGATGGGACCAGTCGCCGAAAGCCGCCTCACCCAGGGAAGTCACCTGCTACCTCCTTGATCGCGCGCTACGCGCGCAAGGGCTAGTGAGCCTGGACTCGATCTGCCACTTGGACGCACCAAGCAAGCCGGCGGTGCGGCGCCGGATCGACGATCGAGTCCGCCGGCACGAGCTGGTGCCTGTCGCAATCGAGGGTGCCGGAAAGCAGGAGCACTGGGCTACTCCCGAGATGCTCGAGACGAAGACCGGGCCGTCGGATCTGGTGCACATCCTGTCGCCGTTCGATCCCCTGATCATCCAGCGTAAGCGGACCCACCTGTTTTTCGATTACGAGCACCGGTTCGAAGCCTACGTGCCGAAAGAGAAGCGGCGCTTCGGCTATTTCGCCCTGCCGGTTCTCGTGGGAGACGGCATTGTGGCCGCGCTCGATCTGAAGACGGAGCGACAGAAGCGCGAGTTGCTGGTGCAGAAGTGGAGCTGGGTTGGCGGGGCCGCCCGGGTACCCAAAAAAGAGCTCAAGCGCCGCATCGAAGAGGAGATGCACCGTTTCGAACGGTTTCAGCTCGAATAACCCTGAATCGGCGGGCTGACTTAAGCGGGTCTCCCAGCAGGCGCTCGATGATTTCAGCAGTAGGAGGGCGCTCACGAAATCATGATCATTGACGAATATTGACAATCATCAGTAAACAGTCAACACTTTACAGGACTGTTAACGAGGAACTTCGTCATGCTCGTCCGTTCTGCTTTCGCCAATTATTCTAGGCTCTTAGCCGGTGTGTCGCTGGCTCTCATTGCGATTTCGCTGACGGGCTGTAACGACAAGGTCGCGGAGCAGCCCGCGCCTTCCCGGCCGGTGTTGGTAGCTTCCGTGCACTACCAGGCGGAATCGCCCGAGCGCAGCTTCGTTGGCACGATCAAGCCGCGGATCGAGACCGACATGGGCTTTCGGGTGCCAGGCAAGGTTGCCAAGCGCCTGGTCGAAGTCGGCCAGACCGTTGGCGTCGGTCAGCCACTGGCAACCCTGGACGAAGTTGACCTGAAATTGCAGGCCGAACAGGCCGAAGCTGAATTCCGCGCAGCAACGGGCGTGCTGGCGCAGGCCGCCGCCGCAGAGCAGCGCGCCAAGGATTTGCGCGCAAAAGGATGGACAACGGACGCGCAGCTGGATCAGGCGAGAGCTGCCGCGGAGGAAGCGCGTGCGCGTTTGAATCGGGCTCAACGCTCGGTCGAACTCACGAACAACTCTCTCTCTTACGCAACGATGGTCGCGGACACCCGCGGTGTTGTCACCGCGACGCTGGTGGACGCCGGACAGGTCGTGGCCTCGGGCCAAACCGCGATTCGCGTCGCACGTTTTGCCGAAAAGGAAGCCGTGGTCGCGATCCCCGAGACTCTGGTCGGTCGCGCGAAGGATGGTGTCGCAACCGTAACCCTGTGGTCCGAGCCGAACACAAAGTACGCGGCTAAGCTGCGCGAGATCGCACCAGCCGCCGACCCGGCTACGCGCACCTACCTGGCGAAATTCTCTCTGCCCGACGCCGGCGACAACGTCTCGCTTGGAATGACCGCGACCTTGACGTTGGCTGATCCCGAAACCACGCGCGTCGCGCGGTTGCCATTGTCGGC
>JBJMTO010000192.1:0-7739 GCA_045811665.1 Bradyrhizobium sp.
CCGAAGGTCTGGTCCGCGGCCAGGAAGTGACCGACACCGGTCAGCCGATCTCGGTTCCCGTCGGCGCGGGCACGCTCGGCCGCATCATGAACGTGATCGGCGAGCCGATCGACGAAGCCGGCCCGATCCAGTCCGAAGGCACGCGCGCCATCCACCAGGAAGCGCCGACCTACACCGACCAGTCCACCGAGGCGGAAATTCTGGTTACCGGGATCAAGGTTGTGGATCTGCTGGCGCCTTACGCAAAGGGCGGCAAGATCGGACTGTTCGGCGGCGCCGGTGTCGGCAAGACCGTGCTGATCCAGGAATTGATCAACAACGTGGCGCGCGCCCATGGCGGATATTCGGTGTTCGCCGGCGTCGGCGAGCGCACCCGTGAAGGCAACGACCTCTACCATGAGTTCATCGAGTCCGGCGTCAACAAGAAGGGCGGCGGCGAAGGTTCCAAATGCGCGCTGGTGTACGGCCAGATGAATGAACCGCCGGGCGCGCGCGCCCGCGTCGGCCTCACCGGTCTTACCGTAGCCGAGCACTTCCGCGATCAAGGCCAGGACGTGCTGTTCTTTGTCGACAACATCTTCCGCTTCACGCAGGCCGGTTCGGAAGTTTCGGCGCTGCTCGGCCGTATCCCCTCCGCCGTGGGTTATCAGCCCACGCTGGCGACCGACATGGGTGCGCTGCAGGAGCGCATCACCACCACCCACAAGGGTTCGATTACTTCGGTACAAGCGATCTACGTGCCAGCCGACGATTTGACCGACCCGGCGCCTGCGACGTCGTTCGCGCATTTGGACGCGACTACGGTGCTGAGCCGCGCGATCTCGGAAAAGGGCATTTATCCGGCGGTGGATCCGCTCGACTCCACTTCGCGCATGCTCTCGCCCCTGATCGTTGGCGATGAGCATTACCAAACGGCGCGCATGGTGCAGCAGGTGTTGCAGCGATATAAATCGCTGCAGGACATCATCGCCATTCTGGGAATGGACGAGTTGTCGGAAGAGGACAAGATCACTGTGGCGCGCGCCCGCAAGGTCGAGCGTTTCCTGTCGCAGCCGTTCTTCGTCGCGGAAGTCTTCACCGGATCTCCCGGCAAGTTCGTCGACCTCGCCGATACCATCAAAGGCTTCCGCGGGCTCTGTGAAGGCAAATACGATCATCTGCCGGAATCGGCGTTCTACATGGTCGGCAGCATCGAAGAAGCCGTAGAGAAGGGCAAGAAGCTCGCGGCAGAGGCAGCTTAAGGCAGCCGGAAGCGCAGATCGGGAATAGAAGTGAAATTCACGATCTCAATCGTCACCCGTCGCTATTCGCAGGTATTCAATGGCCACCTTCCACTTCGATCTCGTCTCGCCTGAAAATCTCGCCTTCTCCGGCGAGGTGGATCAGGTTGACGTGCCCGGCGTCGAAGGTGATTTCGGCGTGCTTGCCGGCCACGCGCCGGTGGTGGCAGCGATAAGGCCGGGGATTCTCACGGTGACCTCAGGCGGGGTACAACAGAAGATCGTCGTGCTCGGCGGCCTCGCCGAAATGTCCGACAAGGGACTGACGGTGCTGGCCGACGTGGCTACCTCGCTGGAGGATCTGGATCGAGCCGGGTTCGCCGACAAAATCTCCGAGATGGAAGCGAAGCTTTCCGAGAAAGAAGGTACAACGCTCGATCACGCGATCGAGCGGCTCGATCACTACAAGAGCATCCAGAATCAGCTCAACACGACCGCGTTGCACTAGGGTTCCTGCCGGTCGCAGCAAGCAACCACCCGGTAAAGACGCTGCTGTCTACGCATCCCCCTCGGGCGAAGCCGTGCTCGCAAAACTCGCGAACTGTTTGGCCACGCTCCGGTACACCTCGCGCCTGAACGGCACTACGAGATCTGCGACCCGCTCGAGTCTTTCCCAGCGCCATTGATCGAACTCGGGCTTGTGGCCGTCCGGCGGGCTGGCGACGTTGATCTCGTCGTCACGTCCCTGGAAGCGGAGCGCGAACCATTTCTGGCGCTGGCCGCGAAACACCGACAGACGATGCGGTGGTCCACCGTAAGGTGGAAAGTCGTAGGTCAGCCAATCGGTCTGCCCGAGATACACCGCGTTGGCCACGCCGGTCTCTTCCCGGAGCTCGCGCATCACGGCTTCGCGCGGATCCTCTTCGCCGTCGATCCCCCCTTGCGGCATTTGCCATTCAAGGCCGGGATAAATGATCTCCGGGCCGCTGTCACGGAAGCGCCGCCCGATCAGCACGTGGCCGAAGCAGTTGAACAACGCGATGCCCACATTGCGGCGGTAGGGTTTCCCATCCGGCTGCATTAGTCGTCCGCAAGCTTCGAAAATTGCTTTACCACGCGCTCATAGACCGGCCGCTTGAACGGGACGATCAGTTGCGGAAGATTTTTCATCGGCTCCCAGCGCCAGCTTACGAATTCCGCCTTGTGGCCTCCGCCCGGACTGGCGACGTTGATTTCAGAATCGTCACCGGTAAAGCGGACCGCGTACCATTTTTGGCGCTGGCCACGATAGCGGCCCTTCCAGGTGCGGCCGGCAACGGTGCGGGGGATGTCGTAGATCAGCCAATCCGGCATCTCGCCCAGCTTTTCCACCGAGCGGACGCTGGTTTCCTCGTACAGTTCACGCTTGGCCGCCTCCCAGGTGTCCTCGCCAGGATCGACCCCGCCTTGCGGCATCTGCCACACGTGCGACTCGTCCACATGTTCGATGCCGCCGGCGCGGCGACCGATGAAAACCAGCCCTGCGGGATTGATCAGCATCATGCCAACGCATGTTCGGTAGGGCAGGTCTTCGTAGCGCGCCATTCCTCAGAGCCTCTCCACAGTGCAGCGCAGAGCATGAGGCGTAAGAAAGCCTGTTGGTTTGCGCCGAACCGGTTGATCTTTAGCTGGATTTTGATTTCAGCATCGCTGTTGTCAATGGCACAAGCATGATGCCATGGCTCTCAAGCGTCCTGATCCAGACCCCGATCCGCTCGATGGAAATTGGCAGCGCGGAAGCGACGCCAACAGCTGTTCCACGTTCCTTGGCCACACTTTCCAGCTTCGCGAGCGCCCGATCGATCTCCACGGCAGTCGGCACCGCATCGATTGAGATGTCGGCCTTGGCGAACGGCATGGCTTGCCCGCTCGCCAGCGAAGCTGCGACGCTGCGCGGGGCGGTGCCGTCGTCGAGATAGCCGAGCCCACGCTTGGCGGCTTCGCGGACGATGGGCTGCATCACCGCGTCCGCGACGACGAACCGCGCGCCCATGAAGTTGGCGATCCCGGCGTAACCCTGGAAGCGGCTAAGGTGCCAGTATAGCCGGTCCAGATTTTGCTCGGGGGTGAGTGTGGTCAACAGGGTCTGCGGGCCCGGATCGTTATCCGGATAATCGAACGGCTCCATCGGGACCTGCAGCAGAATCTCGTGCCGTTGCGCGCGCGCTCGCTCGGCGAGTTTACCGGGATCGGAGCCGTACGGCGTAAAGGCCAGCGTCACGGCCGCGGGCAACTTCATGATGGCGTCCGTTGTTTTTGCGGCGCCGACACCGAGACCGCCGACGACAATGGACACGACCGGCATCTTTGCCGCCTTGGCGCGATCGGCTTCCGCGGCGTAGACCGTGAACGGCCTCAGTCCGTCCGTGGTCGCCGGGATCATGCCATGGCGCGATTTCTCCAGAAGGCGCGCATCGATGCCGGCCATCATGCCGGGTGCGGCGCTTGCCGCGTTCTGCTCCGCGGCCCCGCCCGAAATCACCACGTTCTGGCGCGCCCCGCTCGATCCGTCGATGATGGTGACCGTCTTCTGTTCGGCCGGTGAGCCCGGTTTGGCTGCGGCTTTGCTGTCCGAAGCAGCCGGGGGTGCAGCCATTTTCTCTTCCGCCGGTATCGATTGGCGTATTGCCACACGTGCGATCGGCTCGCCGCCGAGCGGGTTGTCGTTGAAGATCGCGAAACTGATGAAGGTAAGCAGAAACAGGCCCAGCAGTGCCGCAAGCGCCTGGGTCGCAGTAAACGGCAGCCGGTAACGGCGCTTCCCGAGCACCGTCTCCTGTCCAAGCGGAGCGCTCAGATCGTCGGCCGTGTCTGCCATGGACCTCTCCGAATCAATCCGGCAGACGATACCACGGCCCGCCAGATGGCGGCAGGATTGGGGCGGATGCCGAGGTAAGGGCGGCGGCGGTGTTCGATGGCTTGGCGAACGATGAACGGCACAAAAAAGGCGACCCGCAGGTCGCCTTTTCTTGCTGTAAGCGCGATGAGCCGCAGCTCAGATGGGTCAGTTCGCGGCCTTGGTCGCCGGCTTGTCCGTTGCTGCCTTCTCCGCGGTCGTATTGACCTTGATGCCGTGCAAGAGATCGCCGGCCATTTTGAGGGCCTTGTCGTCCTTGGCATCGGGCGGCACGTAGGATTGCGAACCGGTCTTCTCGTCGCCTTCCGACTTCAGGTGGCCGCGCAACGAAGCCTCACCCTTCGTGTCGGTTCGCGACTTCAATTCATCGGGCACATCCTGCAGCACCTCGATGTCCGGAACGATGCCCTTGGCCTGGATCGACTTGCCCGACGGGGTGAAGTAGCGCGCCGTGGTCAGACGCAGCGCGCCGTTGCCGGAGCCGAGCGGGATGATGGTTTGGACCGAGCCCTTGCCGAAAGAGCGGGTGCCGACCAGCGTTGCACGCTTGTGGTCCTGCAGCGCGCCAGCGACGATCTCGGAAGCGGAAGCCGAGCCGCCGTTGATCAAAACGATGACCGGCTTGCCTTTGGTAAGATCGCCGGCATGCGCAGAGCGGCGCTGCGTTTCCTCGGCGTTGCGGCCGCGGGTCGAAACGATTTCGCCGCGTTCGAGGAAGGTGTCGGACACCGTGACCGCTTCTTCGAGCAAGCCGCCCGGATTGTTGCGCAGGTCGATGATGAAGCCCTTCAGCTTGTCGCCGATCTGGCTGCTCAGGCTGCCGATTTCCCGCTTCAAGCCCTCGGTGGTCTGTTCGTTGAAGGTCGTGATTCGGATGTAGCCGATGTCGTCACCCTCAGGGCGCGCGCGAACCGAGCGGACGCGGATGTTGTCGCGCACCAGGGTGACCTCGATCGGATTATCCTGGCCCTTGCGGACGATTTTCAACCGGATCTTGGTGTTGACCGGGCCGCGCATCTTCTCGACAGCCTGGTTCAGGGTGAGGCCCTGGACCGCTTCATCGTCGAGGTTCGTGATGATGTCGTTGGCCATGATGCCGGCCTTCGACGCCGGCGTGTCATCGATCGGAGAGACGACCTTGATCAGGCCCTCTTCCATGGTGACCTCGATGCCCAACCCGCCGAATTCGCCGCGGGTCTGCACCTGCATGTCACGGAAGCTTTTCGCATCCATGTAGCTGGAGTGAGGATCGAGGCCGGTGAGCATGCCGCTGATGGCGGATTCCACGAGCTTACTGTCGTCGGGCTTTTCGACATAATCGCTGCGGACACGTTCGAATACGTCGCCGAACAAGTTGAGCTGGCGGTAGGTGTCCGAAGTCGCGGCTCGCGCGCTGGAGCCCATCAGCACCGCGCGGGGCTGGGTAACGAACAGCGTCAGTGCCGCGCCGGTGGCGGCGCTAAGGAGAATTACAGAGGTCTTGCGCATCATCCGCGAACCTTTTCGCCTTCATTTGCGGCCCACCATGGGCCTGAATCGATTGGAGTGCCATCCTTACGGAACTCAACATAAAGCACGGGCTGGCTCGCATTCGTAGCGAGAATTGATGCGACCTGCGAGGTGGTGCCCATCGTCGCGACGGGCTCCCCCGTAAGGACAAACTGGCCGATGTTAACCGAAATACGCTCCATTCCGGCGATCAATACATGATACCCGCCCCCGGCATTCAGGATCAAGAGTTGTCCGTAGCTACGGAACGGACCAGCGTAGACAACCCAGCCATCACACGGGGTTGTGACCTGGGCTCCTGGCCGGCTGGCCAGGGAAATGCCTTTTTCGGTACCACCTACGCCGTCGGATCCGCCAAACTCGCGAACCTTGACGCCATTAACCGGCATCGCAAATAAACCCTTGGCCGACGCGAAGGCGATCGCCGGACTCAGCCGGGCAGGGTCCTTCAGCGCGCCCAAATTGGGCTTGCCGGTCGGGTTGGCCGGCGACCCCTGCAGGCTGGCGCTGGCGGCCGCCTTGGCGGCGCTTTTCACATCCTGCTCCATCTTTGCAATCAAGCCCTGCAAACTGTCGACCTGCTTGGATAGCGCGATGGCGCGGGCGCCTTCCGTCTCCATGTCTCTTTCGATCGAGGTTTGCTGGCGCTGCCGCTGCTCGACGAGCGCAGCGAGCCGGGCTTGATCCGCCCATAGTTTGTCCCGGTCCAGCGCCAACTTGTTCCGTTCCGTTGCGATCTTCTTGCGCAGCGCAACCAACTCGCCCAGTTCATCTGACAGTTTTTCCGCGCGACCCCGCAACTCGGGAACGACAGAGCCAAGCAGCATCGCGGTCCGAAGCGACTGCAGCGCATCTTCTGGCCTCACCAGCAGAGCCGGTGGCGTGCGCCGGCCCGCGCGTTGCAGCGCAGCCAGTACTTCCACGATCTCCGAACGGCGCGCCTCCAGTGAGTTACGAATCTGCTGCTCGCGCGAATCGAGCGGGCGCAAGCGCGTCTCGGCGTCGCCGATGCTGGCCTCGAAGCCACGCACTTGCGAGGCGATGTCGATCAATTGGGCATTGAGCTTGCTACGGTCTTGTCCGATCGCGGCGATGTCGAGCTTGAGTTTGGCTTCGGATTCCGCCGCGCGCTTCTGTTGCGCGCGCGCAGCCTCGAGCTCTTGCTCTCGCTGCTTGATGTTGTCGCTCGAAGCGGCGGCTGCGGGGAGCGTCGCGTTTGCGGGTTGCGCGGAAGCCGCGTTCAGGCTCACCCAGGCAAGGCCTGCGGATAACAGCGCAACCGAAAACCGAGTAACGACAGAGGCCCGGCCGCTTCCGATCGCTTCCGGGCACCCCTGAATGTTTCGCGTTGCTTGCATCGACAGTGGTCTGCGCTCTCTCGAACGTTGGATAGCGTGAACTACGCGCGGTGATAAGGGTGCCCCGCCAAAATGGTCGCGGCCCGATATATTTGTTCCAAAAGCATGATGCGGACCATTTGGTGCGGCCAGGTCGCGGAGCCGAACGCGATCGTCAGCTTTGCCTTGCGCCGCAAATCGGGCGAAAGTCCGTCCGCGCCGCCGATTGTGAAAATTGTGGTGGGCGTGCCTTCGTCGCGCCAGCGGCCGAGCGCTTGCGCAAAGGCCGCGCTGTCGATGCTCTTGCCGCGCTCGTCCAGCGCCACCAGTACGTATTTCTCCGGTATCAGCGCTGAGATCGCCGCGGCCTCCTCGGCGATCCGGGTCGCTGCGTCACGGGCGCGGCTTTCCGGAATTTCATGAATCTCGAGGCCGCGAAAGCCGAGCTTGCGGCCGATATCCTGGAAGCGTTCGCGATAGCGCTCCGCCAGTTCCCGCTCCGGGCCCTGTTTCAGCCGGCCGATAGCAACGACGACGATCTTCATCAGCGCACGCTACATGCGCTGCGGCCGATTCGCATCGGCTCAGAACTCAGATCGCCTGCGCCGCCGCCGGGTTTTGCGTCCACAACCTTTCCAGATTGTAGAATTCGCGGACCTCGGGTCTGAATACGTGCACGACCACATCGCCGGAATCGATCAGCACCCAGTCGCAATTGGGTAGGCCTTCGATGTGAAGGCTCTTGATGCCGTTTTCCTTCAGGCTCTTGGCGACGTT
>JBJMTO010000193.1:0-95527 GCA_045811665.1 Bradyrhizobium sp.
AAGCCCGATCACCGGGGAGATCACGGGGTAAACCGTTAAAACCATTGCGTAGGGAATGCCGGGTGTAACCGGCGTGACCGTGGTGACTATGCTCGTATGCTTTTTAATTTTGCATGCGAGGCTGCGGGCGCATCGAGCGCCCGGCATTCCCTGCGCCCTCTAATCTTTTCGGGCGGAAACATCATCGATGACTCGGGCGGAATCGCGCCGCGAGATCGCGGTCGCACACCTCGCCGTCATTCCCCGATGTGCACTTGCCATCGGGGAATGACAAGCAGGGCGGGTGGCGTTCGCGCATCGCCAGCGTATCCAAGCCTTTTGCTCGTGGGGCGAACCGGCTACACATCCCATCGACAATGGTGTGTTGCCTCTCGACAATGTGGGCCGTTATGCATTTTCCGTCGCTGTTCTCCCCGCTCCAAATTGGTCCCTACGAACTGGAACATCGCCTGGTGATGGCGCCGTTGACGCGGATGAGGGCCGAACGCCCCAGCCTCGCACCACGGCCGCTGAACGCAGAGTACTACGGCCAGCGCGCGACATCGGGCGGATTGATCATCGCGGAGGCCTCGCCGGTGACGCCGACCGGATATGGAAATCCCGCGGTGCCGGGGATCTATTCCGAGGCGCAGATAGAGGGCTGGCGTGGTGTCGTCGATGCCGTACACGCCAAGGGCGGAGTGATCTTTCTGCAGCTTTGGCATGTCGGACGCGTCTCGCATTCCTCCTTCCAGCCTGGCCGAGCATTGCCGGTGTCGGCTTCAGCGGTCCCGATTTCTCCCGAGTTTAAGACCGTGACGGCTGATGGCAAGGTTACGACATATGAAACGCCGCGCGCGCTCGAGACGAGCGAAGTGTCAGAGGTTGTCGAGAGCTTCCGGCAGGCGGCAAGCAACGCGCGGATGGCCGGCTTTGATGGCGTGGAGGTTCATGGCGCCAACGGCTATCTGATCGAGCAGTTCCTGCAAGCCCGCAGCAATCTACGCAGCGATCGATATGGTGGCTCGATCGAAAATCGCGCGCGGCTTCTCATGGAGATCACGCAAGCCGTGATCGACGTGTGGGGAGCGAACCGGGTCGGCGTGCGGCTGTCGCCCTATGGGATAGCCAACGACAGCGGCGAGCCCGATCCGATGCCGCTCTACACGCACGTGGTGCAACAGCTTAATTCGTTCGCGCTGGCTTACCTGCATTTCATCGAGCCGCGTTCCAGCGGCGCCGGGCGCGCCGAGGTCAATCACCAGAACGTGCCGGCGGCGATGGTGCTGTTCCGGCCAATCTGGCGCGGCGTATTGATCACGGCCGGTGGTTTCACAGGGGAAGCGGCGGAGGCCGCGATTGCGGCCGGCCATGCGGACGCGGTCGCGTTCGGCCGCATCTTCATTTCCAATCCGGATCTGCCGCGTCGGCTGCGCGAAGGTTTGCCGCTGACGCCCTATAACCGGGCGACGTTCTACGGCGGGGAGGCTGCGGGATACACCGATTATCCAGGCTTCGGTGAGTTGGAGCGAGCCCCATGACACCAAACTCAAAGTCCAAACCTGTAGCGCCGGGCAAGCCGGCTCAAGGCCGATGTCTTTGCGGCACCGTCTGCTTCGAGATCGACGTACCCGCCCGTTGGGCGTGGCACGATCATTCGGCGGCAACCCGGCGCGCCCACGGCGCCGCCTACGCGACCTATGTCGGAAGCTGGCGCAAGCGCTTTCGGATCACCAAGGGAAGCGCCGAGATCGTGCGTTACGAGGATTCGTCCACCAAGACGGTACGCAGCTTCTGCGCGCGGTGCGGCACGCCGGTCAGCTACGAGCGCGCCCGCTCGCCGCACATGGTGAATATCCCGCGCGCACTCTTTTCCGGCCGCACCGGGCGGCAGCCGCTGTATCACGTCGCTGTCGAGGAATTGCAGGAGTGGGCGTATGTCGGCGAGCCCTTGGTGCCGCTGAAAGGTTTTCCGGGCGTGGTCTGGCAGCGCTCCAAAGCCAAGGGGCCCCGCGAGCGCGAGGGAATGTTTTGAGGTGAGGCGTCCATCAGGAGTCGGAAGGATGCAGGAAAGGCAAGAGCACCCTTTCTTGATCTCTCCGTCTGCGATCAGTCATGATGTCGAAATCCCGACGGCAACAGCCGCGGGCGAGGGAGGAATTTGATGAACCGCATTACCGGGCGTTCGGCGTTTCTCGCATTGCTCAAGGACGAGGGCATCACCCATCTTTTCGGCAATCCCGGCACCACCGAATTGCCGATCATGCACGCGCTCAAGGATCATCCCGATCTCACCTACGTGATGGCGATGCAGGAAAGCCTGGTGGTCGCCATCGCCGATGGCTTCAGCCGCGCTTCGGGCCGGCTGGTCGCCTGTAACGTCCATGTCGCGCCAGGACTCGGCAACGCGATGGGCTCGCTTTACAACGCCAGCTTCACCGGGACTCCGATGATTTTGACGGCCGGGCAGCAAGAGCAGGGCCATGGTCTGACGGAGCCGTTGCTGTACGGGCCGCTGGTGCGAATGGCGGAGCCGCTGGTCAAGTGGGCGGTCGAAGTGACGCGCCTGGAGGATCTGCCGCGCATCGTTCGCCGCGCCGCCAAGATCGCGACCACGCCGCCGACCGGGCCGGTGTTCATCTCGCTGCCGGGCGATATCCTCAATTCCGAGGCGGGCATTGAACTCGGCCGCTCGACCCGCGTCGACACCCGGGTCAAGCCGTCCGACGAGGCCCTGAAGGGGCTGGCAGCGCGCATTCTCAAGGCGGAGCGGCCGGTCATCATTGCTGGCGACGAAATCGTCAAGAGCGACGCGCTGGAAGAGGCGGCCGCGCTCGCAATCACCCTGGGATGCCCGGCCTATCAGCAATCGACGCCCTATGGCGCACACTTTCTGTCGGAAAGCCGGTGCTTCATGGGCGCGCTCTCACGTCTGCAGAAGCAGGTTCGCGAGGTACTGTCGCCCTACGATCTGATGATCGTGCTTGGCGCGGATCCGTTGCGGATGTCCGTTCACAGCGAAGTCGATCCCTTGCCGGAAGGGCTGCCGATGGTGCAGGTCGGGCTCGTGGAGTGGGATCTGGCGAAGAACTACGGGGCCGAGATCGCGCTCAAGGCCGATGTCAAGGAAACGTTGCGCGTGCTGGTGCCGGCGTTGAAGTCGGCCGGCGGCGCCGCGCTTGAGGCGCGCGCCAAACAAGGCCTGTCGGCGCTGGCATCGAAGAACTGGACCGCGCGGCGGGCGGCCCTGGTGAAGGAAATTTCCAAAAACAGCGATCGTTCTCCGATCGATCCGGACTACCTGGCGCTGCAGGTAGTGGAGGCGATGCCTGACAACGCCATCCTTGTCGACGAAGGATTGACATCCTCTCGACAGATGCTGGCGCTGCGCCCGCATCGCGACCGCTACGGCTATCATGCGCTCGCCTCCGGCGGGATCGGCTGGGGGCTGCCCGCTTCGGTCGGCGTCAGTATGGCGAATCCTCATCGGCCGGTGGTGTGTTTCTCCGGCGATGGCAGCGCGATGTATTCGATCCAGGCGCTGTGGACCGCCGCGCACCACAAGCTGCCGCTGAGTGTCGTAATCGTCAACAACGGAGGCTACCGGATCATCAAGCAGCGGTTGCTGGCGTTTCATGGCGACGACCATTACGTCGGCATGGATTTTATCGATCCGCCGGTCGATTTCACCGGGATCGCAAAGTCGCTCGGCCTCGAAGCCATGCGAATCCGTGACGGCAAGGATTTGAAGGCCACGCTTGCGTCTGCCTTCAAGCGGCCTGGGGCCAAACTGATCGAGGTGGTGGTCGATGGCTCGGTCTAGCTCCGCCGTTGCCAGCTATTCGGCGGCAGTCGCCGTGACGTTCGGACGATACCGCACGGCTGGATGCGGCGCAGTCAGGCGGGCGCGTCCAGGACCGAACAGTTTCTCCCGCAGCGTTCCAGGCCGGTACGCGTCCTTGTATCGGCCACGCCGCACCAGTTCCGGAACAAGCATGTCGCTGATGTCCTCGAAATCTCCGGGCGAAATCGCAAAAGGCACATTCAGGCCGTCGACGCCGGTTTGCTCGAACCAGGCTTCGATGTCGTCGGCGACCTTCTCCGGCGTGCCGACCACCACGGGCCCGATGCCGCCGATGCCGACATGCTCGGCGACTTCGCGGACCGTCCAGACCCGGTCCGGATCGGCGCGCGTGATGTTGTCCATCGCCGTCCGGCCGGCGTCGTTCTGAACGTGACGAACTTGCTGATCCAGATCGTAGGTGGAGAAATCGACGCCGGTCCAGCCGGACATCAGCGTGAGTGCGCCCTCATGATTGATGTGGCGGCGGTAGTCCGCGTACTTGGCCGCGGCTTCGGTTTCGGTTTCCCCGAGAATGATGGTGAACATGCTGAACATCAGAATCTCGGCGGGGTTGCGCCCGGCTTTCGCGGCGAGTTCGCGGATGGCGGTGACGCGCGGCCCGATGATCTTGGCCGAAGGTCCCGACATGAACACGCATTCGGCATGCTCGGCCGCGAACTGTCTTCCGCGCGGGGAGGTGCCCGCCTGATACAGAACAGGCGTGCGTTGCGGCGACGGCTCGCACAGGTGAATGGCATCCACCCGGTAATTGGCGCCCTCATGCCGCACGCGATGCACTTTGGCCGGATCGGCAAAAATGCCGCGCGCGCGGTCGCGCAGCGCCGCATCGCCCTCCCAGCTTCCTTCCCAGAGCTTGTAGACCACCTCCATATATTCGTCGGCGACGTCGTACCGATCGTCATGCCCGGTCTGCTTGTCCTTGCCAGCGCCCCGCGCGGCGCTATCGAGATAGCCGGTCACCACGTTCCAGCCGATCCGTCCCTCGGTGAGATGGTCAAGCGTCGACATGCGACGTGCGAAAGTGTAGGGCGGCTCATACGAGAGGTTCGAGGTCACGCCGAATCCCAGGTTTTCCGTCACGGCGGCCATCGCCGCGATCAGCAGCTTCGGATCGTTGGCGGGGGTTTGGGTAGCGTTCCGCAGGGCTGCGTCGGGACTGCCGCCGAACACATCGTAGACCCCGAGAACATCGGCGAGAAACAGACCGTCGAACCGGCCGCGCTCGAGCGTTTTCGCCAAATCGGTCCAGTACGGCAGCCGGTTGTATTCCGCCGTGCGGTCGCGCGGATGGGTCCACAAACCCGGCGACTGATGGGCGACGCAGTTCATCGCGAACGCGTTGAGCCGAATCTCTTTTTTCATCTTCGAAAGCCTCGAACGCCCAGCACAGCCCGGCACAGCCCACCCCAACGCCGGGTGTTGGCGGAAGTTGTTGCATTCCGGCAGCCTTTGGCAAGCCAAATTGTCTCGTGCCACTTTCGGCCAGCGACGCACCTGGATACGGTGAGTGTCGTTGAAGTCAGGGCGGGCTGAACGCAGAGATGACCAGAACCGATGCCGTCGCGCGGGCTCGCGGCTATCTCCATTCCGGCGAATTCCTGCGGGAACTCGACCGCAGAGTGGCCTTCCAAACCGAAAGCCAGAACCCGGCGCGCCGCGATTGCCTGCGCGCCTACCTCGAGGCGGAGTTAGAGCCGGCATTTTCCGAACTGGGCTTCTCGACTGCGTTGATCGAGTCCCCGACCGGCAACAATCCGTACTTGCTCGCGCAGTATCGCGAAAACGACTCGGCTCCGACTGTTCTGATGTACGGGCACGGTGACGTGGTCGAGGGCATGGCCGGCGAGTGGCGCAACGGGGTCGATCCCTGGCGGACGACAACGTCGGGCAATCGGGTGTACGGCCGTGGTACCGCCGACAACAAAGGACAGCACAGCATCAATTTGGCCGCGCTCCGCGCGGTGCGCGAAACCCGTGGCGGCCGGCTCGGCTTCAATGCCAAGTTCATCGTCGAGACCGCCGAAGAAATCGGATCGCCGGATCTACGCCAGGTTTGCCTTTCACTGCGTGATGAACTCAAGGCGGATTTGTTTCTGGCGTCGGACGGTCCTCGACTTGCGGCCGATCGACCTACCATCTTCCTCGGCTGCCGTGGCGGATTGCGAATTCATCTCGACGTAAATCTGCGCGACGGTTCGCATCATTCCGGCAATTGGGGCGGCGTCCTTGCCAATCCCGCCACCATCCTGGCGGCCGCGATCGCCACTCTTGTCGACGGGCAGGGCCGTCTGTTGCTTGAGGAATTGAAGCCGCCGCGGCTTTCCAACCAGATCCGCGCCACGCTTGCAGACGTGAACATCGAACCGATGGCCGATGAGCCTTCCTTGTCCGAGAACTGGGGCGAACAGGGCATGTCGCCAGCAGAGCGGCTCTACGCCTGGAATACGCTTGAGGTGCTCGCCCTGTCGGCGGGGAACATCGAGGCGCCCGCGAACGCCATTCCGGGACGGGCGCGGGCCGTGCTGCAGTTACGATTTGTGGTGGGCACGAAGATCGGTGCGGCTCTCGATGCGATCAGCGCCCGCTTGCTCGCGAAGGGCTTTCCGATGGTCGAGGTAAGTGCAACCCAAAGCTTTGCCGCGTCTCGAACGAACTTCGACAGTCCCTGGATCGAGTGGGCGGCCCGGTCGATCCAGCAGACCAGCGGAAAGCCGCTCGCTATTTTGCCGAACTTCGGCGGCTCGCTGCCGAACGACGTGTTTTCCGAAGGGCTGGGGCTGCCTACGATATGGGTGCCGCACTCTTACCCCGGCTGCTCCCAGCACGCGCCGGATGAACACATTCTGCTATCGGTCACGGAGGAAGCGCTCGGCATCATGGCGGGACTGTTCTGGGATCTCGGTGAGATGGCGGGTCCGTTCAGCCCCGAGGCGTGATGACGGGCCGAAAAAGCCACATTCTATTCCGCCGGGAATTGTGCAACCATCCCGCCGAAAACGATCAAAGGGGAGACAGCGAATGAAACATCTACGTATGATTGGCCTTGCCTTTGCCGCGGCATTCTCCGCAGGCCAGGCCAATGCGCAGGAGCTTACGGGCACGCTCAAGAACATCAAGGAAACCGGCGCCATCACTCTGGGCTTTCGCGAGTCCTCAATTCCATTTTCGTATCTGGATGACACCCAGAAGCCGATCGGGTTTGCGATGGACATCTGTTACAAGATCGTGGACGCCGTGAAGAAGGAACTGAAACTCGACAAGCTCGAGGTCAAGCTCAATCCGGTCAGCTCAGCCACACGGATTCCGCTGATGGCGAACGGTACCGTGGACCTTGAATGCGGATCGACCACCAACAATGTCGAGCGCCAGAAGCAAGTGTCCTTCACCAACACCCACTATCTGACCGCAAGCCGCTTCGTTTCGAAGAAGACGAGCAAGATCAACTCGATTGACGATCTCAAGGGCAAATCCGTGGTCTCGACCTCCGGTACAACCAACATCAAGCAGCTAACCGAGGCCAACGCCGGCCGTAACCTCGGCATCAACATCATCCCGGCCAAGGATCACGCCGAGGCGTTCCTGATGGTCGAAACTGATCGTGCGGTGGCGTTCGTCATGGACGATATCCTGCTCGCCAGCCTCGCCGCCGGATCGAAACAACCAGACGCTTACGTGATCTCAAAGGACGCGTTCTCCAAGCCGGAGCCTTACGGAATCATGCTGCGCAAGGATGACCCGGCGTTCAAGAAGGTGGTCGATAGCGCCACCGCTGCCGTGTATCAGAGCGGCGAAGGCCAGAAGCTGTATGACAAGTGGTTCATGCAGAAAATTCCGCCAAAGGGATTGAATCTCAACACGCCGATCAGTGCGGAGCTGAAGCAGCAGTTCACCAAGCCTTCCGACTCGCCGGACCCGGATTCCTATAAAGGAATGTGAGACGTCGCGGCTCATGCGATGGCTCGGTCATTGCATGAGCCTGAGGACCAGCGGCCGCCCGAGACTCAGATCGGAGTGTGGAAGCATTCCGCCGTTATCCAATGAGGAGAATATGATGAAACGTCTGCCTATGACTGCCCTTGCGCTCGCCGCAGCCTGCCTTGCCGGTTCGGCGAAGGCCCAGGAGCTGACGGGGACGCTCAAGAAGGTCAAGGAAACCGGCGCGATTACCATCGGCTACCGCGATTCCTCGATCCCGTTCTCCTACCTGGACGACAATCAGAAGCCGATCGGCTTTGCGATCGACATCTGTTACAAAATAGTGGAGGCGGTGCAGAAGGAGCTCAAGCTCGACAAGCTCAAAGTGGAGCTGAATCCCGTAACTTCCTCGACCCGCATTCCATTGCTGGCCAATGACACCATCGATCTCGAATGCGGATCGACGACCAACAATCCCGACCGTCTCAAGCAGGTCTGGTTCACGAACACCCACTTTCTGACCGCCACCCGCTTCGTCTCCAAGAAGTCGAGCAAGCTGAACTCGATCGACGACCTCAAAGGCAAATCGGTTGCCTCTACGTCGGGCACCACCAACATCAAGCAGCTGACCGAAGCCAATGCTGCCCGCGGTCTTGGGATCAACATCATTCCCGCAAAGGAACATGCCGAGTCGTTTTTGATGGTCGAAACCGACCGTGCTGTCGCGGCGGTGCTCGACGACATCCTGCTCGCCAGCTTTGTCGCCGGCTCCAAAAATCCAGACGCCTACGTCATCTCTACGGATGCGTTCTCAAAGGCCGAGCCGTACGGCATCATGCTCCGCAAAGACGATGTAGCTTTCAAGAAGGTGGTCGATGGCGCCACCGCTGCGGTGTATCGGAGCGGCGAAGGCCAGATGCTGTACGACAAATGGTTCATGCAGAAAATTCCGCCGAAGGGATTGAACCTGAACACGCCGATCGGTCCGGAGTTGAAGCACGAGTTTGCCAATCCTTCCGATTCTCCCGATCCGGATTCGTACAAGGCGATGTGAGGCGTAGCTCTGGCGCACGGACAAATCGGTGAACTATCACTGGAACTGGGGCATCTTCTGGGAGCCGGCCCCTAACGGGACCGGCAACTACCTGGACATGCTGCTGTCCGGGCTCGTGCTGACCATCGAGACCGCCGTTTGCGCCTGGATCATCGCGCTGGTGTTCGGATCGATCGTCGGCGTGTTGCGAACGCTGCCGTCGAAGGCCGCGTCGCGGTTTGGCTTTGCCTACGTCGAATTCTTCCGCAACATGCCGCTGCTGGTGCAGCTGTTCATCTGGTTCTTCGTATTGCCGGAAATCCTGCCCAGTGGCTGGGGGCTATGGCTGAAGCAGATCCCCTACGCGCCATTTTATACGGCGGCCATTGGAATCGGACTGTTCATGTCGGCGCGCGTAGCCGAGCAAACGCGGGCAGGGATCAACTCGCTGCCGCGCGGACAAAAGCTGGCGGCGACCGCGCTTGGACTGACAACGGCGCAGGCCTATCGCTACGTGTTGTTGCCGATGGCGTTCCGCATCATCATGCCGCCGCTGACGTCGGAATTTCTCAGCACCATCAAGAACACGTCGGTGGCGATCACAATCGGGCTGATCGAGTTGACCGGCCAGGCGCGGGCGATGCAGGAGTTCTCGTTCCAGGTGTTCGAAGCCTTTACCGGCGCCACCGTGCTTTACCTGCTGATCAATATCGTGGTCGTGATCGCGATGCGCTTCCTCGAGCGTTCGCTGGCCGTCCCCGGCTACATCACGGGCAAGTGAGCCGCGCCGATGTTCGCTAATTTCGACTTCGACGTGATCCGCCGCTCCATGGGATACCTGTTTCTGGACGGCATGACCTTCACCTTGACGCTGACAGGGCTTGCCGCGTTTGGAGGCCTGATCTTCGGGACGTTGCTCGCGCTGATGCGGCTTTCCGGTTTCAAGCTGCTTGGGCGCGTGGCTGGGCTCTATGTCGACCTGATGCGCTCGCTGCCGCTGGTGTTGGTGATCTTCTGGTTCTACTTCCTCGTGCCTTACATCGGACAATGGCTGACAGGGTCGTCGCGTCCCATTCAGGTTGGCGCCTTTACCTCTTCGCTTGTGACGTTCATCATGTTCGAGGCGGCTTATTTCTCCGAAATCATGCGCGCGGGAATCCAGTCGATCTCGAAGGGTCAACCGGCAGCGGCCCAGGCGCTGGGGCTGACGTATAGCCAGACCATGCGCTACGTGGTGCTGCCGCAGGCATTCCGAAACATGCTGCCGGTATTGCTGACGCAGACGATCGTGCTGTTCCAGGACACCTCGCTGGTCTACGTGCTGTCGATCCCCGATTTCCTCGGCTCCGCCAGCAAGGTCGCGCAACGGGACGGTCGGCTGGTGGAAATGTATCTGTTCGCGGCTGTGGTCTACTTCGTCATTTCCTGCCTTGCATCGTTCGGAGTCCGGCGCCTGCAAGCGCGGATCGCCTTTGTCCATTGAGCGAGAATTTCATGATTCAGATCAGCCACGTCGACAAATGGTACGGTCCGTCCTTTCAGGCCCTGAAGGATTGCACCACCAGCGTCGCCAAGGGCGAGGTCGTGGTGGTCTGCGGCCCCTCCGGGTCCGGCAAGTCAACGCTGATCAAATGCGTCAACGCATTGGAGCCATTTCAAAGCGGGCAAATCATTGTCGATGGCATCAAGCTGAACGATCCCAGAACTGACCTGCCGAAGCTGCGGGCCCGAGTCGGCATGGTGTTTCAGCATTTCGAATTGTTCCCTCACCTGCGGATCATCGAAAATCTCTGCCTGGCGCAGGAGAAGGTGCTGGGGCGATCGCATGACGAGGCGCTTGCCAAAGGCTCGAAACTGCTGGAGCGAGTCGGGCTCAAGGACCATGCACGGAAGTATCCCGCGGAGTTGTCAGGCGGGCAACAGCAGCGGGTCGCGATTGCGCGGGCGCTGGCGATGGACCCGATCGCGATGCTGTTCGATGAGCCAACCTCGGCGCTCGATCCCGAAATGATCAGCGAAGTGTTGGACGTGATGGTGGACCTCGCCCGAGAGGGCATGACCATGATGGTAGTGACTCATGAGATGGGCTTCGCCAGCAAGGTGGCGCACCGGGTCATCTTCATGGACCAGGGGGAAATCGTCGAAGACGCGCTCAAGACAGATTTCTTCGGCAGTCCCCGAAGCGAGCGCGCGCAGAAATTCCTGTCCAAGATTCTTTCGCACTGATGCCCGATTTGCTCAGTGCAGGCGGGAATTTCGACGCATTAACATTTTGCCTATAGATTGCTCGTACAGACTGTTCGGCCCTACAGGAGAATTCGCTTGGACCAGATCGCCTACGTTAACGGGTCGTTCGTGCCGCTCGCCGAGGCCAGGATATCGATCCTGGACCGCGGTTTCCTATTCGCAGACGGCATCTACGAGGTGGCTGCCGTGCTCGACGGCAAGTTGATCGACAGTGCTTCCCATCTGGCGCGGCTGGAGCGCTCGGTCGGCGAAATATCGCTGGCTTTGCCCGAAACGACCGAAAGAATACAGGAACTTCAGAAAGAGCTGATCGCCCGCAACAATCTGGTGAACGGGATGGTCTACCTCGAGGTGACGCGCGGAGCCGACACCGGGCGCGATTTCGCATTTCCGAAGGGCGTCAAGCCAACGCTGATCATGTTCACCTCGGTCAAGGACATCGTCAATGCACCGTCCGCTCAGAGCGGCATCGGCGTGATCACGGTGCCGGACCTTCGTTGGACCCGGCGTGACATCAAGAGCGTGGCGCTTCTCGCGCAGGTGTTGGCAAAGCAAGCGGCCGCGGAAGCGGGTGCCGGAGAGGCCTGGATGATCGAGGATGGCCTGGTGACGGAGGGCGGCTCCTCGTCGGCATTCATCTTGACCCATGACGACATCCTGGTCACGCGTCAGAATTCGTCGGCAATCCTGCCGGGGTGCACGCGCAAGGCCGTCGTCGCGCTCGCGGAAGAGCGCCAGCTTCGGGTCGAGGAACGGCCCTTTTCGATTGAGGAGGCGCTTGCGGCAAAGGAGGCGTTCATCACGAGCGCCACCGTGTTCGTGCAGGCGGTGGTCTCGATCGACGGCAAGAGCGTTGCCAATGGCAAGCCCGGTCCGATGGCCGCCCGCTTGCGCGAGATCTACATCGATTTCGCCCGCGCCACCGCGCAGTGAATTCAGACGGGGCGCGGGCCGTCCGGTTGATGTCCGACAGTGCTGGGCTGACCGGCATCGGAGAAACGGCCGGGGGCTTGCGGCGAGCGATATTGCCGAAGATTAGGGGTTGCAGAAGCGCGCGCACAGTGCGCATCTTAATAAAAAAACAATGCAGGGAGGAAAGCTAATGTCCGGCATCGTAATACGTGCATTCGCCGTGGTGGGACTAACGACCGGGCTCGCACTGCCTGGGCTGGCTCAGGAGACCGTGCGAATCCGCGGCACAATCGAGCGGGTTGAAGGACCGGTGTACGTGGTCAAGAACCGCGACGGCGCCGAGGTCAAGCTGACGGTCACCGACAATCCGCTCTTTGTCGCGATCGCGCCCGCCACCATGGCGGATGTCAAAACAGGGATGTTCGTCGGTTCGGCTGGGATGATGCAGGCCGATGGCACCCAAAAAGCAATCGAGGTGCATATCTTCCCGGAGTCGATGCGCGGCACCGGCGAGGGGCACTACGATTGGGATCTGAAGCCGCAAAGCAAAATGACGAACGGCAATGTCGAACAAACCGTTGCCGGGGTCGAAGGACCGACCCTCTCGGTGAAGTACAAGGACGGCGAGAAGAAACTGCTGGTCACCCCCGAGACCGTGGTGGTGAACTACGTGCCCGGCGCCAAGGAAGACCTGAAGCCCGGCACCAAGATCTTTGTCGGCGCCGCGAAGAAGCAGCCCGACGGTAGCTTGCAAACCCCACGCATAACTTACGGTCGAGACGGGGCCGGGCCGGCCTTCTGACCCACCCGCAATACGTGGCACCGCCAGCCTGTCCGAGGAGCCGGGAGTCCATCCAGGTCGGGTTATTTCCCCGCCCGCGGATCTCTGACAAAGCGGTTGCGCAAGGTGCCGATGCCGGTGATCTCGACTTCCACCACGTCGCCGGCCTTGAGATCGGGAGAGGCGCCATCGGTTCCCATCCAAATGACGTCGCCCGGGGCCAATGTGAAGTATTTCGTCAATTCGACAATAAACGCCTTGATGCCGAAGATCATGTCATTGGTCCGGAAGCGATTGCTGACGTTGCCATTGACCTTGACGATGGTCTCCATGTTCTCGAGATCCACCTCGGTCTCGATCCACGGGCCCATCGGCTTGAAGGTGTCGGCATTCTTTGATCGCCAAAGTCCGCGGTCGGCCTTTTGCCAGCTGCGCTCGCTGACATCGTTGCCGATGGTGTATCCGAACACACAGGACATCGCGTCGGCGTCGGTGAGGTGCTTCGCCTTCTTGCCGATCACAACGACGAGTTCACCTTCGTAATGGATCTTCTCGGTCGCGCCAGCCGGAATGACGACGTCCTCGTCATGGGCGATCAGTGCGTTTTGGGCGCGGTAGCCGATCTCGGGTCGGTCCGGCACGTTCGGCACCTCGCCGCGTTTATCCGCCGCTTCCTTCAGATGCTTCAGGTAATTGAGCCCGACGCAATAGAACGTGCGCGGCATCACCGGCAGCTCGATCTTGACCTCTGCAAGGGAATGCGAACGGGCGGTGCGCCGCCATTCTCCAAACGGATCGCCGCTGACCGCAATCACGCGATCGGCTTCGACAATCCCCCAGGAGCTCTGTCCGTCTACAGTAAATTGAAGCCAGCGCATGCTTGTCCTTCTATTCCGCCGCCGCCCGTGGCTGCGTTTTCCATGAGCCGGCGGGGGGCCGTTGCAGGCCGAGGTTCTCGCGCAAGGTGCTGCCGGCGTAGTCCTTCTGAAACAGTCCCCGGCGCTGCAATTCAGGAATGACGTGGCGGACGAAATCCGCATATGAGCCGGGGACATACGTGGCGGCGATGACAAAGCCGTCGCAGCCGCGGCCGGTAAACATCTCTTCCAACTTGTCGGCGATCTCCTTCGGACCGCCGACGATCGCATCCGCGGTCTGGCCGCGGCCGCTGAAAGTGACAAAGTCGCGCGCGCTTGGGTTGGTCTTGCCCGAGGTCTTCAGCACCCCGTCGCGAATGCCAAGAATGCCCTGCATCCCCTCGAGTTCCGCCGTCGTCAAAGGCTCGTCAATGCCCTTGGAAGCGAAATCATAGTTGAGCCCCTCGGAAAGAAGCGACAACGCGTCGATTTCCAGCGGCAGCTTCTGAATCAGGGCCATCTTGTCTTCGGCCTCCGGCTTGGTCGCGCCACAAACCGGGGTGGTCAGATTGCAGAGAAACATCTGGTCGGGGTCGCGGCCCGCGTTCGCCGCTTCTTTGCGAATTGCGTCATAGCCCTGCTGGGCCCCCGCCAGATTGCGCGCGGCGGTGAAGATCACTTCGCCCCACCTGCCTGCGAAGCGCTGGCCTCGGCCGCTGGCCCCAGCCTGGATGATCACCGGATGTCCCTGCGGCGAGCGCGGCACCGTGAAGGGTCCCCGCGACTTGAAGAATTGTCCGCGGTGATCGAGGCGCTTGACCTTGTTTGGATCGGCAAACCTTCCGCTCGTCTTGTCGATCAGGAGCGAGCCGTCCTCCCAGCTATCCCAATGGCCAAGCACCACTTCCATGAATTCGTCCGCGCGATCGTAGCGGAAATCATGATCGAGATGCGCGTCTTTGCCCATGTTATGCGCTTCACCGTCATTGACCGAGGTTACCACGTTCCAGGCGGCGCGCCCGTTCGTGATGAGATCCAGTGTGGCAAAGCGGCGGGCGACATCGAACGGTTCGTAGTAAGTGGTCGAGCAGGTCGAGGCGAGACCCAGCTTTTCAGTGGCCATCCCCATCGCCGTAAGCACGATGATGGGATCCATCTTTACGCAGCGGATTCCGTACTCGACAGTATGGGCATGATCGTTTCCGTATCGATCAGGCATCGCCAGCCGATCGTCAAAAAAAGCCATGTGGAATTTTCCGGACTCCAGAATTCGGCCGATCTCCTGGTAGTAATCCGCCGACATCGAGTCGTCGCGCGATTCCGGATGGCGCCACGAGCTCGGGAGGTTGGTACAGTTCTGCGCCTGCAGGAAGCCGACCATCACCATCTGCCGCGTCATGTTGGTCTCCCCTTTACTCGGCTATCTCGTACTCAATGCAGATCGAGCTCGGCGGAAAGCTTGTATTCGCCCGCGAGTGCCCGCAATTTATCCCAGGTCGTGTCTTCCACCTCGATTCCGGATAGCCTGCGTTGTTGCTCGCGCAGATACTCGACCTCGCCTGGATAGAACACGCCCGGTGAGCCCTCCGACGGCGGTGTCGCCTTGAGATAACGCGCGAACTCCGCGACCTCTTTCTTGAAGTCTTTCAGCGGACGAAAAGCTGCCACGTTGAACACCGCCATAAAGCATCCGTCATTGTGCCGTCCGGTGGGCTCGACGCCGAAGCCCAAGCCGGTCAGTAGGCCACAGAGCACCTCCACCATCGCCGCCAGCCCGGAGCCCTTGTAACCTTCACTGCCACCTAGCGGCAGCAGCGCGCCGCCATTTCGGAATTGAGTGGGATCGGTGGTCTGCCGGCCTTCGCTGTCAACAATCCATCCGGTCGGGATTTCCTCCCCCCGCGCCGCGGCAAGCTGGATCTTTCCCGCAGCCACGGCGGAAGTCGCCATGTCCAGGTAAAACGGCGCCTCAAGGTCAGACGGCACCGCGATCGAGATCGGATTGGTGCCGAGACGCGCTTCCCGTCCGCCGAACGGTGCGACGTGCTTGGGTGTTCGTCCTGAGTCGGCGGTCGCAAGGCCGATCATGCCTTCGCGCATCGCCATCATGGGATAGGCGGCGAGCCGTCCGACATGACTTTGACGGAACACCGTGCAGGCCGCGACATTGGCAGTGCGCGCCTTCTCAATCGTTAGCGCCATCGCTTTGGCGTTGACATGAAAGCCGAACCCCCAGTTGCCGTCGATCACCGTCGTGGTCGGTGATTCCTGCACGATCGTCCACTTGGCCCCGGGTACGATGTGGCCGACCTTGATACGATCGATATAGGTCGGGATCGCGATTACCCCATGAGAATCGTGGCCGGCGAGGTTGGCATCGACGCAGCCGATCGCCACTGCACTTGCTTCCTGATCCGAGGCGCCGGCAGCCCTGAGTAGCGCCGCGCCGATGCTCGTAAGACGTTCAGCCTGCACCAGCGGCATGGAATTTCCTCGGCTCAAAGCCCACGTGGGAAGTGGGTCTTGCTTGCTGTCGAAGACATGGTCTCAAAGCCATGCAGGAAGGGCAAGTGCCAAGGGGCAGTCAATGCTTTCCATGTTGCCAATGCAAGGTGACGTCCGCACCCGACTTGTTCAGGTGCACGTGCTGGTCCACGCGATCGACCCAAGACAGGGGGATGAAATGATGATGCTGGCCGTCCGGTGAACTCTGCTTCGTCAATTTGATCGTGCCGTCGTCTTCGATCTTGTCGACCTTTCCGACGGCTTTTCGATCTGACGAAATTACGTCCATATGGACTTTGATCAGCGTGCTGTCGGCCACGTCTCATCTCCGCCGGAAAACCGCCAAATTAGAAACGCGCCTAGAAGGTCGAAGTTGCGCGCTTGCGCTATTTCTCTTCCGCGCCGGTCGACGTCGCCGGACCCTCACCCATGATCAGGAGAACGGCGTCTTCCTCCTTTGCGCCATCCCAATGCACCTGCTTGCCGAAGTGCGTCACGAAGCTTCCCGCCGGCATCGCAATCGAATTTGCGGGATCGAATTTCGGGCCTGACCCAACCCACCAGGTGCCCTGCAGCACGACGATGAAACGGTCGTTGGGGTGGAAGTGAGGACGGCTGAAATGGTTGCCCTTGGTCCATTTGGTGTACACCGCATAAAAGCCGGGTTTGCTGGGGTCGCCAACAACGACCGCGTTCTGCACGCCGCGCGCATCGACGGGGGTCCAGGGTATCTGCTCTGGCAATTTGTAGATCACCGCTGCTGGATTCAGTTCGGCCGCGGAGCTTGCACCCGATATGCCGGCGAAGATCAGCGGTGCAAGCAAATATCCCCACATCCGAAGCCTGGATTTCATGTCTTCCCTCCGCTGAACGCTGCGCAAGCTCTTTCAGGCTCTTCCATTATTAATGCCATGCTAACCGGTCTCGCTCGCCTAGCGCAACTGCAGCATGAAAAACGTTTTCACGTGCCTCCCCGTGATGCTAAAGGTCTCGCGCAACAAAAAACATCAGGGGAGACCTCATTATGAAGCACCTATCTACGCTCGCCGTCGCGTTGCTGATCGGAACAGCCGCTTTCAACTTCTCCAATCCGGCTTCCGGGCAAAGCGATGCCGGGTGGGTCACACTTGTTGACAGCAACAAAATGGGCGACTGGGATGAGGTCGGCAAAGCCAATTGGGCGATGAAAGACGGCGCGCTGGTCGCCGACAAGCTCGATGGGAAAGACCCGTCCTATTTGGTGAGCAAGAACTCGTACAAGGATTTCCAGATCAAGGCCGAGTTCTGGACCGACGAAGACGCCAACAGCGGCATCTTCATCCGCTGCGATGAGTCCAAGAAGATCGACGCCAAGATTTGCTATGAGGTCAACATTTTCGACAAGCGGCCTGATCCGACATACGGCACCGGCGCCATCGTCGATGTCGCCAAAGTCGAACCCATGCCCAAGGCTGCCGGGAAGTGGAATACGTATGAAATCACGGCGCAGGGACCGCGCCTACTGGTCGTGCTCAACGGACAAAAGACGGTCGATGTCCAGGATTCAAAACACGCGAGCGGGCCGCTGGCCCTGCAATATGGCTCGGGCGTGGTGAAGTTCCGGAAGGTACAGATCAAGCCTCTGTAAGTTCCGGGTGTAAAACGAGGCTCGTCCGCCATCAGCGGGCGAGCCTTAACAAGCGCGCTTTCGCGTCAGATCTGCCGAACCACGCCGGCCTGCCCCGGTGAGCATTCCAGCAATGCACGATCCCATTTCGCAGCGTTTGCGGCAGCCTCGTAACTGCTCTGCAGGAAGTCGAGCAGGGTCTCCTCCGGCTTTGGCTCGGTTCGCACGGCCTCATACGGCAGAATGAACTCCCCCAGGGCTTCGCTGAAGAAAGCCGCACCCGGCCGCACTTGGGCGGTCCGGAAGCCCGGCGGTTCAGGATAGGCATACGAGTAGAATGCCGGGTAAGCGATTTGCCCGCTGCCCGGCCAGAAGCCGGCGCTGCTTACCTCGTGCGAATAGGCCTCGCATGCCACGTCGTCGGACAGATGCGGCACGCGGCCGGGATGACGCGGTGCGCTTCGTCCTGAGAAGCGCGTCACGGCCAGATCGAAGCTCCCCCAGAACAAATGCACCGGGCTCGCCTTGCCGATAAAGCCGGTGCGAAACTGTTTGAACACCCGATCGGCATTGGTAAGGATCTGGAAGAAGCGATGAACCGAATCCGTGTCGTAGGACGCATGACGATGGTCTTGGGAAAACGGAATGGGGTCCGGCAATTCGTTGGGCATGTCCTCAATCGCGACGACGATGCCGAGTTCTGCAAGAGCAGTCATCAGGGTTTGGTAAAAACTGGATACTGAGTGGCCGGCAAGCGCGAACTCCCGCCTTGCGCCGTCGCTTGTGAATACCCGCAACACGTGATCGACCAGATCGAAATCGATTTGAAACGTGCCGTCGCCGTTCGGAATAGGTGAGGTCGTCAGTCCCCGCGCGGTCAAGTAGAGCGCCACGTGCCACGAATGATTCAGCCACGGAGTGCGCGCAAAACGGATCTTCCCGACAATCTGCGTCCAAAGGTGCAGGGTTTCGCAGGTCTCTCGCCATGCCGCGAGCGGCAGTTCAGGCCAGGGGTTTTCCAGGGCTTTGATCATGTGACATCCGAACAGTCATCGCCAGTTGGGTCGGTACTGAACACGGTATCATAGGTCCATGATCGTCAATGCGTCCGCATGCTTTTTGAGTCGCCGCAGCGTGTCCGCTTCAGGACCCGGTGCCGTCCGAGCAGCGAGCCTTGCCGCGCGCCAAGCGAAACAAGCTGCGGCACCACCAGCGCCGCGCGGCTGCCTGCATCGGCTGGCGCGCAAGTTGATAGAGGAAGATGATTTCGATCATGGCAATGTCCGTGTTGTCCCCACAAGATGGGCGACATTTGCCGGATCAGAATGCCGCTACAAGGTGATCACCCATGCAGTTTCCGAGCGGTCTCGGCGATCATGCGTCCCTGATAACGCGCGCCCGCCAGTTCGTTTTCTGAGGGCTGGCGGCTGCCGTCACCGCCGCTAATGGTCGTAGCTCCGTAGGGAGCGCCCCCGGTCACCTCGTCGAGCTTCATCTGGCCCGTAAAGCCATAGTTCAGGCCTACGATGGTCATTCCGAAGTGCAGGAGGTTGGCTATGATGGAAAAGAGCGTGGTCTCCTGACCGCCGTGCTGGGTCGCGGTAGAGGTGAAGGCGCCACCGACCTTTCCATTCAGCGCGCCCTTGGCCCAGAGACCGCCGGCCTGATCGAGGAAGTTCGCCATCTGCGAAGCCATGCGGCCGAAGCGGGTGCCGGTGCCAACGATGATCGCGTTATACTCCGCTAAGTCTTCGACTTTCGCCAACGGTGCTTCTTGTTGAAGCTTGTAATGCGAGGCCTTCGCGACGGCTTCCGGCACCAGCTCGGGCACTCGCTTGATGTCGACTGTGGCGCCCGCCTTGCGCGCGCCTTCGGCGACGGCATTTGCCATCTGTTCGATGTGCCCGTAGGCGGAGTAATAAAGAACGAGAACTTTCGTCATTGCTGTTGTCCGTGCTGTTTGGGGTTCAATTGGCTGTAACCTGTTCGGCGTGAGCGCCGGTCGAACTACAGAGCGGCTGGCCTTACGCTGCGTCGACCAGCACCAGCTCTGAGTCTTCCAACGCTGTAATTTTCAGCCGCGACTCGTCTCTGACCGCGGCGCCGTCGCGTGCGTTGACACGCAAGCCGTTGATCTCGACTGCGCCGGTCGCCGGCACCAGATAGAGATTGCGCGCCGCGGCTGGCGAATATTCCGCGCTCTCGCCAGCCTTCAACGTGGTGGCGAGCACCCGCGCTTTGGCGCGGATCGGCAGCGCGTCCTTGTCCCCTTCAAAGCCGCTGGCAATGGTGACGAGTTTGCCGGAGCGATCGGACTTCGGGAATGGTTTGGCGCCCCAGGTCGGCGCCCCGCCTTGCGTCGAGGGCTCGATCCAGATCTGGAAGATTTTCGTCTTGGTCGGCTCAACATTATATTCGGAGTGACGAATGCCGGAGCCGGCGCTCATCACCTGCACGTCGCCGGCTTCGGTCCGGCCCTTGTTGCCGAGACTGTCCTGATGGGTGATCGCGCCTTCGCGGACGTAGGTGATGATTTCCATGTTGGCGTGGGGATGCGCGGGGAAGCCGCTGTTCGGCTCGATCTCATCGTCGTTCCACACCCTCAAGGCGCCGTGGCCCATATTGTCAGGGTCATAGTGGCTGCCGAATGAGAAGTGGTGCTTGGCCTTCAGCCAGCCGTGGTCTGCGCCGCCGAGGTTCGAGAATGGCCTGAGTTCGATCATGAAACACTCCTTTGTCTGCTGTTGATCTCTAGATATGCGCTCGCCCCTGCGATAGAAATAGAAACAATGGAAATGCATTGTTTCCATTTGTGCTATGATGGATCAGCCCGATGGCCAAACTTCCCGACTTCGAAGGTCTCGCGATTTTCGCAAAGGTTGCCGAGCTACGATCGTTTGCTTCGGCTGCCGGCGAACTGGCGCTTTCCAAGGCCACGGTTTCGAAAGCCGTCACCCGGCTGGAGCAGCGGCTCGGCGCGAGGCTGTTCAACCGCACCTCGCGGCGGCTTGCACTGACCGATGCCGGGCAAAAACTGTCGGAACGGGCCGCGCGCCTGCTGGCCGATGGCGAGGCGGCGGAGAACGAGGCTCTGGCGCAGTCGGTTGCGCCCCGCGGATCGGTGCGGCTGGCCGTGCCGATGACTTTCGGGATCAAAGCCGTTGCGCCTATCCTGCCGGAGTTTCTGCAGCAATATCCCGATGTCACCATCGACCTTCACCTGAGTGACGCGATGGTGGATCTGATCGGCGAGGGGATCGACGCAGCTTTGCGGATCGCGAGCCTGCCCGATTCCTCATTGATGGCGCGGCGCTTGTGCGCGATGCCGCGCTATACCGTGGCGACGCCAGGTTACCTTAAGCGGCATGGCCGCCCGACTCATCCGATGCACCTGGGGCAGCATAAGTGCCTTGGTTACGCATATCTCTCCACGCCGGGCGTCTGGCACTATACCAATTCTGCAGGCGAACAGGCCAGCGTGCGTCCGAACGGGCCGTTACGCGTCAACAATGGTGAGGCGTTGATGCCTGCCCTTCTCGCTGGACTGGGGATCGCCGATTTGCCTGAGTTCATCGTCGGCGACGCCATCGCCTCGGGCCGCGTCGAGGTGATCCTGAAAGGTTGGAAGCAGGCCGAAGGGGCAGTGCACCTGGTCACGCCCTCGCGCGGGCCCCGGCCTGCGCGCGTCGAGGTGCTGTCCGATTTTCTGGCGAAGCATTTCAGCAAGCGCAGGAGGGGACGCGGCGCGGATTCCGGCACCCGCGAATTGAAGCCGGCCCGGCGTTGATTGTTGCGGTGTCCAGCCGCACTGTGTAACTGCTCTAGCGCCTCGGCCTCAGAGTTAGGCCCACCCAGAGACGGCCGCGCGACGGCCTGTGATCGATGAAAGTACAGCGAAAAACAAAATCAGTGGGAGAAATGTGCCGATGAACCGACGCGAACTTCTGAAAGCGGCGGCCGCGTTGCCAATGGCGCAGGTGGCGTTCTCGAGTGCGGCGTTCGCGCAAGCGGCGTGGCCGGCACGAAATGTCACCATGATCGTGCCGTTCCCGGCGGGCGGGCAGGCCGATCTCGCGGCGCGGCCGGTGGCATTGGCGCTGGAAAAGATACTGGGAAAACCTTTCATCGTGGACAATCGCGCGGGTGGCGCGGGTGGCTCGATCGGTAATGCCGCAGCCGCGCGCGCCGAGCCGGACGGCTATACCTTGCTGATGACGCTGTCCTCGCTGGCGGTTCTGCCTGAAGCCGACAGGCTGTTCGATCGACCGGTGGCTTACGAGGTTTCGCAATTCGCGCCGGTGGCGCGTGTACTGGCCGATCCCACGCTGCTGGCAGTGCCGGCCTCGGCGCCCTGGAAAACACTGCAGGAGTTCGTGGAGGACGCGAAGAAACGTCCCGGCCAAATCCCCTATGGGTCATCCGGCCCTTACGGGACGTTGCATGTCGCCATGGAAATGTTCTGCGCGAGCGCCGGCATAAAATTGCTGCATATACCATTTCGCGGGGCAGGCCCGGCCCTGACCGCGCTCCTGAGCGGCACCGTTCAGGCATTGGCCTCCGCGCCTGGCACGCTGAAGCAGCAGGTCGATGACGGCAAAATGCGCGTACTGGCGAATTGGGGTGCGCAGCGGATTGCGAGTTTTCCAGATCTGCCGACATTCAAGGAACTCGGATACAACGATGTCGAGTTTTACATCTGGGCGGGGCTATTTGCGCAAAGCGCGTTGCCGACGCCCATCATGACGCGGCTACGCGAGGCCATGGCGCAGGCGGTGAAAAGTCCCGAGGTGATCAGGACCTTCGAGACCGCAGGAAGTCCGGTCGCCTATATGGATGCGCCGGAATTTTCCAAGTTCGTCGCGGAGGACAGCGCGCGCCTGATCGCGGCTGTGAAGAAGATCGGCAAGGTCGAGTGAGAGATGAGGCCGTGCTATTGCGATGCTCTTGAAATCAAGCTCTAGGAGGGATGCTGGCACACATCGACCCATTCGGCGCCGGTGAGCTGAGCCAGCCGCGATGGAGCGATGCACACCGCACTGTGGGTCGATCCGGCTGCGGGCACCACTTCCTCGAATGCCTTCAGCGAAACGTCGCAGTATACCGGCAGTGGCGTTTTCAGGCCGAACGGGCATACCCCGCCGACCTCATGCCCCGTAATCTCGGCGACCTCGTCCAGGCCGAGCATCTTCGGCTTCACGCCGAACAGCGCCTTCAGCTTCCTGTTGTCCAGCCGCGAAGTGCCGCTGGTCACGATCAGCACCACACGCTCACCCAGCCGAAGCGATAGTGTTTTTGCTATCCGCCCCGGCGCAACGCGGTAGGCCTCGGCCGCCAGCGACACCGTCGCCGAACTCAGGGGCGATTCGATCACCGCGATATCGGGAGCCTTGTTCGCGAAAAAGGCGCGCACAGAATCAAGACTCATGCGCGCCGATCACAGCAGGCAATTCGGACAGGCTGTGGATGCAATAGTCCGGCTGGACCCCAAGTTCATCCATCTGTGTCCGCAGCGCCTTGAATATCGTGAGCGGGGGAACGACGTCGCTTTTGACGCAGGCCAGCGCCATCGCCTCCGGCGTCACCCGTTCGATCCAGGCGACATTCAGGCCGAAAGCCTTCGCTCCGCAGGCGTCCCAAGGATTGGAGGATACGAAAAGCACCTCCAGAGGAGGCACCCGCAGAACCTCTTCGATGAGGCCATAGGCCTCCGGCGCCGGCTTGAAAATCCCTTTGGACTCGACGCTAATGACGGCATCGAGCACGCGCTCAAGTCCGCTGTTCTGCACGAGTGCGTTAAGCATCCCCGAGCTGCCATTGGAAAGAATCGCCAGCTTGCGTCCTCCGATGGACCTCAGTGTCGAGATCGCGTCCGGATAAAGGCCGAGGTGCAGGTATTTGTCCATGATCCGATCAAGGACGGCGCTGTCGTGTTCGAGACCGAGCACTCGCAGGGTGTAGACGAGCGAGTCTCGCGTGATCGCCGAGAAATCCTGATAACGCCGCATCAGCGAACGCAGCCAGCTATATTCGAGCTGCTTGATGCGCCAGATCTGCGTGATGATATCGCCGTAACCCGGAAACGTCTCTTCGGTTACATTAGCTACCGACTGAATGTCATAGAGCGTCCCGTAGGCGTCGAATACAACAGCTTTGATCATCAGTTTGGCTTGTTCTTTTGTCCGACGGCGTGGGCAGGCACCTACACTCGTTCAAATGCCCAGCAGCTTTCGCGCATTGGCCTTCAACACCTTCGGCCTGATCTCGTCACGTATCTCGAGCTTGGCAAAATCTGCAAGCCACCGGTCCGGCGTAATCACCGGCCAGTCCGAGCCGAACAGCATCTTGTCCTGCAGGACGGAATTGATGTAGCGCACCAGGATCGGCGGGAAATATTTTGGCGACCAGCCGGAGAGATCGATGTAGACATTCGGCTTGTGGGTCGCGACCGAAAGCGCTTCTTCCTGCCAAGGGAAAGACGGGTGCGCGAGGATGATCTTCAAGTCGGGGAAATCCGCCGCAACATCGTCCATGTACATCGGGTTGGAATATTTCAGCCGCATGCCCATGCCGCCGGGCATGCCGGATCCCACGCCGGTTTGGCCGGTGTGAAAAAGTGCGATCGCGCCACCGTCACTGATCGCCTCGTATAAGGGGTAGGCCATGCGATCGTTGGGATAGAAGCCCTGCATGGTTGGATGAAATTTAAAGCCCCTGACGCCGTATTCCTCGATCAGCTTGCGTGCCTCGCGCACGCCGAGCTTGCCCTTGTGCGGATCGATGCTGACGAACGGGATCAGCACGTCCGAATTCTCGGCGGCAATTTCCAGCATTTCGTAATTGTCGTAGCGGCGGAATCCAGTCTCACGCTCGGCATCGACGGGAAAGATCACGGCCGCGATTTTCTTGGCCCGGTAATAGGCCGCGGTTTCCGGCACGGTTGGTGGATGCTTGTTGGGTGATTTGAAGTATTCGGCCATTTGCGCCTGAAAATCGTCGTAGCCGTCATCACCATGCATGCCACAGGGCTCTTCGGCATGGGTGTGGATGTCGATCGCCACGACCTCTTCAATATTGGGCAGCATCAATTTGGACATGTTGATTTCCTGGCGGTCAATCGATTGCACCGTTAGATATCGACTATATCACCCAACAATTTCTGCAAAACAGAAAAGGGGAGCATGGCATGACGCAGGCCGAGGCGTTCGAGACCGACTTCTGGAAACACGCGAACGTGCGGAAACTGTGGGACGACATTGTGCCTGGCGAGCCGCGCAAGACCGTTCCATACACCCTGACGCGAGAGGCCATCGAACTGTATTGCGCTGCCGTCGGTGAAGACAACCCGATGTATTTCGACGAGGGCTACGCCAGAGCAACCGTCTATGGCGGGCTGATCGCACCGCCCTCCATCCATATTCTCCTGATGTTTGCCTGCACGCCGGTCGACGACTGGATGCGCAGCCCGGGAACGGTCAATGCCGGTCAGTCGTGGAGCTACAATGTTCCGGCGCGCCCCGGTGATGTCATCACGTTGCAGGCTCGTGCGCTCGACAAGTTCATCAAGCGGGAACGGTTGTTTGTCGTGCACGACAACGTTTTCTTCAACCAGCATGGCGAGGTGATCTGCTCGGGCCGTGGCTGGACGATCCGGCCGCAGTAACGGAGAAGGAGAGTAGACATGCCAACCACATACGACGAGCTTAGGGCCGGCGACGCGATCGAGGGGCCTGAATTCGCGGTCAGCCGCGAATCCATCCGCCTGTTTTGCGATGCCTCACTGGACTACAATCCTCTGCATCTCGATGATGAGTATATGAAAGGCGATTTCGGCAAGACGAATTTTGGTGGCATCATCATGCACGGCATGAGCAATTTCGGGCTCATCTCGCGCATGATTACGGACTGGGCCTACCCCGCCGGCGCCATCTACCGGCGCCTCGAGACCAGGTGGGTCAAGCCGGTCCGGCCCGGTGACACAATCCGGCCCGTCGGAGTCGTCAAATCGAAACAAAAAACGGCAAGATCGCGCTGGGTGCTGATCGACGTGATGGTACGCAATCAAGCCGGCGAGAAGGTTGCGACCGGGGAAGCGATGGTCGAGTTCCCAACCCCTTGATTTCCGGGGTGCTTCGATTCCAGCTTCTAGCCGCGAGGCCCAGCAGGCCAAATTGGCCCAAAGGCCCTGTCAATTGACATGGGACCGCGTAATGGCTTAGAAACCGCGCATCCCGGGGCGGCACGGCTGCCGGCGGGACGAGCCTGTTTTGCTATTTTGGGCTCCCAAACGATAGCGCCGAACACGGCCTTTCAAAGTATCAGGATTGTCCCATGAAGGTCCGTAACTCGCTGAAATCACTGCGCGGTCGTCACCGCAACAACCGCCTGGTCCGCCGCAAGGGCCGGGTTTACGTGATCAACAAGGTTCAACGCCGGTTCAAGGCGCGCCAAGGTTGATCCGGAGCCGCCCGGCCGCGGCCTGAAACTTTTGCCTTCACAGGTGTTTGAGGCGGTTGCTCCTTTGCAGCCCGTTTCCGCGCGTCTACACTTTATGAATGGAATCAAGTTTCCCGACAGCGCGTAGCTGCGTCGCCTCAATATTGCTGGCCGCCGCAGTTGCGGTAGCGCCTGCAAGCGCGTTTGCGCAGAACTTGCAGCCAAACCCGCCGAAGCAGCAGAAGAAAGTTCCGCCGGAGCCCCCGAGCAAGCTGCCGAAGGTCGGCGCGGATCGCACCCGCGGTCTCGATTTTTTGTTCGGAGCCTTGAAGGCCGCGCCCGATCAGACCAGCGCCAAGCATGTGGAGGCGCGGATCTGGGCGATATGGCTGCAGACCCCGAGCGATACTGCGGCACTGCTGATGACGCGAGCCAAAGCGGCGATGGAGGCGCAGCAGATGGAAACCGCGCAGAAGCTGCTCGACTCGCTGGTCAAGCTGCGTCCCGATTATGTCGAGGCATGGAACAGGCGTGCGACGCTGTATTATCTGCGCAATGACTACGCGCGATCGCTGCAGGACATCGAGCAGGTGCTGCAGCGAGAACCGAGGCACTTCGGGGCGCTGGCCGGGCTAGGGATGATCATGCAGGACATCGGCGACGAGAAGCGCGCGCTTGATGCGTTTCGCAAGGCGCTCGCCATCAACCCGCACCTTGAGAAGGTGCCTGACCTGATCAAGAGCCTGACTGAAAAGGTCGAAGGCCGCGATATCTAATCCGTACTTCCGTGGGCAGCCGCGTCAGCAAAACGACGACGCAGACAGTCGTTTGAGTTTGGACGACTGCTGGGACACGTCCGGCAAACGGTACTAGTGCAGCACATTGCTGCCGCGCTCGAACGGTCCTCCCACCGCGACTGCAGCGTAAAGCTGTTGAAGTTCCGCCTCCAGTTGTTCATTGACCAGCAGCAGTGCGCGCAGCGCTCCATGAACGTCGCCATCGCAACTTGCCACGATCCGATCGATCACAGCTTCACTTGGTCTCGAACTCATCGAAAAAGCCTCCCGGTTCTTCCTGAACAAACGCCGGCACCCAATCCGCGTTCCTGTGGATTACGTGGACAGTTTTCGGCAACCATCGCCAGGATGTTTGCTCTTGTCACCCGCAGCCGCGGATGAGCTTAGATATAAATGAAGGCACCACGGCAATATGAAGGCGCTTCCGCTCTGGCCGAAACGCGTCATTTTCGCTGGGGCCAAACACAGACGGCGAAACCATGCCGCCACGGGGTCGTACCTAAGGCGTGCCAAGGTCATCCGGACAGCCAAGATGATATTATTTCTGCTGGTGACCGCTGTGGTGGTCCTTGCGGCGCTGACCCAGGCCGGTGTCGCTGTCCTTCAGCGCCTACATCCTGCCCAAGGCAGGTTGATCGAGGTAGCGGGGGCCAAAATCAACATTATCGATACCGGCCCGCGCGATGGCGCCGGTCCGCCTATTGTGATGATCCACGGCGCCAGCTCGAATCTGGAGATCATGCGCCAGCCCTTGGGGGAGCGGCTCGCCCAAAATCATCGGGTGATCCTGGTCGATCGCCCGGGCCACGGCTGGAGCACCCGCGAGCGGCTGCAGGATTCAACGCCGGCGATCCAGGGTAGGATGATCGCCGAGGGGCTCCGGAAGCTGGGCGTCGGCCCGGCGCTGCTGGTGGTGCATTCCTGGAGCGGCGCGCTAGGCGCTTCCATGGCGCTCGATCACCCCGAGCGTGTCGCCGGGTTGGTGATGCTGGCGCCGGTAGCCTATCCTTGGCGCGGAGGGGTTGGATGGTACAACAAGCTCATCACGACCCCGGTCATCGGACCGTTGCTCGCATACACGATTACGCTCCCGTTGGGTTGCTTGCTCGCCGGGCCCGGTGCGCGAGGCGTGTTCCTGCCGCAGAGCTTGCCGCTAAACTTCGTTGGCAGTACTTCGACGCTGCTGCTGTTGCGTCCCGGCGAATTCCTCGCAAACGCTTGGGACATGGTGACGTTGAAGGCTGCGGTAGCCGAACAAGCGCATCGCTACGGAGAAATCGCGGTGCCGACGGTGGTGATCTCAGGAGACGCCGACCGGACGGTGACCTCGGATATCCATTCACTGCCGTTCGCGAAAACGGTTCCTGGCGCGAAGTTGGTCGTGTTGCCAAATGTAGGTCACATGATCCCGAATGTCATACCTGACCTCGTGATCGAGGAGATAGAGGGCTTGCTTGGCAAGCTCGCACATCGCGACGTGATCAGCCTCAACTAGCCGCTAACCAGTGGGGGAAAACTCGTGCAACACGGGCCGTCGGCTTTGTGACCCGCAGCCCGCTTACTTCGTCTTGCCGTCTTTATCGTATTGGGAAAGGAACGCCCAGAGATCGTTGATCTCCTTCTCGTTCTTGATTCCAGCGAACACCATTTTGGTACCCGGGATCTTCGCTTTCGGGTCCTTGATGTACTCCTTGAACACGGTCTCGCTCCAGGTGATGCCGGAGTTCTTGTTGGCTTCGGAGTAGTTGTAGTCGGGCGCCGTTCCGGCCTTGCGTCCATCGAGCCCATTTAGCTCGGGGCCAACCTTGTTCTTGGCACCCTCGCCAATCGCGTGACAGGCCATGCATTTGTTGAAAGAGCTCTTGCCGGCCGCGGCGTCCTGCGCCAGCACCACCGAGTTGGCTGCGAACGACATGGTGAGGACCAGCGCGGTCAGGATCGATGTTTTCATGGCGTGTGCTCTTCATACGTTCGGGGAGACGAGGCGAGGCTGCGGGCGTTGTTGCACGAGGCACTCGCGATGAACAAGCGGCAAACGCCTGGGCTCAAGCTATGTTGCCTACCGCTTTCGGATAGCTGACATTCTGCGTCGGCAAGCTACCCAAAACCGCTCAGACGTGCTTGATTCGTCATGACAAATCGTGACTGGACGCAATCAGCGGCCGGGGAGAATAGACATGGCAGTTATGATGCCGAATCCGGATCGGGGCATCCTGGATCGCCGGGACACAATCGTCAGCGCCTTACGCGCAATCGTGCCGGGCGAGGGCGTGATCGACAGTGCCGCCGAAATGGTACCCTATGAGTCCGATGGACTGATGGCCTACCGTCAGCCGCCGATGGTGGTGGTGCTACCCGACACCACCGAGCAAGTGTCTCGGGTTCTGAAATACTGCTTCGAGCAGGGCATCAAGGTGGTGCCGCGCGGCTCCGGTACCTCGCTATCGGGAGGCGCGCTGCCACTCGCAGATGCCGTGCTGCTTGGGCTCGGCAAGTTCAAGCGCATCCGGGAGATCGATTTCGACAACCGCGCCGTCGTGACCGAACCCGGGGTGACCAATCTCGCCATCAGCCAGGCGGTGGGGCATGCCGGATACTACTATGCGCCGGACCCATCCTCGCAGATTGCCTGCTCGATCGGCGGCAATGTCGCGGAGAATTCGGGCGGCGTGCATTGCCTGAAGTACGGCATGACCACCAACAACGTGTTGGGGTGCGAAATCGTGCTGATCACGGGCGAGATCATCCGGGTTGGCGGCAAGTCCGCCGAGACCAGCGGGTACGACTTGATGGGCATCATCACGGGTTCAGAAGGCCTGCTGGGCGTTATCACAGAGGTAACGGTCCGGATACTGCAGAAGCCGGAGACCGCGAGAGCGTTGATGGTGGGTTTCGCCGAAGTCGAGGCGGCCGGCGAATGCGTCGCGCGGATCATCGGGGCCGGAATCATTCCGGGCGGCATGGAAATGATGGACAAGCCCGCGATCCACGCTGCGGAAGCCTTTGTCCATGCCGGTTACCCGCTCGACGTCGAGGCGCTCCTGATCATCGAACTCGACGGTCCTGGCGTCGAGGTTGATGAACTGATCAGGCGAGTCGAGGCAATCGCGCAGGGCTGCGGTTCGACTACGTGTCAGACCTCGCAATCCGAGGCCGAGCGGAATCTGTTCTGGGCCGGCCGCAAGGCGGCGTTTCCGGCGGTAGGACGGATATCGCCTGACTATCTCTGCATGGATGGCACCATTCCGCGTGGCAAACTGCCTGAGGCGCTGGCGCGCATCCGTGATCTCTCGGCTAAATACGATCTGAGGGTCGCCAATGTATTCCATGCCGGTGACGGCAACCTGCATCCGCTGATCCTGTACGACGCGAACAAGGCACGGGAAATGGAACGGGCCGAGGCGTTCGGCGCCGATATTCTGCGAGTCTGTGTCGAGCTTGGCGGCGTGCTTACGGGGGAACACGGCGTTGGTATCGAGAAGCGGGACCTGATGCCCGAGATGTTCAGCGAGATCGACCTTAATCAGCAGCAGCGATTGAAATGCGCGTTTGACGCACAAGGGTTGCTCAACCCCGGCAAGGTGTTTCCCACCTTGCATCGCTGCGCCGAACTTGGCCGGATGCACGTCCATGGCGGCAAGCTCGCCTTCCCCGAACTCCCGCGGTTTTGAGCAGACGAGCGTGGATACTCTCAGGGTTCGCGACGCCAGGGATGTCGAACAGGTAGTGCGCGCCGCAATCGCGAGCGAGCAGCCGCTCGAGATCGTAGGTCATGGCTCCAAGCGGCTGATCGGGCAACCGATGGCGACCAATGCACTGCTCGATGTATCCGCACTGAACGCGGTGACTTCCTACGAACCGAATGAGTTGATCATCACCGTGCAAGCGGGGGCGCCCCTGGCGGACGTGCAATCGCTGATCGATTCAAAAGATCAGCAGTTCGCGTTCGAGCCGATCGATACCTCGCCGCTGCTCGGAACCGCCGACAAGGCAACCATCGGCGGCATGATCGCCGCGGGACTGGCTGGTCCCCGGCGAATCAAAGCCGGTGGCGCCCGCGACCATCTGTTAGGCGCGCATGGCGTCTCCGGTTTCGGCGACAGCTTCAAGGCGGGTGGACGGGTTGTGAAAAACGTCACCGGCTACGATCTCTGCAAGCTTCTCGCGGGATCGTGGGGCACCCTGGCGGTGATGACCGAAGTGACGTTGAAGGTGATGCCGCGGCCCGAGAGCGAACGAACGTTGGTGTTGGCGGCGCTCGATGATTCCACTGCAAACCGTGCCATGATTGTGGCGCTGGGCTCGCCGTTCGATGTTTCAGGCGCGGCCCATGTACCGAAATCCACATTCCGAGAGGACGGAGGCGGGCTCGGCGCCCTCGCACCAGGGCGAGGGGCGATCACGGTGCTGCGCCTGGAGGGTATCTCCGCGTCGGTTGTCCATCGCGCTGCCGCGCTCGCCAAGCTGCTTGCGCCGTTCGGGACGGCGCACATTGTCGAAGGTCCCGCGTCTGCTGAGATCTGGAACTCGGTTCGAGACGTCGTGCCGTTCGCGGCCAGCGGCCCGCTCGGCGTCTGGCCGGTATGGCGCATCGTCTGTCCGCCCGCCGCTGGCGGCGCGCTGGGCGAGCGGCTGGCGCGAGATACGGGCGGGGAGGTGATCTACGACTGGGGCGGTGGCCTGATCTGGGCGGCTCTGCCGCCCAACCAAGACGCTCAGGCCACCTTGGTACGTCAACGCGCCGAGGCCGCCGGAGGTCATGCCACGTTGCTACGCGCCTCCGACGAGCTGCGCCGCAATGTAGATGTATTCCACCCTCAGCCCGCCGGTCTGGCTGCTTTGAGCGAGCGGGTCCGCCAAAGCTTCGATCCCAAGAACATCCTGAATCGCGGCCGCATGCTTCGAGATTCCCGGTCATGAAAACAGAATTCAGCGTCGCTCAGCTCGCCAACCCCGATATCGCCGAGGCCGACAAGATCTTGCGGGCCTGCGTGCATTGCGGATTCTGCACGGCGACCTGCCCAACCTATGTGCTGCTCGGTGACGAGTTGGATAGCCCGCGTGGCAGGATTTATCTGATCAAGGAGATGCTGGAGAAAAACCGTCCGCCGACGCGCGAAGTGGTCAAGCACATCGACCGCTGCCTTTCCTGCCTCGCCTGCATGACCACCTGTCCGTCGGGCGTGAACTACATGCATCTGGTCGATCAGGCGCGGGTAAGGATCGAAAAGGATTACAGGAGGCCGTTGAGCGAGAGGATGCTGCGCGCCGTTCTGGCCTGGGTGCTGCCGCGCCCACGACTGTTTCGCGCCGGGATGGCCCTGGCGCGGCTTGGGCGACCGCTCAGCGCGCTATTGCCGGTGACGAAAACCGGATCGGACGTCTCCATTCTTTTGCAGCGTATCAAGGCGATGCTGGCGCTAGCGCCACCCAGCTTGCCGGCGCCGGGCCCGACCGCCGGAAGCGTTTTTGCAGCCCATGGCGAGAAGCGCGGACGTGTCGCCTTGCTGCAGGGCTGCGCCCAGCAGGTGCTGGCCCCTCGCATCAATCAGGCGGCCATCAACCTGCTGACGCGTCATGGCGTCGAGGTGGTGCTGGTCAAGGACGAGCAATGCTGTGGCGCGCTTACCCATCATCTCGGACGGGACGACGATGCATTGGCGCGTGCGCGCGCCAACATCAAGGTGTGGCTCAAAGAAGCCGAGCAGAACGGCCTTGACGCCGTTCTGGTGACAACATCGGGCTGCGGCACGGTGATCAAGGACTACGGCTATATGCTCCGACAGGACCCCGAATTCGCGGTGGCGGCGGCAACCGTATCGGCGCTCGCGATGGACATCACGGAGTATCTCAGTCGAATCTCGCTGCGGCCGGCGCAGCAGCCCCGTGACATCGTCGTTGCCTACCATTCGGCCTGTTCGCTGCAGCATGGACAGAAAATCACGCAAGCTCCGAAAGAATTGCTTTCCAAGAATGGATTCGTGGTGAAAGATGTGCCCGAGAACCATTTGTGTTGCGGCTCGGCAGGGACCTACAACATTTTGCAGCCGGACATCGCGAACAAATTACGTGATCGAAAGGTCGCCAACATCGCGAAGGTCAATCCGGACATGATTGCCGCGGGCAACATTGGTTGCATGGTGCAGATCGCCGGCGGCACGTCCGTTCCTGTGGTGCACACGATTGAGCTTCTGGATTGGGCGACAGGCGGTCCCCGCCCGACTGAACTGACCGACGGGCCTCACGTTTGAGGCGGACCATTGAACGCTCGATAGACATTGGTGGGCGGCAACAGGAGGATCACGATGGCTAAAGGCAAAAAGAAGAAGAGTGGCAAGAAGGCTAAGAAGGCCAGAAAAACAACGGTGACAGCCAAGAAGAAATCCGCAAAGAAATCATCGAAGAAGTCGGCAAAAAAGACGGGCAAGAAGGCGAAGAAGTCGGCCAAAAAATCCGCCAAAAAGTCCAAGGCGGCAGCGCCAAAAAGATCAGCCAAGAAGGCCAGCTCCAGGAAAGGTGGCGGCAGGAAAAAAGCCGCCGCCGCTCCCTCGAAAGCCGAGGCGGCTGAATCCATGACCGCTTCCGAAGCCGCGCCGAGCTGGGCCGGACCGAGTGCCGCGTCTTCATGGGGACAATCGACCGAAAATTCGTCCGGAGGCGAGGACGATCAATAGCAGCACACTCGCCGATTCCGTTCGGTGAAGTTTCGAGGCCGCAGCGCTCCCCGCAGCGGCCTTTTTCTTCGACCGAACACGGCCGTGAGGTCGCGCTTCGGTGAGTACGAGTGATTCGTCCAAGCTTCTGAGCAAACCCTGAAAAACCGCACCCGTCAGGCACGCTTGTCGTTCCAAGGGAGCTCCGAAGCGGGTCAAAGTTGTTGTCGGAATGCAACACTCGCTGATTACATGCGCATCAGCAGCGCGAAAGCCCAAAAAGGCGGCAGATGCGCGCCATTTTTGCTTTTCGGTTGGGGTAACGGGATGCAGATTGCACCCAAGCTGAACGAATTTAGCTGCAGTTGGGTGTCGTTTGTCCCTGGGGGGCGCCGAATCGGACTGATCTTAAAATCGGATGGGGATCGTCATGAAGAAATTGGTGTTGTTGGCAACGGCGCTGGCAATTGTATCGGCTCCCGCAGTCGCTGCGGATATGTCCGTTAAGGCTCTCAGGGCTCCGCCTCCACCGGCGTTTGAGCCGTGGGATTTGGCCTTCGGCAGCGCGCTCATGAACGACTACATCTTTCGCGGTGTCACCCAATCCAACCACAAGCCATCGGTCGCCGCTTATTTCGAGCCGCGCTACAACGTAACCAAAGACCTGCAGCTCTACATCGGCGTTGCCGGTGAGAGCATTTCCTTCGCAAACCGAGCCGCCGCTGAGATCGACGTCTACGGCGGTATCCGCCCGACATTCGGACCAGTTGCATTCGACTTCGGTATTTGGGGTTATCTCTATCCGGGCGGCAGTTGCGCCGACGGCACGCTCACGGGCGGCATTCCTGGCGGCGGTGTCTGCCCGGTTAGCACCAGCACGATCTTCCTAGCCAACGGCAACGTGATGAAGAAGGACGTGAGCTTCTTCGAGGTCTACGCAAAAGCTAATTACACCATCAATGACAACTGGCAGTTCGGGCTCAACGAGTACTATACCCCGAACTTCCTGAATTCCGGCGCCTGGGGCAACTACGCGTCGATCACCGGCAAGTACATTGCGCCGGCCGCCATGTTCGGAGCCAGCGGATTCGGAATGTACGTTTCGGGCGAATTTGGCCGCCAGTGGCTCGGAACGTCGGACTCGTTCTACGGCACCACCTTTACCAATCCCGGCTTTGCAGGACCTTTCCCGAACGGCATCAACTATACCGACTACAACACATGGAACATCGGCGTCGGCTTCACCTACAAGGTGTTCACGCTGGATCTGCGCTACTCCGACACGAACCTCTCGAAGGGCGATTGCAACGCCTTCACCAGCGCGTTCAACGCTTCCGGAACAACCAACATTACCGCGATCAACCCGACCGGCGCGGGTACCAACTGGTGCGGCGCGGCGGGCATCGTAAAGTTCTCGGCTGACCTGACGGCTTTGACTAACCTCAAGTAAATTCTGATTTCGGGAAAGAGCGGCGGCGGAGCGATCTGCCGCCGCTTTTTTGTGAATCAAGCTCTCGGGCCTGCCGATGTCATCGAACTTACCGGATAGTGTTGGATCAAACCCTCCGTCCCGAGCGAGGAGAATAGCGAGGCTAGTTTAAAAATCAGGTTGTGTTTGCCGCGCTATCGCGATTCCATTCCTCGTTATGAAACAAGTGATTCGCTCGCGAGAACTGGGTCCGGATAGCTGTACGAAATGCGGCAATCAGCCGAGGTTCGTAGCCAGCATGTTAGACCCGCCGAGCGGGCGCACGTTCTACATGCTCAAGTGCCTGTGCGGGGACAAGACGTGTCTTTCGCTTTCCCCCGGCGCAGTGGCAGGTCGTGATCCAACCAATGTTCGTCATAATCGGCAATAGCGACCAGCCCTGAGGTGCGGTCGGCAAATATCCCGGGCCGGCGGTGGTGCGGGCGTCAGGCCAGTGGCGCTTTGCCGGAAGGCTTGATCGCCGATGCCAATGCAGCAACTTCGCCGCGGTTCTGCAGTGCGAAACGATCGCCATCGCGGGTTAGCATGATCTTGCGTTGGTGAAGGGTTTCCAGCGTCGAGCGATGACCGATGGATACGATGGTGGTGGTCGGTAGTTTCTCCTCGAGCAGTTTGTAAAGGGCCGCTTCAGACGCTTCGTCGAGCGATGCGGTCGCTTCATCCAGAAAAAGGTATTGCGGCTTGTGCAGTAACGCGCGTGCCAGCGCCAGGCGCTCCTGCTCGCCCAACGAGAGCGTACCATTCCAGTGCGCCTCCTGGTCCAGTTCTGACGCGAGCCGCGGCAGGCCAACTGCGACCAGAGCGTCGCTGACCTGATCCGAACTGAAAGCGCTGGCTTCCGCCGGGTAGGCAATGGCAGCCTTCAGCGGGGCAACCGGAAAATACGGGCGCTGGGGCATCATCATCAGAGTTGCGCCCACCGGCACGTTAATCGCGCCGTTTCCGAACGGCCAGATGCCGGCGATCGCCCGGAACAGCGTCGATTTGCCGGAGCCGGACGGACCGCTCACCAGCGTGCGCTCATTGTTCGCAATAGTGAAGGTGTCGGCTGAGACCAGCGGCGTTCCATTCGGCAACCTGACGAGAAGCTGCTTGAGAGCGATACTGTCGTTCGCCGTGGACGGCACGACGTGTATCGAATCTGTGCCGGTTGCGTGCGCGGCCGCGCTCGCGATTGCGGCCTCGAATCCGTCGAGACGCGCGATGACGGCGCGCCATTCCGCGAGTGTCCTGTATGTCGACACGAAAAACGACAGCGCCTGCTGCACGCTGGAGAAGGCGGAGGCCGTCTGCATCATGCCGCCAAGCTGGATCTTGTTGGCGAAGTAGGCGGGCGCCACGAGGATGTAGGGGAAGATCACCGCGGCTTGCGAGTAGCTTGCCGTAAACGCGGTGATGCGCTTGGTTCGCCGCATGATCTCATACCAGTTTCCGACGACATGGGCGAAGCGTTCCGAGAGCCGCTGCTGTTCGGCGCTCTCGCCCCGCAGAAGCGCGATCTGTTCGGAGTTTTCGCGCACCCGAACCAGGTTGAAGCGAAAGTCCGCTTCGAAGCGCTGCTGCCGGAAGTCGAGCGCCACGAGCGGCGAACCGATCCAGTGCGTCAGCGCAGTCCCGAAGATCGCGTAAACCAGCGCGCCCCACACCAGATAACCTGGAATCGCAAACTCGCCGCCAAAGATGTGCAACGGTGCCGAGGACGAAAGACCCCACAGGATGACGACAAAAGACGCCAGGGTCACCATGGCGCTCAGCAATCCGATGCCGATGTTCAGGGTTTGCTCGACGAACAGTCTGACGTCCTCACTAATTCGCTGGTCTGGATTATCGGCGGCGTCGCCGCGCAGCTGCATGCGGTAGTGATTGGCGTGGTGAAGCCATTTGCCCAGATAGGTTGAAGTCAACCAGCGCCGCCAGCGGATCTGAAGCCATTGATTGAGATAGAGCTGATAGACGGAAAGGGCGATGTAGAACGTTGCCAGAATGCAGAACAAGCCAATCTCGCTTACGAAGCCGTCCCAGTTCTTTTCTTGAAGCGCGTTGTAAAAGCGGTTGTTCCATTGGTTCAGGAGCACGTTGATGAACACGAGCGAAAGTTCGATCGAAATCACCGCTGCAAGAAGCAGTCTCCCGGCCAGTTTGTCCTCCGAGCGGAAGTACGGGGCAGCAATTCGCCAAACGATGGCGAGCGTCGAGCGAATGTTGTTCACAGGAAGCGGTCTCCGGAAGAATGATCTCAAATCGTTGAGGCGACTATCAAATCTGGTTTGATAGACCAAAGTCGTAGGTTGAACTACCTGCGGCTACTTGTCTCAGGCTCCGACTCGACTCTAGCATGGCGGAACGGCGAGAGGGGCGGGCGCTCCACACTTGCTTGGCGTTGTGAGCGAATTTGGGTCGACCCAAATCGCGCTCGGACTTCACGCAGGCGAGCCAGTCGGGCCTCTGATCGCCCACGCTGGTTGCGGCGCCATTCGGGCTTCGGGAGAAACCACAATGTGGAATCAAATCTATAATCCACTTGGGAGCGCGACGCTTTCGACCCTCGCCGCCGCCATCCCGGTGGTCACGCTGTTGGTCTTGATTGCCAGCGGGAAGGTGAAGGCGCATCTCGCCGCCATCATTGCGGTGATCCTCACCAACGTGATCACCATCTTCGTCTTCACCATGCCCGCCGGAATGTCGATTCGCGCATCGCTGCTCGGTGTCGTTGCTGGCTTCTTCCCGATCGGATGGATCGTTCTGAACGTCATTTTTTTATACCAGATCACCGTGGCGACCGGAAAATTCGAACTGTTGAAGCGCGCAGTGGGCGGCGTGACCGAAGACCGCCGCTTGCAGTTATTGCTGATCGCATTCTCGTTTGGCGCTTTCTTCGAGGGGGCTTCCGGATTTGGTACACCTGTCGCGATCACCGGATCGGTTCTGATTGGGCTGGGTTTCTCCCCGCTTGCGGCTTCCGGCCTGTCGCTGATCGCCAACACGGCCCCTGTTGCGTATGGCGCGCTTGGCACGCCGATCCAGGGTCTGGCCTCGGTGACCGGTCTGGATCCCTATATTCTTGGGGCAATGGTGGGCCGGCAGTTGCCGGTGTTTTCGCTGATCGTGCCGTTCTGGCTGATATGGGCGTTCGCGGGTTGGAGAGGGATGAAGGACATCTGGCCGGCGATACTCGTTACCGGTGTGTCCTTTGCGATCCCGCAGTTCGTGATCTCCAACTATATCAATCCCTGGATCGTGGATATCGGTGCCTCCCTGATCTCCATGGGCAGCCTGATCCTGTTCCTGAAGGTTTGGCAGCCCAGGGAGCTTTGGCTCTCGCCGGCGCTACGCGGCAAAGATGAGTCTGCCGGAACGATGGCTGCGGCCAGGCCTATCGACAAAACACCTTTGACGCAGAGCGAGCTTTGGACCGCGTTGCTGCCATGGATCATCGTCTGCATCGTCATGCTGATCTGGGGCAACGGCGCCTTCAAGAGCTGGGCAAACTCGATCTTCACCTGGAACTATCCGGTTCCTGAACTGCACAACATGATCAACAAGGTGCCGCCGGTTGCGCCCAAGCCGACGCCGGAAGGTGCGGTATTCGCCTTCACTTATCTGTCGTTCACCGGCACCGGCATGCTGATCGCCGCCATAATCTCCGGCTTTCTGATGGGCTTCTCGCCGGGTCGGCTGATCACCGAATATGGTCGCACCATCAAGCTGTGCGCGATTTCGCTGATCACGATATCTGCGATGCTCGCGATTGGCACGTTGACGCGGCTGTCGGGCGTTGACGCCACGTTGGGCCTGGCATTTGCAGCGACAGGCGTGCTGTATCCTTTCTTCGGGACCCTGCTCGGCTGGTTGGGCGTGGCGTTGACGGGTTCGGATACCGCCTCGAACGTGCTGTTCGGCAACCTGCAGAAGATCACCTCAGAACAACTCGGGCTTTCTCCGATTTTGATGAGCGCCGCCAATTCCTCCGGCGGCGTAATGGGCAAGATGATCGACGCGCAATCTATCGTCGTCGCCTCTACCGCCACTAATTGGTACGGTCACGAAGGCTCGATCCTGCGTTACGTATTCCTGCACTCGATTGTGCTGGCGTGTCTCGTCGGCGTCCTCGTGACGCTGCAGGCCTACGTCTATCCGTTCACCGCAATGGTGCTGAAGTAAGCACCAAAAAGCGAGACCAACATCCCCACGTGGCCCAGGGTCCGTGGGGATTTGTTTTGGCTGACATTCCTTCAATCAGTGTTCATGCGATGTTCGATGCACAACAACTGTCATCCCATCTCTACCCAAAGCCGTTGATATCTTCTCCGGTCCTTGCAATAGAACCACGCTCGTCAAACGCGTCGAGGGTTGTATGTTTTCACCGAAGGTTAGTGTTGCGCGGCGCGCCACGGCGCTCGCTTTCGTTGTAGCCTCGTTGGCGGCGATGCCGGCGTACGCGGATGGAGAGTTTCCGTTTGGGCTAGAGATGACGCTCGACGCGGCGCGTCAGCCCGGATCGAAGCGCATTCCTACTCTGGAAATCGGCGATAGTGGTGAGGCCATTCTCGAACTCTGGTGCAAAGCCGGCAAGGGCCAGTTTTCCGTTGCAGGCAATACGGTGATTTTTACACCCGGTCCGCTGGAGGATCGCGCCTGTCCGGCCGCGCGGGCGCAGGCTGATGACGATCTGGTTGCGGCGCTAAGCGCTGCCGCCACCTGGAAAAGGCAGGGTGACTTGGTATCCTTTCTGGGAACCAGGCCGCTGCGCTTTCGTCTCAATACCAACTGAGAGTTCGGTTCGCGCTTCACTTCCAGACCGATTTGCTGGAATCCCAGCGTTGGCCCTTGAATTCGCTCGCTAGCGCCTCGACTGAACCGTTGTCGTCCTTCTGGTCGCCTTCCTCATCGTCGCTGGGTTCCTCACTCAAATTGAGTTTTGGTCCGGCGGCCTCGTCCGCGGTTGAAACAGCCGGATTGCCGATCCACAGCATCAGCCGGTCTTGAGCGCCTGGCTTATCCGGAGCCACCAAGGCTGTGATCTCGACTGTCTCGGTGAGGTCGAGCCCGGGGAATAGCTGGCTCGGCCGCTTGAACTTCAACTTCAAGGCTCCGGTGTTCGCATTCCATGCAGAGGAGGAAGCTTTGGCGGCCAGTGTTTTTTCCAAAACCCGGCTGATGGCGGCCGCGAGCCTGTCCTTGTTCAATCTATCGCCATCGCGCCATTCCGCTGCGGCAAACCGGATCGAACGCTCCATCTCCACCATGCCGCTGGTCCAGCCGGCTGCAATGACACCCGGTTGCGAATTGAATTTCGCAATCAGGGCCGGGGCGCGAGCAGGGTCCGTGGAAAGGGTGATGGTTTGTTCGCCCGCCCGCAGCGCATCGCAGCTTACGGTGAGGCTGTTGAGGGAGACCTCGAGTTCCTGACCTTTCAGCCCCGTGAGGAAGTGCACGGCGGCTTCCAGCTTCACCCTGACGCCGATAGACCCCGGAGAAACCTGGGTGAAATCCTTGGGCGCCGTGGCGATGCCGTTTTCGAGGGTCTGGCTGTCCCTGAATTCCTTCTCGCTGATATCGGAATTGTCCGAGGAGGTGACTTCGGTCACGGTCTGGCCGACACCGATCTGGCCCTTGAATTCGAAAGTGTCCCCGGTCGGCTTGCGCACAAGCTTGATGGTGACCGGCAACTTGTCACCGATGCTTTGCGTCGCTCCGGTCATGATCTGACCGTTGACAGCCAGATTGGCGACAAAACGGTCCTTCCGAGGCGAGCCCTTTTCCGCGGGATAGCAAACGTCGAGCACCGCCGACGTGACCGTTTTCCCCTGCCGGGTTTCCTTCAATACGACGTCGGCGTTGCCGTCCATCAAGCCGTCGATCGAGGTGAAATATCTCGTCTCGTTGGCGTTGGGCGCAACTTTTGGCGACAGCTTCATCTGGGCGTCGGCAATATCCGGCGCGGCAGTCATCAGAGCGAACAGGCAGAACAGCAGCGAGCGCATTTCGATTCCCCGAGAGCCAGCGACAACGATCAACGTAGAAACTTTCTGGCCAAAAAAGACGGCCGCCCCGGGGCGACCTTCTTGAACTGTGCTGCGTGCGGAACGGCCTTAAAAGCCCATTCCGCCCATTCCTCCCATGCCGCCGCCGCCGCCCGGCATCGGCGGTGCTGGCTCGCGTGGCAGTTCGGCGACCATGGCCTCGGTCGTCACCAGAAGCGCCGCCACGGAGGAAGCGTCCTGCAACGCGGCCCGGACGACCTTGGCCGGGTCGATGATGCCCTTGGCGACCATGTCGACATACTCTTCCGTTTGCGCGTCGAATCCAAAGGTCTCCGACTTGTCCTCGAGTATCCTGCCAACGATGATCGAGGCCTCGACCCCGGCATTCTCCGCGATCTGGCGTGCCGGCGCCTCCAGCGCTTTCAGCACGATGTTGATGCCGGCCTGCACGTCGGAGTTTTCGTGATGGATGCGGCCGACCGCCTTCTTGGCGCGCAGCAGGGCTACGCCGCCACCGGGCACGATACCTTCCTCTACCGCCGCGCGGGTTGCGTTCAAGGCGTCCTCCACGCGATCCTTTTTCTCCTTTACCTCGACCTCGGTAGCGCCTCCGACGCGAATGACAGCAACGCCGCCCGCGAGCTTGGCAAGACGCTCCTGAAGCTTCTCGCGGTCGTAGTCCGAGGTGGTTTCCTCAATTTGCGCCTTGATTTGACCGACCCTGGCCACGATGTCTTTCTTCTTCCCGCCGCCGTTGACGATCGTGGTGTTTTCCTTGTCGATGACGACCTTGCGGGCGCGACCGAGCATGTTGATCGTTACGCTTTCCAGCTTCATGCCCAATTCGTCCGAGATCAACTGACCGCCGGTCAGGATCGCAATGTCTTCCAGCATCGCCTTGCGGCGATCGCCGAAGCCCGGCGCCTTTACAGCGGCAACCTTCAGCCCGCCGCGCAACCGGTTCACCACCAAGGTCGCGAGTGCCTCGCCCTCAACGTCCTCGGCGATGATCAGGAGCGGGCGGCCGGATTGCACCACCGCTTCCAGCACCGGCAGCATCGCCTGCAGGCCGGATAGCTTCTTCTCGTGAAGCAGCACGTACACGTCTTCCAACTCGGCCGTCATTTTTTCCGCATTGGTGACGAAATACGGCGACAGGTAGCCACGGTCGAATTTCATGCCCTCCACGATGTCGACTTCGGTTTGGAGCGACTTGTTCTCCTCCACCGTGATCACGCCCTCATTGCCGACCTTCTGCATCGCCTGCGCGATCATCTTGCCGATTGCCGCGTCGCCATTGGCGGAGATGGTTCCGATCTGGGCCACTTCGGAAGAGGAGGCGACCGGTTTGGCGCGCTTCTCCAGATCCTTGACCACTGCACGCACCGCAATTTCGATGCCGCGCCTCAGGTCCATCGGGTTCATGCCCGCGGCGACGGACTTCGCGCCTTCTCTCACGATCGCCTGTGCAAGCACGGTCGCCGTCGTAGTACCATCGCCCGCGGCGTCGTTGGTCTTGGACGCGACTTCGCGCAGCATCTGCGCGCCCATGTTTTCGAACTTGTCCTCAAGCTCGATTTCCTTTGCGACGGTTACGCCATCCTTGGTGATCCTTGGAGCACCGAAGCTCTTTTCAATGACGACGTTGCGTCCCTTTGGGCCGAGCGTCACCTTCACGGAGTTGGCGAGAATATCGACACCGCGCAGCATGCGCTCGCGCGCGTCGCCTGCAAATTTAACGTCCTTCGCTGCCATTTTTACCACCTCGTGTTTGATTGAATTATCGGCGCCCTGCCTTGCAGCGCGTGCTCGCCGCTCGAAACGCAAGGCGCGTTCTGGTGTTGGGTGACCCGGCAATCCGGGTCCGGGCGGCCTGCGTCGGGCCCCACGAGGCGGCGCCTGTTGAACTCAGGCGAGCACGCCCATGACGTCGCTCTCCTTCATGATCAGAAGTTCCTCGCCGTCGAGCCTGATCTCGGTTCCCGACCATTTTCCAAACAGCACGCGGTCGCCGACTTTGAGGTCGATGGGGATCAGCTTGCCGGCCTCGTCGCGGCCCCCGGGCCCCACCGCCGTGATTTCGCCCTGAGAGGGCTTTTCTCTGGCTGTGTCCGGAATGATGATGCCGCCCTTCGTCTTTTCTTCGGGGTCGATGCGCTTGACCACGACGCGGTCATGTAGCGGACGAAATTTGGATTTAGCCATCACACTTCCCTTTGCAGGCTTGTAGTTTCAGAGCTGGTGAGCGGTCAAAAGTGGCTTGATACAGGCGTGTTCCTTGTAAAGGGACAGAACAGCTCATATCAGTTTTAGCAATCAGGCGCGCGGAGTGCTAAAAGTGTCGCGGGAATATGTCTTGATGCTGTTCCTGTCAAGCAAGGCCATTTAATCCGTTGGTCAGGCCGATATAAGATGATGCTTGAGAGATCAATTCGGAGCGCCCGCTAGTTGCTGGACATTATTGCTCCTACAACAGTTTTGCGCTTGGCTGCTCGGTGGGTGCGGCCACGAATTTGCGCGGGGGAAATGCCATGGTGAGCTCACTTAGCACGCGGACGGTCGCCAACCTGGGGATCGCCTCGGCGCTGGCGCTGCTGCTCGGCGCGTGCGGCAGCTACAGCCTGCCGTCATTGTCGTCTCCCTCCACCCCAGAGCCTGCCCTCGAGCCGGAAATGCCAGCCAGTATTCGGTCGGATGAGATTGTCGGCCGCTGGGGTCTGGCCTCGTACCAGAATCCCGCCGACCGCGCGCGGACCGAGGCGGCTGCGAGAACGCAGTGCAAGCAACCTTACGTAATCGGAGCCGGATCCTCAGGCGGGGTGATGATGCATCTCGCCGACCAGGCGACTCCTCAGGAACTGCGCCTTAAGGGGAGCTCGAGCGGAAAGAACTATATTGGGCCGCCGGGCCCTGCCGCTGGGGAGCAGGATCGCGAGATTGTCTCGTTCGATGGTCGTGTTCTCGTCACTCGATTTATCGACAAGGATGCCGCTGTCCGTTACGGAAACATGGTCTACATCCGCTGCGCGCCCCGAGCCTGAACCGCCGCTGCCTGCTCATGAGGAAGGCCGCCGGGCGTTTCCACCGGGCGGCCTTGACTCCGAGCTGGCCGAACCCGAGGTTTAATCGAACAGCGCGTCGATGTCGTCCTGTGAGGCGTGACCGACATCGCCTTCCGTCTTTGGACCGTTCAACAACTTGGCATCGCCCTCGCGGGTATCGGCGATCAGCGGGGCATGGGCCTTGATCGCGTCGACGCCGCCCCAGATGTCCATCATCACGGTGATGTGGTTTTCTATGAATTTCATCGTGGTCATCACCTTGTTGATGCGCTGACCGGTAAGGTCCTGGAAGTTGCAGGCCTCGAAAATCGAAACCACGCGCTCCTGGATCTCCTCGCTGAGGATTTTCTGCTGATCGGGCGAGTTCACCTTGCTCATGGCGCTGGCCGCCTGATCAATCGACTCCGCGGCTTCCAAAATCTTTTGGGTGGCGTGTTCGGTGCCACCAACGACGGCCCCCAGTTCGCCGTTGACCTTGGCCATTTCCTCGCCGTTGAAGCTGTTGCCGTGCAGAACAGCTATTTCCCGTTTGGTGCGGTTGATAGCGTCGCAAATGAGATCAAGCTCGACCTTCAGCTTTTCGCATTGCTCGATCTGAGCGCGATAGGTCTCCAGCAAGGCATGGGCGCCGTCGACCTCGCGCGAAACCTCCGCTTGTGTGCTGGCGCTCGCAGCGCCGTGGCTCCCGGCCATCTGAGCCCGGATGGTGCGAAGTTCGCTCATGATCTCGCGATGCATGGGACCGACATCGCCGTCGGCGAGAACGGCCATCGGCAAGTCAGCGCCGCTGAAGGCCTCTTCGATACGAAAACGTCTGCGATGAACCGGCATGAGATTGTTCCTGAGCTTCACTCGTCCTCGAGTTCTAGCCGGATGCGATTTAACATCGGGTTCACGCCGCACCCTCGTCGTGAAGTGCGTCATAGGCGCCACACACCGGGGATTAACTATACGGCGGCGACGTTCATCCAAAATAAACGCTGCCGTACAAAACCAGGCCGAGTTGGCGATGTGGTGAATCCGAACGCTGTTTCTGTTTACCAAACCGATGCGGCTTTGGTTGTAATTGATGGCGTGCAAGGGCGTTTCGCATACGAGCGCTCGCTACGGCGAAACAGTACAGAGTACGTCGATGTTGAACAGAATGTCTCTTGCGCTCGTTGCGGGCGCGTCTTGTCTTGCCTGCGGATTTTCCCACGCGGAAGCGGTCGAAGCTGCCGTGATGGGCGAGCCCTCGGTAATTTACGGCAACCGATACGCACACCGGCCCGCTCCGCTACGCGCAAGCCATCCGGAGCGCTCGAACATGGGCGGGGGTTTCATCCAGTTTCTGTTCGGGGACGGCCATCCTCAGGACCCGCGCTATCAGCAGCAACCGCTGTATCAGCAGCAGCCGTCTTATGAGCAGCGGGGTCCTCTATTGCCGCCAATGACGCCGCAGCAAATCATGCGCCAGCAGGAAGATGCCGGTGACGCCGAGCATCCGCCGTTCAATCCAAAATACGAGAAGCAACTCGTGGATTATCAGGGGGCAGAGAGCGCTGGCACTATAGTAGTCGACACACCCAACAAATTCCTGTTCCTGGTGCAGGGCGACGGCAAGGCACTGCGCTACGGCATCGGCGTGGGCCGGCCGGGCTTCACCTGGTCCGGCGTCAAGCAGATTTCCGCAAAGAGGGAATGGCCTGCATGGACCCCTCCGCCTGAAATGCTGGCGCGTCGCCCGGATCTGCCGCGCCACATGGAAGGCGGCCCACAAAATCCGCTCGGCGCGCGCGCGATGTATTTGGGATCGTCACTCTACCGCATCCACGGCTCCAACGAACCCTGGACGATAGGCACCAACGTGTCCTCCGGGTGCATCCGGATGCGCAATGAAGACGTGATCGATCTTTACGGACGCGTCAACGTCGGTGCCAGGGTCGTAGTCATCTGATCGCCTCCAGTTTGAAATGAAAACGGCCGCCCCACGGCGGCCGTTTTCATTTCGTGAGGATATGATCACGCGTAGTCGCTGTCACCATCGCCGCCGACATCGTCGGAATCGATATCGACATCGTCCTCGTTATCGCCGTAATCTTCGTTCGAGGCCGTATCGAACAATCCGGCGCGCGAACTGTCGTCGGCACGACCGCCTGATTTACCGATATCGTCGACCCCCGCCTCGCGCGCAAGCGAGCTGCTGGATTGGTCCGCCCAGGGACTTTGACTTCCGCCGCTGCCTCCCAGGGCGCTCGAATCGCCGAAGCCATGGTGACTGCCTCCCATCATCGAACGGATGCTGCCAAGCAGCAGCGATCCGCCGACCACTCCGGCCGCTGCGGCCGCGGCCGTTCCCAGAAAAGAGCCACCGCCGCCCAGCGGAGGCGAGGCGCCATGGGGCTGACCGTAACCCGGCTGATCGTATTGTCCTGGCGGCATCTGCCGCCCGGCTTGTCCGCTGTTCCAAACCGGCCGGCCAGGAGCGTCGGGTGGAGGAACGTTCGGGACCGAGCTGCGCGACTGGCTTTGCCCGAATATGGTCTCGCGCATTGAATCGAGAAAACCGCCGGATTGATTGTCCGCAGCGCCACCGGACGACTCGAGTTCCTGGATCCGGCTGTCGGCGCGCTTGAGCGCTTCATCCTGCAGCAGAACGGTCTGGACCAACGCGTAAACCGCGTTGGGAGCCCTGCGAAGGCCTTGTGCGATGGCGGCAACAGCTTCCGGGTCCCGCGGCGCGCTCTCCACCTTGGAGAGCCGGTCGAACAGATCATCGATCATTTGGCGTTCTTGCGGCGTCATGGCTTCTCTCCTCGCTACGAAAGCGCAAACGGCATGTAGTGAGGGATTGATGCCGCAAGTAGTGCGTTGGTTCAAAAATTTATCGCGGCCGACAGACCCCTACTGACGGATGTCAGTCCAGTGTGGCGTTGTTTGAAGCCAGCGTCCTCGGGAAAGCGTCTCCCGCGAGGAACGCATGTTCCTCTTCCCGAACGGTCGTGAGTGGATCGAGGCTGCTCAACGTATCGTCGACGAAACCCGGGTGACACATGACCACCCCATCCTCTGGCAAGCCTTCGAGAAACTGGTTCATCAGCTGCCCGAAATCGGCCGTTCGAGAAAAATCATAGGCACCGGCGAATCCCGGATTGAATGCGATTCCGGCGCGCGAGGCGCGGCGGCGGAATTCCTCGCTCAGGATGTCGAGAACCAGCGCCTTGGGCGTTCGAAGCCGCCTCGCGAGCGGCTGATTGCGTCCGCACTGGCGGACCCAGGCGGCGGGGGCAGCGGCTTTGACGGCTGCCAGGAAGGCGTCCCGTACTTCAGGGAACAATTGTGCATGCTGGTGGCCATCGACGAAGTCCGGGGCCCGGCCGAACATCTGGGCAAATGCCGAAAGCTGCACCATCAGTTCAGCACGGATGATTTCACGATCGAGCAGGCCAAACAGTCCGGAGCGAAGCAGTTTGGGAAAGGTGGGAAACAGGCCGCCGTCGACCGGACGAAAGTGCATGGTCAGTGGGCGAAATGGCGCAGTCAACGTTACGTGGAGGCCGATGGCGCAACGCGCAGTGTTGCCAACCGCAGCTTGCAGTGCGCCGACTTCGGCGCGGCCGATCGCCGGCCCCACCACCATAACGGATGTGGCATTGAGACGGCGGCGTTCGATCAGATCTCGAATACCGCGGTGGACCCCAGGGCTGATGCCGTAGTCGTCGGCGCACAGCCAGATGCGCCGCGGCGGCGCGGCCTCGTTCATTCGGCCGCGGTCCTTTCGCCGACACCGGCGCTATTCTCCGGCTCCACGCGTTTGACCGTGTGTTCGGCGACAAAGTAGATGGGCCGCGCTTTCAGCTCGGAAAGAATCTTGCCGATATACTCGCCCACAATGCCGATCATGATGAGTTGCACGCCCCCGATCGTCATCACGCCGATCACAAGCGAAGGATAACCCGGCACGGATTTTCCCGTGGTCCAGGTCTCCCAAAGGATTGAAAGCCCGAACAGGAAAGCCACTGTCGCCAGCAGTACTCCGAGTAGGCTGGCAACACGCAGGGGGGCAACCGAGAAAGACGTCAGCCCCTCGATTGAAAGCCCGACAAGCCGCCCGGCGCTGAAAGTGGTGATGCCATGGGCGCGCGGTGCCGGTTCATAGGACACTCGAATCTGGCGGAAACCGATCCAGCTTGCGAGCCCCTTGAAGAAACGATTGCGTTCGGGAAGCTGACGCAAAGCGGCGGCCGCGCGGGGCGAGAGCAGGCGGAAGTCGCCCGCATCTTCCGGAATCTTCTGCCGGGCGCCCCAATTGATCAGCGCGTAAAACCCATGCACGGCTACGCGGCGGAGCAGCGACTCATTTTCGCGATGCGCTTTGGCCGTGTAGACGACGTCATTACCGCCATCGATCCAATGTCCGACAAGTTCTTCCACAAGATCCGGCGGGTGTTGACCATCACCGTCCATGAACAGCACGGCGCCCCGACGGGCGTGGTCCAGCCCGGCCATCAAGGCGGCTTCCTTGCCGAAGTTCCGTGACAGCGACACCAGCTGAACGTCGAGCGGGTCGGCCGTCAGGCCGCGGGCGATCGCAAGCGTCGCATCGGTACTGCCGTCATCGACATAGACCACTTCGCAGGCAAGGCCGTAGCGGTGCCGCAGCGTCTTGGCCAGGGCGCTCAGACGATCATGTAAAAGCGCCAGCCCGGCGGCTTCATTGTACAACGGCACGACAATGGAAAGCCCCTGTGCGGCGGCATTGGCCGCAGTGGTTGTGAGGCGAGAAACATCCGTACCCAAGGTCATCGATCGGTTTCCAAGGTCCCAGCAACTACATATGACAATCGCAATCCAATGTCGCCACGGTTGGCTAGTCGCGAAGGAACGCTTGCAGTTTTTCGAACAGGGGGTTGTCGCGGTCGAGCACGTAATCGAGCGACGCCACCGAGACGCTGTCGGCGCCGTGGGCGCGAAGGAAACTTGCCAGTGCGTAAAGCTGTGCCGGAGGGCAGTGCAGCGTCACCATCCCTGAGGAAGTCGGGCCTCCGAACGGCGACACCACCCCGAACCGGTTATGGGCTTCGGCGAGCATCGCGTCGTCGCAGCCCTTAAACCGGGTGCGGACTTCGCGGTACTTGCTGGCGCGGGCGCGTGCCGCGATGTGGTCCAGGATGACGCGCGCCGTCTCGCGGGCATCGCTCGACCAGTCGGCCTCTTTCGAGGCGACGAGATTGGCCTGACTCCGCAGAATCACGCCGTCATCGAGAATTTTCAGCCCGTTGGCCGCCAGCGTAGCGCCCGTTGTCGTGATGTCGACGATCATTTCAGCGGTGCCGACCGCTGGCGCACCTTCGGTCGCGCCCGCGCTCTCCACGATCCGGTAATCGACCACACCGTGCGCTGCGAAGAACGCTCGGGTCAGGTTGATGTATTTGGTGGCTACTCGCATCCGCCGATTATGCTGCGCGCGAAAGCCGGTGGTCACATCGTCAAGATCGGCCATGGTGCGGACGTCGATCCAGGCCTGCGGCACCGCCACGACTACATTGGCGCTGCCAAAGCCGAGGCTATCGATCATCAACACGCGCGTGTCAGCGTCGGCGATGCTCTCGCGCAACAAATCTTCACCGGTGACGCCGAGATGGACCGCACCGCGCGCCAGTTGCGACGCAATCTCGCTGGCGGAGAGGTAAGCCACCTCGACATTTTCGAGATCGCCGATGGTGCCACGATAGTCGCGCGCACCGCGCGGCTTGGCCAGCGCAAGTCCGGCGCGCGTGAAGAAGGCTTCGGCGTTTTCCTGCAAGCGCCCCTTGGACGGAACGGCGAGGACTAGTGGCGAGGTCCTGGCGCTCTCCCGCTAGCACCGGCGGGCAAATCGCCGAGCTTTATCAGCGCGTCGACCCATACGGAAAATCCGACCGCGGCGATCGGGCTCGCCGCACCAAGTTGGGTCATCAGCCCATCATAGCGGCCTCCCGCCACCAATGGTTCAACGCCGTTCCCATTCGCATGCAGTTCGAATTCAAACCCCGTGTAGTAATCGAGCCCCCGCCCAAAAGAGGTGGAGAAGCGCATGGCATTGGTGTCTATGCCCCGCGCGGCCATGAAGCCGACCCGACTTTCGAATTGATCAATGGCGGCGGAAATGTCGAGTTTTGCGTCACCGGCGAGTGCGCGCAATTGCGCGATGGCGCCTACGGCGTCGCCGGCGATCGCGAGAAAACGTTTGATCAGTGCAAGCGCATCGCGGGGCAGGGCGCCTCCTTTCAATGTCGACTGCTCAAGGAAGCGATCCGCGATCTCGGCGACCGAGCGCCCGCCGACGTTTGTGGTGCCGGCAATCGACATCAGGTCGGTGACCAGCGCCAGCGCCGCCTTGCGGTCGGAGCCGGCAAGCGCGGCGAGCACGCCCTCATATTCGTTCCGGCTGGTTGCAGCGGCCAAGGTCAGCCGCTCGAGGTCCTGCGCCAGGCTGGTCTTGCGGTTGAAGTCCTTGATCAGTCGCCGCCGCCACACCGGGTAAAGATCGAGCGCATCGATCAGCGCATTGAAGAGCGCGACATCGCCGGTGCGGATCTCGACCCCCGTTAGGCCGAACGCGCTGGTGGCTTCGAGCGCCAGCGCCAGCATCTCGGCGTCAGCCGCGGGGCGATCCTGCCTTCCGAACGACTCGATGCCGGCCTGCAGAAACTCGCTGGGCCGGCCGCCTCGGTAGCGAAAGACAGGTCCAAGATAACTGAACCCGGCGGGCTGGCCGGCGCGCCCGGAGGCGAGATAGTCCCGCGCTACCGGAATGGTCAGATCCGGACGAAGGCAAAGCTCTTCGCCCCCCGGGTCGGTTGTCAGATAGAGGCTTTTGCGAATGTCCTCGCCCGAGAGATCCAGAAACGGCTCGGCCGGCTGCAGGATGGCTGGCTCAGCCAACCGGTAGCCCGCCTGCGCAAACGACAATAGCAGCGCCTCCGCCCATGCGGCGGATCCGGTCGCGCGAGGGGCGGCGGTCAAGGTCATCGCAATGTCCAAATAAGGCGGGCAAAGGGTTCCAGAAGCGCCAGCCGCGCAGCCCCTTACCACGGGAGACGGCCGGTTTCGACAGAGATCAGGCAAGTGGCTTAACGGCTGGCCAAATTCCGGGCGAGTTGGCGGGCAAACCGCCCGGGAGAGACGCTTCGCCGCCGTCCCGATTAAGCGCCTACGCCAGTACCGGTCCAGTCTCCCAGTACCGTCTGCACCAGCGCCAGTGCTGCGACCGCCGCCGTGTCCGCGCGCAGGATCCTCGGTCCCAGCGATAGTTTCAAAACTCGCTTCTGGCGCATCAGGATGGCCCGCTCTTCCTCGGCAAATCCGCCTTCGGGGCCTATCAGGACGTCGATGCCATCCGAGGGTAACGTCTCATGCCGCAGTGCCTTGAGCGGATTTGCGAGGTCAGCAGCTTCGTCGCAGAACACCAACAGGCGCTGTCCGTTCCGCTCCTCTAGATAGCGTGGCAGCGTCAATGGCGCAGCCACCGCGGCGATACTCAGGATGCCGCACTGCTCGGCGGCTTCAATGACATTGGCGCGCATCCGCTCGCCGTTGACTCTGGAAACCTGGGTGAAGCGGGTCAGGACCGGCTGAAGCGATGATGCGCCCATCTCGACGGCTTTCTGCACCATGTAATCAAGCCGGGCATGCTTAAGCGGCGCAAAGACGTAAGCGAGGTCGGGCAAGCGATCCTGGGACCGGGTTTGCGCGAGGATGGTGAGAACGTCTGGCCGCTTGCGGCCGGCGATGGACGCCTGCCATTCGCCGTCGCGGCCGTTGAAGACCAGGATCGTTTCGCCCGCCGCAAGCCGCAGCACGTTACCGAGGTAATTGCCTTGATCGCGATCAAGCGCGACCGTTTCGCCGCTTGCCAAGGTTGCATCGACAAATAGCCGCGGCTGGCGGAAATCGAACTGAGCCATGCTTGTATCCTGATTCCGCCGCCTTTTACCGCAAAGCGGCGGGATTAATGCAATAATCGGTGCCTTCACGAGCAGGCGCCGCGCTGTCGCCAAATTCCACGGGTTGTTAAAAACCGGCAGGAATCGTAAAACGCAATTGCCGAATTGCCCTGGTTTTGAGAGGACGTTCGGAGAGCGTGAAGTCGCCGGAGGTACAGCCTTGATCATCCGCCATTTGCTTGTGCCGCTCACGGTCGCGGTTCTTGCCCACGCCGGTCAGGTGCTGGCGCAGGGCGCCTTTCCTGCGCCGCTGCCAGGGCAAGCCCCGAACGCCTCGCCCTTCCCGCCGGTGAACGGCGCGGCTCCCGCAGCTTCCATCGGCAGTGCCCCCGGTTCGTTTCCGACGAGCGGAACGGCGCCGATCACCGGCTCCAATTTCGAGCGTTCAGCTGCGCCATCGCAGGCAGGCGGCGCGGAAGCGTGCATGAAAGAGTTCGTGCCTCTGCGCGAAGAGGCAGAGAAGCGCGGCAAGATGATCAAGGCCGCCAGCGAGCGCCGCGCACCGCCCGATGAAGCCTGTAAATTGATCGGAAGTTTCGGCCAAGCCGAAATCAAGATGATCAAATACGTCGAGACCAACGCCGCGAAATGCGGGATTCCGTCGCAGGTAGCGGAGCAGTTGAAGACCGGCCACAAGAACACCGAGAACATGCAGAAGAAAGTCTGCGCGGTGGCGCAGCAAAGCCAGCAACGGGGACCGGCTGGACCTAGTCTGAGTGAAGTGCTGGGCTCGTCAGCGGCGCTTCCGGAGGCGACCCCCACCAAAAAAGGCGGCAGCACCTTCGACACCCTGAACGGCAACGTCCTCACGCGATGATCGGCAATACATGAGCGGCGCGGCTACCCGCGTTGCTGATGCCACCGGCAACTGGGTGGATACCCGAGCGCCGCGATGGGCTCGGCCGTATTTGCGGCTCTCACGCCTGGACCGGCCGATCGGATCGTGGCTGCTGTTGATGCCATGCTGGTGGTCGGCTGCGCTCGCCGCCGGCGTTGCGCGCGACACCGGCCAGCTGCCCCGCATTATTGCGCTGTTCTTTGTGGGCGCCTTTGTCATGCGCGGCGCCGGTTGCACCTGGAACGACATTACCGATCGGGACCTCGACGCAAGGGTTGAACGCACGCGCTCGCGGCCGATACCGTCGGGGCAGGTAACGGTGGCGCAGGCGCTGGCCTTCCTGGTCGTTCAGGCCCTGATCGGACTGTTGGTATTGCTGCAGTTCAATTGGTTCGCGGTCGGCACCGGAATCGCCTCGCTGATCATCGTCGCGGTTTATCCGTTCATGAAGCGCGTGACGTGGTGGCCGCAGGTCGTGCTCGGACTGGCGTTCTCCTGGGGCGCGCTGATGGGGTTTGCGGCGCTGCTCGGTCATATAGAGGCGACGGCGCTTCCACTGTACGCCGGGTCGATTGCATGGGTGATCGGCTACGACACGATCTATGCCCATCAAGACGCCGAGGACGACGCGCTGATCGGCATCAAGTCGACGGCGCGGCTGTTCGGGGCGCGCACGCGCGTTGCTCTGGTCGTGTTCTACGGGTTGGCTGTCGCCCTGATCGGCGTGGCGCTTGCTCTGGCAGGCGCTGGATTGGTTGCGTGGATCGGGCTTGCCGCATTCGCCATCCATCTTGCGTGGCAGGTCTGGCGCCTGGAGATTGGGGATCCCGCTCTGTGCCTGCGCATTTTCAAATCCAACCGCGACGCCGGGCTGCTGCTGTTTACCGGTTTGCTCCTGGATGTGGTGACGCGATTCGGCTGGACGATCTAGTTGCGCGCGATGATCTCGCGTTCGCCGTGATGGATGTTCGCGGGGTTGAGCGAATTGCCACCTCGCCGCCGCACCAGGAATTTCGGACGCCTCGACCGGATCGCATTGTGCCGGCGACGCCGCGCCGCCGGTCTATGCGTCTTTTCTTCCGTCAATTGCGGAAGCGCGAATATGTCGCTCCACATTTGCGAGGCGGCAGCAAGTTCGACGGGATCGTTGCTTACGCCGAGAGGAATCGTCAACGACGGGTCGCGATGAATGAGCGCCAGCATGTGGCCGTCGTCGATCCCGCGAACCCCAACGCCTAAAAAGTCGCACACGCGGAGATTGACGGCCATATGCATGCCACGCACGGCACGTCGCAGCACGACACGTTCGCGATGAAGCTCGATGCTCCGCACGCCGCCATCCGCGCGGACGTCGTGGGCGTCGAAGCTGATCGGCAGAGAGAGAGGGTCGAGCCGCAAAGCGCGGCTCGACCCGGCGGGATTGAACCCGCCTGTTGCTGTTTGACGCCTCACGGCTTTATCCCCCGCCAGGATTATCTTCCCGGTCGATGTGAGAGAGTTTGCCAAAGCGCGCTGCGGAATCACTTAAAAAGGCTGGTTAATCGGGTCTCACTCGCTCTGCATCGGCACGCATGCTTGACAAGAGCTTGGCGGGTATAATTGACGAGACCTTGCTGGGCCGGTGAAAATCTTTCGCTTCGGGCACATGAAATTGCTTGAAATGGTTGTAAATCGGGCACATCTCAGGACCAGCCGATTGCATCCCGCCCGAATCATTCTTCTTCGATAAGCTAGGATTCTGTTCGTGATCTCTTCACCATCAGTGGCTTCCCTGATTTCATCCAAAGCTTCCGGCTCTGACCTGTTCGACCAATCGGCCTTGAGCACGTTGGCGCAGCGGCTGGTCGAGGCGGCCAAACGCGCCGGCGCGGATGCCGCTGACGCGGTGGCGGTACGCGGCATCTCGCAGGGCGTCGAAGTGCGCGACGGGCGCGTCGAGGAATCGGAGCGTTCAGAAGGCGACGATGTCGGACTGCGCGTGCTGGTCGGGCAGCGGCAGGCCGTAATCTCCACAAATGACATCAGCGGCGATGGTATCGCCAAGCTCGCGGAGCGGGCGGTGGCGATGGCGCGTGTCGCGCCTGACGACAAATACGTCGGTCTTGCCGATCCGGCATTGCTTGCACGCGACTTCCCCGACCTCGACCTGCTCGATCCCAAGACACCTTCGACGTCAGAACTCGAACGCCGCGCCTGTGCCGCCGAAGCGGCCGCGCTCGCTGTAAAGGGCGTCACCAAATCCGGCGGCGCATCGGCATCGGCTGGGATCGGCGGCATGGTGCTGGTTACCTCCACCGGCTTCCACGGTTCGTATTTGCGTTCGAGCCAAGGCATCTCGATGACCGCGATCGTCGGCGAGGGCACCGGCATGGAGCGCGACTACGATTACACGACCGCGCCGCATGCTGCCGACCTGGACTCGCCCGAAAGCGTGGGCCGCAAGGCCGGCGAGCGCACGGTGGCGCGCGCCAATCCGCGCAAGGTCCAGACCTGCAAGGTGCCTGTGGTGTTCGATCCCAGGGTGTCCGGTTCGCTGGTTGGCCACCTCGTCGGCGCCGTGAACGGCTCGTCGATCGCGCGCAAGACGAGTTTCCTGAAAGATCGTCTCGGCGAGCAGTTGTTTGCCAGGAACATCCGCATCGTCGACGATCCCTTGCGGGTGCGTGGGCTGCGGTCGCAATCGTTTGACGCCGAGGGCGTGAAGGTGAAGAAGCTCGCCATTGTCGATCAGGGCGTGCTGACCACGTGGCTGCTTGATTGCGCCACTGCCCGCGAACTGGGCCTCGTCACCACCGGCCACGCTCACCGCGGGGTTTCATCATCGCCGTCGCCCGGACCGTACAACCTCCATCTTGAGGCCGGAGAGCCCAGTCCCGCCGATCTGATGTCTGACATCAAAGAAGGTTTTTACGTCACCGACCTGATCGGTTCCGGCGTCAATGGCGTGACCGGTGATTATAGCCGCGGCGCGTCCGGTTTCTGGATCGAGAACGGCGAGATCACCTACCCGGTCAGCGAAGTGACGATCGCCGGGCATCTGCTCGACATGTTCAGGACACTCGCTCCCGCCAACGACCTGGAATTCCGCTACGGCGTGAATGCTCCCACCGTGCGCATAGAGGGACTGACGCTTGGCGGACGTTAGCGCTGGCACAGTGCGCGGCGACTTCATGAGCGGCGAGGCCGCGATGTTGAAGGCCGCGGTACAGGAAGCCGGGGCGCTGGCGCTCTCGCTGTTTCGTACCAAGTTGAGGAACTGGACCAAAGGCGCGTCCTCGCCGGTGTCCGAGGCCGACATCGCAGTGAACGACCTGCTTGCAGGCAGGCTTCGCTCGGCAAACCCCGACTACGGCTGGCTGTCGGAGGAAAGCGCCGATGACGAGACCCGCCTCGGCAAGCGCCTGGTGTGGATCGTCGATCCGATCGACGGCACACGCGGCTATCTCGCCGGTCGCGAAGACTGGTGCGTCAGCGTGGCGCTGGTCAGGGAGTCCTCACCCGTGCTCGCCGCGGTGTTCGCGCCAGCCACAGAAGAATTCTTCTTCGCCGCACGCGGCCGCGGCGCGGCGCTCAATAACATCCCCGTCCATGCCACTTCCGGCAGAGACCTCGATTTCTCGCGCGTGGCTGGGCCAAAGCCGTTAGTGGAACGGCTGAAGCGCTCGGCCGAAGAGATAGTCCTGCATCCCCGAATCGGATCGCTCGCTCTGCGATTATGCCGGGTAGCGCAGGGAAGCCTTGATGCCGCTTTTGCCGGCGGTCAGAGCCGCGATTGGGATCTTGCCGCGGCCAATTTGATCGTGCAGGAAGCGGGTGGTAGCATGACCGCGCTATCGGGGGATGCACTCGTGTACAATCGCCAGGAAGTGGCGCACGGGGTGTTGGTGGCGGCGGGGCGCGAGCGTCATGCACGTATCATTGAGCACTTCCGTAAGCAGCCGCTGCCCTAACGGGATGAGCGGTCTGAAAGTTGGCCTGGGTGGCGGGGCTTAGGAAAAGAATCATGGCAGACGGTCCCGAGCAACAGTTGCTTCATCTGGTTCTCGGGGGCGAATTGACCGATCTCGACGGGACCACTTTCAAGGACCTCGACAAGGTGGAAATCGTTGGCGTGTTCCCTAATTACGCAACAGCTTACGCCGCGTGGAGGGCTAAAGCGCAACAGACCGTGGACAATGCACAAATGCGCTATTTCATCGTCCACCTGCACCGCCTGCTTGATCCAGGCCAACAAGCGAATCCCGCCCGTTGAAAAAATTGCTTCGCAATCTGCTGCGCAGCCGTCACGTCCAGCGCGCGGTTGGTCTTCTCGCGGCCGAGTACCTGCGCCTGGTATGGCGCACCAATAAATTCAGCTTCGATCCGGCACATGTGTATGACCTGGTAGAGCCTGCGCAGCCCGTGATCTTGGCATTCTGGCACGGCCAGCATTTCCTGACCCCATTTATCAAGACAAAGGAGAGCCACCGCGCGAAGGTGCTGATTTCGCGCCACCGTGACGGCGAGTTCAACGCCATTGCGGCCGAGCGGCTCGGCATCGGCACCATCCGCGGCTCCGGCGATCACGGTTCGGCGTTTCACCGCAAGGGCGGTGTCGGCGCCTTCAAGGAGATGGTACGCGCGCTTGAGGCCGGCTATAATGTCGCGTCGACGGCGGACGTTCCGAAGCGATCGCGGATCGCGGGGCTCGGTCTCATCATGCTGGCGCGAGAATCCGGACGGCCGATCATGCCATTCGCAATGGCGACCAGCCGTTTCATTCGGATCAACAATTGGGACCGCACCACCATCAACTTGCCTTTCGGGCGGGGCGCGTTGGTGGGAATCGAGCCAATTCTGGTGCCTCCCGGCGCCGACGCCGAAACCATGGAACACCTGAGAGCACAGTTGGAGACGAATTTGAACGAGGCGACCCACCGGGCCTACCGGCAGGTCGGGCGACCGGAGGCAAATCTTGGCTAGCTCGCTGCCGATGATGCTCCGTGTTTACCAGAAGCTGTCCGCAGCGGTGGTGCCGCTTTCCCCGGCGTTGATCAACAGACGGCTGAAAAAAGGCAAAGAAGATCCGGCGCGGGTCGGGGAGCGGCGCGGGATCAGCCGGGACATCCGGCCGCATGGACCGCTGGTCTGGATTCATGGCGCCAGCGTTGGCGAGGTACTGGCGGCGGCCGCGCTGATCGAAAGATTGCGCGCGCTCGAGATTCGCGTTCTCCTGACATCGGGCACGGTGACATCGGCCGCGATCGTAGCCAAGCGATTCCCGGGCGATATCATCCACCAATATGTACCCTATGACTCTCCGCGTTATGTGGACCGGTTTCTTGATCACTGGCGCCCAAGCCTGGCGCTGTTCGTCGAATCAGATCTGTGGCCCAACCTCATTCTCTCCAGCGCGGCCCGGCGGCTGCCGATGGTCCTCATCAACGGCCGAATGTCGCATCGTTCGTTTCCGCGCTGGCGCAGGCTTGCGGGAACGATCTCCGCCCTGCTTGGCCGGTTCGACATCTGCCTGGCGCAATCGGATTTGGATGCAGAGCGCTTTGCCGCGCTCGGTAGTCGCAACGTCGTCACCACCGGCAATCTGAAACTGGACGTGCCGGCACCGCCGGCTGACGCAGCCAAGCTGGAACGGCTGATGGCGGTGACACGCGGCCGCGCCATCGTCCTGGCGGCCTCGACACATCCGGGCGAGGAGAGCCTGTTGCTTCGAGCGCATCAGACGCTTGCGGGGTTCTTTCCCTCGCTGCTCACAATCATCGTGCCGCGCCACCCCAATCGCGGCGAGGCGATCGCCCGCAGCATCCCGGCTTGTGGGTTGCGCGTCACGCTGCGTTCGCGCGAGGAGTTGCCGACCGGAACCACCGATATCTACGTCGCCGACACCATGGGCGAACTCGGCCTGTTTTATCGGCTCGCGCCAATCGTGTTCATGGGTGGATCGCTGATCGAACATGGTGGGCAGAATCCAATCGAGGCTGTCAAGCTCGGCGCTTCGATCGTTCATGGTCCTCACGTCTTCAACTTCAGCGACATCTACGACGCGCTGGATGGCGCAGGTGGCGCCAAACGGGCCGATACGCTGGAAGCGCTGGTGAAGCAGCTTGGCCAACTACTGTCCGATCCGGTTGCGCGGGAGTCGTCGGTAGTTGCCGCCGGGCGCGTTGTCGGAGAACTCGGCGGTGCGCTCGATCGGACGCTGGTCGCGCTTGAGCCGTACCTTTTCCAGTTGCGGCTCGAAATGGGAGCCGCGAATGCGTGAGCCGGATTTCTGGTACCGGCCACCATCTCCTATATCGTTATTGTTAAGCCCGCTCGGCGCCATCTACGGCATGGTGGCCGGCCGGCGAATGGGGCGACCCGGCTTGCACGCAGGCATTCCGGTGTTCTGCGTCGGGAATTATCACCTCGGTGGCGCTGGTAAGACACCAATGGTGCTGGTGCTGGCGACGCTGCTGCGGGAGCTCGGCGAGACACCGATTGTCGTGAGCCGTGGCTATGGCGGAAGCTTGCGAGGACCGATCATTGTCGATCCAGAGCGACACCAGGCAGCCGAGGTCGGCGACGAACCTTTGATGCTCGCGGGCAAGCTACCCGTGGTGGTCGCGCGTGATCGTATCGATGGTGTCGCCACGGCGAAGTCTCAAAACGCCAGCGTGATCCTGATGGACGATGGCTTTCAAAGCTCCGCGATTGCCAAGGATGCCTCGCTGATCGTGATCGACAGCGACCGCGGCCTCGGCAATGGCCAGGTATTTCCAGCAGGCCCGTTGCGCGCGCCGCTCCCATCGCAGATTGCGCGAACGGACGCGCTGGTGGTTGTTGGTGACGGGCCTGCGGCTGGGGCCGTTGCCGCTGCGGTCGCGGCGCAAGGGCGGCTCGTATCGCGAGCGCATCTCAAGGCGGATGAAGCCGCAGTGTTGTCGCTGCGCGGAAAGCGCGTCCTTGCCTTTGCCGGTATCGGCGATCCCGGCAGGTTTTTCAGGACCTTGCGCAGCTATGGAATCGACGTCGCGGCGGAACGCGGTTTGCCGGACCATCATCCGTTCTCGAACGACGAGATCGCAACTTTGATCGCGCAAGCAAGACGTGAATCCTTGACGCTTGTTACCACAGAAAAGGACATGGCCCGGCTGCGCAACGTCGAAGGGGCACAAGCCATTGTGCCTTTTGGCGTGACGCTTGTGCCCGAAAACCCCGCGCTGTTGCGCAAGTTCGTGACGGACGTATTGTTTGAAAGTCGGGCGAGGAAATTTCCGGCCGATCGCTAGCTTTTCGCTTTCAGCGCCGCCGGGAAATGCCGCTGCAGAACCGCTTTCGGCATGGCATAGGCTTCTTGCAGATCGACGCTCCAATACTTCAGCTCGTCGAGCGGTATTCGGGCGTCGGTCACGGCGCATCGGACGTAGGTCCCCGGCGAGATCACGCGGAAATCGCCGTCCAGATATTGCACCTGCGCCTCGCCATGCCCCGAGGGGGAAAATTTGTTCAGCACGGATTTCTCCGATGTTCCGCTCGGACCGACCAAGCTTCCTCGTGAAAATGCGATCTATCATAAATAGGCGGCGGTGTCCGCCCTTCAAACCCACTGATTTGTGATGAATTCCGGAACTCGCACATGTTAGCCTGTTGCGATCGGGAGCTGACACAAGCACCGCCCTTCCGGCAAGTCAGATGCGCGTTTTCACAGCAATCACCTTTTCCCTGTTGCTGGCGATGGCTTCTGCGGAAGCAGCGCCCCTCCCGCACCAAGTCGACATTCCCTTGGGCGACAGCGTGCTGCACGCGCAGCTCTACAGGCCGGACGGTACCGGGCCTTTCCCAGTGGTGATCGCGTTGCACGGTTGCGGCGGGTTGGCCGGTCAATCCGATCCGGTGCAGTCGCGATACCACGACTGGGCCGATCAACTGCTCAGGAGAGGCACGGCGGTGTTGCTGCCGGACTCCTATGGTTCGCGCGAGCTTGGCCCGCAGTGCCAGGTCGGCGAGCCGAAGATCCGCGCCCGCCGCGAACGGGTAGCGGACATCATGGCTTCCAGGCAGTGGCTCTTGCAGCAACCCTGGGCGGCACGCGACCGCATCAGCCTTTTGGGATGGGCCAATGGCGCCAGTGCGGTGCTGTGGGCGGTGCGTCCGCAACTCTCATCCCAAAATATCGAACCGGATTTCCGCTCCGCGATCGCCTTCTATCCTGACTGCCGCATCTCATCCGGCCTCGGATGGAGCGCACGGGTTCCGACGCTGCTGTTGATCGGCGCCAAGGACGACGTCAGTTCACCACCCGCATGTCGCCAGATGATTGACGGCGCGCGCGGGCGCAGCGCAATGGCGCGGATTGTGGTCTATCCGGGCGCCTACCACGATTTCGATCGGGCCAATTTACCCCTGCACGCCAATGCCGGATCATCCGATGACGCGGCGCTTCGAGGTCATCACGGGACGGATGTGGAGGCGCGTGCCGATTCGCAAAAGCGTGTGACGGAATGGCTGGCGCGGTGAATAGCCGAACGCATCCCGCTCAGTCCCTAGAACAAACTTCCCTGACCGACCGGTTTGACCCGGCGCCTGGGAGCGGCGGCGGTCGACTCCGTAGACGCCGGCTTGGCCCGACCCACTGCCGCGCCATCAGTATCCGCAGTGACCGCCACGCGTCCATCGGCGAACTCCACATCGAGCCGTGCCCCGGGATCGACGCTGCTCGCGCTGCGTAACGCCTGGCCCTGCTCGTCTCGCACCAGCGCAAAACCGCGCGCCAGCACGCTACGGTAGGAGAGGGCTCCGAGCAACTGGCCACTATGTTCGACGCGGGCGTGAAGGCGCTGCGTTGCGCTTGCCAGAGCGCGCCGCGCGCGGTCCGCAAGGCGGAGCACGCGTTCGCGGTCTCGCGCGAGTGTTTGACGCTGGGCCTGAGCGTTGGAGAGTTTTGAGGCTCTGAGCCGGATCTCAAGTCCCGCAAACCGATCCCTGCGGCTTCGCAACAGTGTCCGGGCCGAATGCGTAATGCGTTCGCCGGAAACGGTCAGTCGATGCTGGGCTTGCGCGAGCTGTCCGCGTAATACCCGGACCGTCAGCCGTGCGCTGCTCGCAGCGAAGCGGCGGAAATGGGCATGCGTGTTGGCTTTCAACGCCCGGGGCAGGGAAGCGGTCGCGCCATCCAGCCGTTGCCTGGGGATCGCGAGCAACTCGATCGCGGCAGGTAGGGCTCGCGCGGCGGCCCGCAATTCGCTGCGGCGGCCTTCCTGTCCGCGTTGCCAGCAGAGCATGGTCCGCCGCGCGAGCCCTTCCACTTCGATAAACAATTCACTGCGCACCGGGACCGCCATTTCGGCCGCCGCCGTTGGCGTCGGCGCGCGCCTGTCTGCGGCAAAATCGATCAGCGTGATGTCGGTCTCGTGTCCGACCGCCGAGATCAACGGGATCATGCTTTCAGCGGCAGCCCGCACGACGATCTCTTCGTTGAAGGCCCAGAGGTCCTCGAGCGAGCCGCCGCCGCGGGCGACGATCAGGAGATCAGGCCGCGGAATCCTGCCGCCCTCCGGGAGCGCGTTGAAGCCACGGATGGCGTGAGCGATCTGCTCGGCCGAGCCTTCGCCCTGAACGCGCACCGGCCAAACCAGCACCCGCCGTGGAAATCGGGCTTCGAGCCGGTGCAGGATGTCCCGGATCACAGCGCCCGTCGGCGAGGTGACGACGCCGATCACCTCCGGCAGCCACGGCAGGAGCTGCTTGCGCGCCTCGTCGAACAGTCCTTCGGCGCCGAGCCTGCGCTTGCGATCCTCCATCAACGCCATCAGCGCGCCGATACCGGCCGGCTCCAGCGCCTCGATGACGATCTGGTATTTTGACGAACCGGGGAAGGTGGTCAGCTTGCCGGTGGCGATGACCTCAAGGCCTTCCTGCGGCTTGAAGCGCATCCTTCCGTAAGCGGTCTTCCAGATCACCGCCTCGATTTTGGCAGCCTCGTCTTTCAGGGCGAAATAGCAGTGCCCGGACGAGTGCGGCCCGCGGAAGCCGGAGATTTCGCCGCGCACCCGGACATGTCCGTAGGCGTCCTCCACCGTCCGCTTCAGTGCGGAAGACAGTTCGGAGACCGTGAACTCCGGGGCATTCATGAGGGCTTCGGCTGCGGGCATCTCGGACACCGAATCGGGCTTTTTGGCTGTTCGCGCAAGGTATGGATTTTGGCCGCCCCCGCAAATCAGCACTTGCCTTTCTCGTTACTCTGTTTTACAGAGTTCTCTGTTATTTAACTGGGTGTCTTATGGTTCGAAAATTCTCTGCAGGAGCTTTCAAGTTTACGCTTTGGGGTTTGGCTGCCCTGGCAGTCGCCGGGCTGCTCCTGATCGCGCTGATTGCCTCGCCTCTGCGGCGTCCGCTGGAATTGACCTCAATTTCAAAAACTGCCGGCGCTGTCGACCGTAGCGATATGCCTGGACTCGATCGCTTCCACGCTCGTGATGGGACCGAATTAGGTTACCGGCGCTATCGAGCCACCCCGCCAAATGGGCAGATCGCGTTGCTCGTGCATGGTTCGTCAGGATCAAGCACCGCCGTCCACGCCCTTGCGAAAGGACTAGCCGCGCGCGGTATCGAAACTTACGCCCCTGACATTCGTGGCCACGGCGCGTCCGGTACACGCGGCGACATCGTCTATCTCGGTCAGCTCGAGGACGACCTTCTGGATATGGTGGGCGAAATCCGCAAGAACAATTCCGGCGCGCCGCTTACGCTGCTAGGTTTTTCCTCGGGCGGCGGGTTCGCTCTGCGCGTCGCAGGCTCGCCGATGCAGAAACTGTTCGAGCGCACTGTGCTACTGGCGCCTTATCTCGGCTATGACGCGCCGAGTACTCGAGGCACGGATGCGGCTGGCTGGGCAAGTCCGAACATTCCGCGCTTCATTGGACTGACACTGCTGCGCCGAATTGGAATCCTGTGCTGTGAATCGTTGCCCACCATCGCTTTCGCGGTCGCCCCGAATACCAGCGCGAGACTGGCATCTACTTATTCATATCGCCTGATGCGCAACTTCGGCCCGACGCAGGCTTATCGCGACGATCTCGCCGCCGCCGCAAACCGGATCGCGGTGTTCGCCGGTTCAGCCGATGAACTGATGTTTGCCGACAAATACAGGGATGCTGTGGGCGAGGGTGTCCCGGTCAAACTGATCGCGGGCGTCAATCACATGGGCATGGTAAGCGATGCCGCGGCGGTATCGGCTGTTGCGGATCATGTGGCGAATGCGGGAAGCGGTTCCTGATGGGCATTGAAAGGCAGGAGGCCGCCGAAGCGCTGAACGACATCGCGCAGATTGCGCAGCGTGTTCGCCAATCCAGGATCTATCAGCTCTCCAGCTCGCTCATGGTCATGTGGGGCGCGTTGGTTATCGTCGGCAATATCGGATCGTTTGTCTGGCCCCGTTCTGCGGGCTTTCTCTGGCTCGGCGTTCACGCCATCGGGATTGCCGGCTCATTCACGATCAGCGCGCTGGGTTATTCGCGAACCGGCACCCGCACCCTGGACAACCGGATGCTCATCGCATTTCTGTTGTTCATCGCGTTCGGAATCTTCAGTTGCTGGCTCGGCAATTTCAATACCGCGCGCCAGATCGGGACGTTCTGGGCGATCTATTTCATGCTGGTCTATACGATCGCCGGGCTGTGGGTCGGCCATGCCTATGTCGCGATCGGGCTTTCCATCACGGCGCTGACCTTGATCGGGTACGGCTTTGCCGGTGAGTGGTTCGAGCCCTGGATGGCGGTGGTGAACGGCGGTGGGCTGATCCTCGGGGGGCTCTGGATGCGCCGGAACTGAGCATGGCGGACCTCGACGAGATCATCCACCAGCCGCTTCGGCTGAAGATCATGGCGGCGTTGAACGCGCTGCCGCCTGCGGCTACGGGGCTGGAATTCTCCCGGCTGAAAAAGCTGACCGGGGCCACCGACGGAAACCTCGGCGCTCACATCGAAACGTTGGCCAGGGCTGGCTACGTCGCGGTCGAAAAGGCGTTCGCGGGTAAAAAGCCGCAGACCACTGTGACTGCAACCGCCGAAGGTCGCGGGGCCTTTGCCCGGCACGTGGCAATGCTGCAGGAGATCATCGCGGCTTCGGCGCGGCAGCCATAATGGTCGGCTCCCCCCCTTGCGGGGGCGGGGAGACTCATGCGACCGACACGCTTGACCCATCTTTATCTGGCTGGATTCCATGCACATTCTTCTGCTCGGTTCCGGCGGCCGCGAACACGCTCTCGCCTGGAAGATCGCCGCTTCGCCGCTTGTGACCAAACTCTGGTGCGCGCCGGGCAATGCGGGGATTGCCCGCGAGGCGGAGTGCGTGCCGCTGGATATTATCGATCACACCGCTGTCGTCGGTTTCTGCAAAGCCAACGCGGTGGATTTCGTCGTGGTAGGGCCGGAAACGCCGCTCGCCGCCGGTATCGTGGACGATCTCTCCGCTGCGGGTATCAAGGCGTTCGGACCCGGTAAACAGGCTGCACAGCTCGAAAGCTCAAAGGCATTTACCAAAGCGCTCTGCACTGAGTTTGGCATTCCGACAGGCGCCTATGGCCGGTTCACCACGGCGACCGACGCACTGGCATATGTTCGCAGACAGGGCGCTCCGATCGTCGTCAAGGCCGACGGGCTCGCGGCAGGCAAGGGCGTGGTGGTGGCCATGACCCTGCCGGAGGCAGAAGACGCCATCGCCATGATGTTCGATGGAGCCTTCGGCGATGCCGGCGCGGAAGTGGTTGTCGAGGAATTCCTGGCCGGCAAAGAAATCAGCTTCTTTGCGCTCTCGGACGGAGAAACCGCGATCCCGCTCGCGTCGGCGCAGGATCACAAGCGCGTATTTGATGACGATCGCGGGCCCAACACCGGCGGCATGGGCGCCTATTCGCCGACGCCCTTTGTGACGCCGGAAATCCATGCGGAGATCATGGAGCGAATTATCCTGCCCACGGTGGACGGCATGAAGGCGCGCGGCAGTCCGTTTCGAGGCGTGCTATATGCGGGTGTGATGCTGACCGAGCAGGGCCCGAAACTGTTCGAGTACAACGTCCGGTTCGGCGATCCCGAATGTCAGGTGCTGATGCTGCGGATGATGTCGGACATCGTGCCGGCACTCATTGCCTGTGCCGATGGGCAACTCAAGAATTTTAGTTTGCGCTGGTTCGACGATGCGGCCCTGACGGTGATCATGGCGAGCAAGGGCTATCCCGGCGATTACGTCAAAGGCTCTGTCATCGAGGGGCTTGACCACGCCGCAACGGTCGAAGGCGTCGAAATCTTCCATGCCGCCACCGTCTTGAAGGACGGGCACATCGTTGCCAATGGCGGACGCGTGCTGAACGTCTGCGCCACAGGAAAAACTGTCACGGAGGCGCAGCGCCGCGCCTATGCGGCGATCGATCGCATCGAATGGCCGGACGGATTCTGCCGTCGCGACATCGGATCGCAGGCGGTCGAGCGAGAGAAGCAGGACCCATAGCGTCGGTCCGACATTCCGGGCGATGCACGGCATCGAACCCGGAATGTCGGGATCAACCGAGGTTAGATCAAATCGCCGCCCGCCGCGGACGCCGTGGTGCCGTGCTCTCGAAATGCCTTGATCACATTGCGCCCGACTCGCCATTTGTGGACTTCGTCCGGACCGTCGACCAGCCGCTGTGAACGGACCTGAGTATACCATTTCGCGAGCACGGTATCCTGGCTGTAGCCGAGCGCGCCGTGCAATTGGATCGCGGTGTCGATCACCTTGTGCACCATGTGGGCGAGAAACACCTTCGCGATGGAGTTCTCCTGGGTCAGATCCATGCCCTTTTCCGCCTTGTAGGCGATGTGGAGAAGCATCAGCCGGGCCATGTAAAGTTCGCTGGCGCAATCGGCCAGCATGAACTGCACCGCCTGACGATCGGCCAGCAGCACGCCGAAAGTCGAGCGCTGGGTGACATGCGCGGTTGCCATGTCGAGTGCGCGCTGGGCCTTTGCGATGTTGTGCATCCCGTGCCGCAGCCGCCCGTAAGCGAGGCGGTGCTGACCCATGTTGAACCCGTTGCCCTCGCCGCCAAGCAGGTTGTCGGCGGGTACCTTGAGGTCCCTGATCTCGATCTCGGAGTGCCCGCCCGACAGCTTGTCCGCGTGCGGGCCCTCGATCGCCATGTTCTTTACGTTGCGCTTGATGCGATAGCCCGGGTTGGGCAATTCGACGATAAAGGTCGAAAACTGCTTGTGCCGCGGCGCGTTCGGATCGGTCTTGGCCATCACCAGGGCGATATCGGCGACGCTGGCCGAGGATGAGAACCACTTCTCGCCGTTGAGGATGTAGTTTTCATTGCCATCCTTGTCGGCGCGGGTCTGCATGCCCGTTGCGTCGGCGCCAGCCGCCTTTTCCGTCATGGAAAAGCAGATGCGCTTGTCGCCATTCAGCAGCGGCTTGAGAAATTTTTCCTTTTGATAGTCAGTACCATGCGCGAGGATGGTCAGCATCGACGCATCGTCCGGTCCCTGCGTATTCATCGAAAGCGCGCCGAGCGAGCTTTCGCCCAGTTCCATCTGCACCAGCGCGTTGGCGAGCGGGCCGAGACCCATGCCGCCGTATTCCTTCGGGATGAATGGACACCACAGGCCCTGGGCGCGAGCCTTCTTGCGCAGCTTGCCGAGCACTTCCTCGAGCGGCTTGGCGTCAAGTTCCTTTTCCGCGGGAATGCATTCGTCCTGTACCCACTGGCGAACCTTCTCGCGGATGGCCTTGGCCTCGGCCGGGATTTCGAAATCGATCGACATGGCGCGTTTCCTCGTTCTGGTTTGTTGTCGAAGCTGGTGGCAAGGTCTTAGCCTGAATTGCGCCGGGACGCACATGAACTGGCGGGCTGAAATGCCGGGTAGCGAAATTAGCGCTTACCTCTGTGGCAAACGAAAAAGGTAATACCGATGCCCGATCTCGCCGATCTTTTTCCCGGGTTTTCCTCCGAGTGGATCAACACCAGGTCGGGCCGTATTTTCGCCCGCGTCGGCGGCAGCGGGCCGCCGGTGTTGATGTTGCATGGATTTCCCCAGACTAACGTGATGTGGCACCGGATCGCGCGGCAGCTTGCCGAGAGCTTCACGCTGATCGTCGCCGACCTGCCGGGTTATGGCTGGTCCGATATGCCGGAGAGCAACGCGGATCACACGCCATACACCAAGCGTGCGATGGCGCAGACGATGGTCGAGGCGATGGAGCAACTTGGTCACGTGCATTTTGCCCTGGCCGGGCACGATCGCGGCGGGCGCGTCGGGTACCGACTGGCGCTCGATCACCCCGGCCGGCTGTCGCGGCTGGCGGTGCTGGATATTCTGCCGACCTACGATTACTGGATGCGAATGGACCGGCTTTACGCACTGAAGATCTATCACTGGAGCTTCCTGGCGCAGCCTTTTCCGTTGCCGGAAACGTTGATCGGCGCCAACCCGGATTTCTTCCTGCGCTTCAAAATGGCAAGCCAGACCAAGTCGAAAAATCTCGATCCGATCGACGAGCGGGCGCTGGAGCATTATCTCGCGGCGTTCCGCGATCCGTCGCGGCTGCATGCGATGTGCGAGGACTATCGCGCGGGCGCCTACGCCGACTTCGACATCGACAAGGCCGATCGAGACGCCGGTAAGAAGATCACCATCCCTTTGCTTGCGATCTGGGGCGATGCCGGCATTGCGAGCGCCGCCGCGACGCCGCTCGAGAGCTGGAGGGGCTGGGCCACCAACGTCTCCGGCGCCCCGGTCGATTCCGGGCATTTCCTGCCGGAAGAAAATCCGGACGTGACCGCGAAGGCGCTGAGCGATTTCTTCAGCGCCGGGTCTTGAAGAAATCCCGCAACAGCGTCGCCGCCTCGGTCTCGCCGACGGACGGATAGACCTCGGGGGCGTGATGGCAGGTGGGCGAGGCGAAGAACCTCACGCCGGACTCGACCGCGCCGCCTTTCGGATCGCTTGCGCCGTAATACAACCGCCTGATCCGTGCAAACGAGATCGCGCCTGCGCACATCGTGCACGGCTCCAGCGTAACGTACAGGTCGCAATCGATCAGCCGCTCGCTGCCGATTGCCTGGCTGGCCTGGCGGATCGCCAGCACTTCGGCATGCGCGGTCGGGTCGCGGTCGGTTAAAGTGCGGTTTCCGGCCGTGGCGACGACCTGGTTGTTAAGCACGATCACGCATCCAATCGGGACTTCGCCCGATTTTCCGGCGTTTTCGGCCGCTTTCAATGCCAAATCCATGAAGGATGGTGCGTTCATGGCTGGTATCTAGCGCATGATTTGCGAAACTGTGAGCGGTTTGGCGGCAGGATCGGGCGATAAACCAACGGCTTTGCTCGCTCTCGGCGCTAAACCGCCGTTCGCTTTTGCTGATCGCGCTCTCGGTAGAAGTCTGCTAGTACAACCCATTCAGCAAACGTGGATGACCGGTTTTGCGTGAGAATGCGCCTCGGCGCAAACCACGCACGTCATCGCCGTTCGAAGCGTTCACGTCAGCTGATTGCCAGTTCACCTGTACTCGAAGCGAGACCGTTCATGCCCCGCGATAACGACAAGAACAATGATTCCCGCGGCCGGCGTGATCGGCCATCCGGCGGCAAGGGCCGCTCCGGTGCAGCTCGCGGGCCTGACAAGAAGTTCGCGAAACGAGGTTTCGCCGGCAAGGGCGAGGGCGAACGGCGTCCATATGCCGGTAAGTCGGAAGGCACGAGATCTTACGAGAAAAAACCGTATTCGGCCTCGGGCAAGCCATACGCAGGCAAACGTGAGGGCGCACCTCCAACTCGAGGCACCGACGAGGCTCCGCGTCCTCGATTTGAGCGCACTGACGCGCGCAAGGACTTCCGTCCGCGCGAAGATCGCGGCGGCGAGAAGCGCCCGTACACGCCGCGTGGCGATCGCCCGCAATACAATCGGGGGGACCGGACGGCGGGCGAGCGCGGCGATGCGCGGCCGGCTTCACGCTTCCAGGAAAAAAAGTTTGCTGACAAGCGGCCCTACTCGCCGCGCGAAGATCGTGGAGAGAAGCGCCCCTACGCGCCGCGCGGCGAAGGTTTTCGCAAAGACGGCGAGCGGCCACGAAATGATCGCCCCTATGGTGCAAGGCCGCCGCGTGATGGCGCCCGTCCGGAACGGGACCGAAAGTTCGAGCCTGACAAGAGATTCTCGCGAGGAGGCGATCGGGATGAACGCGGGCCACGCAAGCAATTTGGCGACCAGGGGGATCGCGGTGCAGATCGCGGCCAGTCCAAGCCATGGCAGAAGCGCGATGCGAGTTCGCCCGATCATGCCGGGCGCAACTCGCGCGGCTCCGGCGATGGCGGAAAATCTTTCGAGAAGCGCAGCTATGGCAAGCCGCATCACGACAAGCCACGTGAAGATCGTGGCGGCGCGGAACGACCGCGATTTTCCCGTGCGCGAGAGGACCGTCCCAAACATGATGGTCCGCAGGTGGACCGCGCCCATCGCGAACGCGCGAAATTCGATCGCCCGCGACAGGATCGCAACAGCGACACCGGGCAGGGTCGGGCTGACTGGCAGGAGCATTCGCGCAGCGAACCGCGAGCATTCGACCGCAATGCCGATCGGCCGCGCCGCGACAATGAGGATGAGAGCAAGATCTTCGCCAAGCGTCCGGCCTTCGGTGGCCGTGGGGCGTATCGCGAGCGACCGCCGGAGGAACGGCGGCAGGCGCGGCCGCCGCGTGAAAAGAAATCCGGCGAGCGCATCGCAAAGGTGGTGTCGCGCGCAGGGCTGGCCTCCCGCCGCGATGCGGAGGAGTGGATCGTCCAGGGTCGGGTTACCGTAAACGGCCGCGTCATCAATTCGCCGGCGCTCGATGTCACCGGCAATGATGTCGTCACCGTTGATGGTAAGCCGTTGCCGCCGCGCGAGCGCACTCGGCTGTTCCTGTACCACAAGCCTCGCGGGCTGATGACAACCCACGCCGACCCCGAAGGCAGGCCCACGGTGTTCGACAACCTGCCTGAGGGTCTGCCGCGGTTGATCAGCATCGGCCGGCTCGATTTCAACACCGAAGGCTTGCTGCTGCTTACCAACGACGGCGGCCTGGCGCGCGCGCTCGAACTGCCGGAGACTGGCTGGCTGCGGCGCTATCGCGTCCGCGCCCATGGCGAAGTGACCCAGGCGCAGCTCGACCAGTTGAAAAGGGGTGTAGAGGTCGATGGCGTGAAGTATGGCCCCATCGAAGCGACGCTGGAGCGCGACCAGGGTGCCAATGTCTGGCTGGTATTCGCAATCCGTGAAGGCAAGAACCGCGAGGTGCGCAATGTCATGGAGCACCTCGGACTTGAAGTGAACAGGCTGATACGGATTTCTTACGGCCCGTTCCAGCTGGCTGAACTCGCCGAAGGCGAGGTCGAGGAAGTCAAGACCCGCGTACTGCGCGAGCAACTTGGAGAGAAGATCGCCACGCTTGCCGGCGCGGATTTCAATCGGCCGATGCCGGGTGAGGCGGGCGTCACGCCCGAGCAGGACGCCGTTACGCCGCGCGGCAAGAAACCGTTCAAGCCGGCCGGCAAGAGCGGCTTGATCGCCGACCGCAAAGGCCGCCGCGTGTTGGTGCAGCGTACCGGGACTGAGGAGGCACGGGCGCGCAACGAAGCCGAAGCCAACGGCTACGGTCCGCCCCGTCGCCCGCAGCGGGGCTATCATGGCAAGCGCGATCTGAAACCACGGGACGAGTAAGGCAACTCGATGGGATCGGAAAGCTCGCTCGCTTGCCCGCGAAAAGCAGCGGTTCTCTAATGCGTGTCGTCGGCGGGCGCCTGAAGGGACGCAACCTGACCTCGCCGTCCTCGCGCGACATCCGTCCCACCGCGGACCGGCTGCGCGAGTCCCTGTTCAACATCCTGATCCATTCCTACGGCGATCCGATTTCCGCCGCGCGGGTGCTCGACCTGTTTGCCGGGACGGGCGCGCTCGGCATCGAGGCGATCTCGCGCGGCGCGGGGTTCGCGCTGTTCGTGGACAGCGGCGCCGAGGCCAGGGCGCTGTTGCGCAACAATGTCGAGGCGTTGGGGCTGGGCGGGGTAACGAAAGTGTACCGCCGCGATGCCACCGATCTCGGTCCGGCGTACCCGATGGCCCCATTCTCGCTGGTGTTTTTGGATCCACCCTATCGCATGAAGCTGGCGGAGAAGGCCCTGGCCTCGTTGCTGGACGGTGGCTGGCTCACGCCGGGCGCGCTCCTGGTGGTGGAAGAGGCCAAAGCCGCCGAATTCACCGCGCCGGACGGCTTCGAGGAGCTGGAGCGGCGGTTGTACGACGACACCGAGTTCGTGTTCTTGCGCAGCAACTGAGCTCTCCTATTTTGACCGTCATTGCTACCTTCTCCCGAACAGCTTCTCGATGTCCGCTAGCTTCAGTTCCACGTAAGTGGGCCGCCCGTGATTGCACTGTCCGGAGTTGGGCGTCTCTTCCATCTCGCGCAGCAGCGCATTCATCTCTTCAGGCTTGAGACGACGACCGGCACGGACCGAGCCATGACAAGCCATGGTCGCGGCCACGTGCATCAAACGCCGTTCCAGCGGCAAGGCTTCGTCCCATTCCGCCATGTGCTCGGCGAGATCGCGCAACAGGGATCCGGCGTCGCTCCTGCCGAGCAGCGAAGGGGTTTCGCGCACCGCGACAGCACCGGGGCCGAACGATTCGATGGCAAGCCCGAACGACGCCAGCTCGTCCGTGCGCGCGATTAGCCGTTCGACGCTTGCTTCGTCCAGTTCGACGATCTCCGGAATGAGAAGAATTTGCCGCTGTACGCCGTTGCGGGAGAGCGAGGCTTTAAGTTTCTCATAGACGATGCGCTCGTGCGCGGCGTGCTGGTCGACGACAATGAGGCCCTGGCGCGTCTGAGAGACGATGTAGGTCTCGTGTATCTGCGTCCGCGCCGCGCCTAGCGGGCGATCGAGCAGATCGGCCGGTTCTTGTTCCGCGAGACGTACGTCCGCGGTCGGCGAACCGACGTCGAAAGCGGCTTGGCCCGGTTCAGCCAGCGTCGACACTGAGCCGGCCGGGTAGGCCGGCGAACGCCGCCAGTCCCAATCGCCGCGCGGTGCAAAGGGCGTGCGGAAGGAGGCAATAGCGGCGCCGTCGCCGTTGGCGGCGGTGCGTTTGCCTTCGCGTGCCAGCGCCTCTTTGACGCCATGCACGATTAGCGCGCGCACCAACCCGCCATTGCGAAATCGAACTTCAGTTTTGGCGGGATGTACGTTCGCGTCCACCTCTTGCGGATCGACCGTCACGAATAGAGCCACGATGGGATGCCGGTCCCGCGGCAGGTAATCGGAATAGGCGGCGCGCACCGCGCCTAGAATTAGTTTATCGCGCACCGGCCGGCCGTTGACGAACAGATTCTGCCCGAGCGCATTGGCCCGCGTCAGCGAGGGCGCCGCGGCAAAACCTTCGATCAGGACGCCCTCTCGTTCGGCGCGCACTTCGATCGCGCTCGAGCGAAACTCCGCGCCGAGGATATCGCCGAGCCGCGTCAGTCGGCCGCTGGAGCCCGGCAAGGCGGCGGCCCAGGTCGCCGGCGCGCGCTCCTCTCCCGCGAGAGTGAAGGCGATGTCAGGCCGAGCCATCGCGAGGCGGCGCACCACATCGCGGATCGCTTCCGCCTCGGTGCGGTCGGTCTTGAGAAATTTAAGGCGGGCCGGTGTGGCATAAAACAGATCGCTCACTTCGACGCGGGTGCCCTGGGAGAGCGCGGCCGGCACAATGGGCGATTTGTGTCCGCCTTCGACCGACAGCGACCAGGCATGCGGCTCGCTGACGTGGCGTGTGGTGATGCCGAGCTTGGCCACGGCGCCGATCGAAGGCAGCGCCTCGCCTCGAAACCCAAGTGTTCGGATCCGCAACAGGTCCTCGTCATCGAGTTTTGACGTGGCATGGCGATCCACTGCAAGCGCAACATCGGTCGCTGTCATGCCGCCGCCGTCATCGGTGATGCCGATGCGCCGGCGGCCCCCGCCATCGGTGAAAATGTCGATGCGGCTCGCTCCTGCGTCAATCGAGTTTTCGACCAGCTCCTTTACCACGCTGGCCGGCCGCTCGACGACTTCGCCGGCGGCGATCCGGTTGACGAGCTGCTCGGAGAGCTGACGAATGGCCATGGGATCTCTCGGACGCGGAAGCCGAAATCTACGGGCTTTTGCCCGGTGGCGGGAGGGCGAGGCGCGGCTAGACCAGCGGTTTCACCAGGTATCGCTGTTCACACTGCGCCAAATCAATCGTCCAGTCGCGCCGAGCCACGCTTGGCTTTCACGTCGCTGCGGTGCTTTTTGCCTTCCAACCGGCGCTGTTTCGATCCGAGCGTTGGCCGGGTGGGTCGCCGTGGGGTCGGCCGAACCAGCGCCTCGCGCAGCAGTTCGAGCAGGCGATCGATCGCGTCCGCGCGGTTGCGCTCCTGGCTACGGAAACGCTGAGCGTGGATCACGATCACGCCTTCCTTGGTCATGCGCTGGCCTGCAAGCCTGCCCAGGCGCGCCGCGACGTCGGGAGCCAGCGTGATCCGGCCCGTGTCGAACCGCAACTGCGCCGCGGTCGAGAGCTTGTTGACGTTCTGCCCGCCCGGGCCTGAGGCGCGGACAAATGAGATATCGATGTCGTTTTCATCAATAGAGAGATCGCGGGAGATCCGCAGCATGGCGTCACCGAACCGGATGATCCCCAGGGGAATCGGAGGACGGCAACATAGCTGTATTGCCCACAACTTGCTTGGTCGGCACGCCGAGTGGGGTCAGGGTCACCCCAGGACGGGCGCGGCCAGCTCGCTAACCGCAGGCCTGTTCAGTTGGCGGCAGGCGCGGCTGGGGCTGTCGCAGGCTGTGCGGCGGCTTGCGGAGCCCGGCCGACCACGACTGTGAGAAGGCCTTGTCCCCACAGGCGCTGCGCGGCTTTTTTTGCCTGATCCAGGGTGACCGCATCCACGATGCTGTTGCGCTTCTCGATGTAGTCGATTGGAAGCCGGTCGTTCTGATACTGCAGAAGGGCTGACGCCAGCTTCGAGGAGGTGTCGAGCGCCAGCATTTGCGAGCCTTTCAGGTATGACTTGGCTTCATCCAGTTCCTTCTGCGTGGGCCCTTCCTCGGCCATTCTGCGGACTTCCGTGTTGATGGCGTCCACGGTTTCGCCAGCCCGATCGGCACGGGTGCCGGTATTGCCGATGAACACCGCCGAATGATCCATCCACAACAGCGATTCAGATACCGAATAGGCGAGGCCGCGTTTCTCGCGCACTTCATGATAGAGCCGCGATGATAGTCCTCCACCGCCGAAAATGTGATTGACGACATACGCCGCCATGAAATTCGGCTCGCTGCGCCGGAAGCCGGGGCCGCCGAACGTCACCACCGTCTGCGGTACGTCGAGCGATATGAATGCGCGCTGCGGCGGCTTGGCCGGTTCGACATCCGGGACAGGCGTCAGCGTGGCCTTGGCTGGCAATCCGCCGAAGGTCTGATCGAGCAACCGGCCTAGCGTGGCAGGGTCGACATCTCCGACCACCGCGATCTTCAATGTATCCTTGGCGAGCACGCGCCGCACATAGTCCTTGAGGTCGGAGACCTCGATCTTCGCCACGCTGTCCAGGGTCCCGTTGGCCGGGCGGCCGTAGGGATGGTCGCCAAAGGTGACTTCCATGAATTTGCGGCTGGCGAGCGAGCCGGGATTGGTGGTGTCGCGCCGCAATCCTGACAGGACTTGCGAGCGAATGCGCTCGAGGTCGCTGCTATCGAAATGCGGTGATGACATCGCCATCCGCAACAGATCGAAGGCTTCGTCGCGATTGTCCCTGAGCATGCGAAGCGAGCCGCGGAAATAATCGCGCGTCGAATTGAAGCTCAACTCGATCGCCCGGCGATCAAGCCGTTCGTGAAACGTCTTGGAGTCCAGATCCCCTGAACCTTCGTCGAGCAGGTTGGCAACGAGATTGCCGACACCGGGCTTTTCGGCGGGGTCCTGGCTCGCGCCGCCGCCAAAGGCATACTCCATCGCAATCAGCGGCACCGTTGCGTCCTGAACGAACCAGGCTTCAATGCCGCCCGGCGAAACCAGATGCTGGATCTTGGCGGCGGCGTGCAAGGGCGTCGAGAAAAGCGCCGGCAGCAACAGGCAGGCGGCAAGCACAACGGAGCAGTGCGACGCGCGAGGTTGGGAATAGGTCACGAGCGTTTCTCCTCGCGTTTCGCTGAAGTGTCCTTGATCAAATAGCCGGTCACTGAACGTTTCTTGTCGAGCCATTTCTGGGCGGCTGCACGGACCTGTTCGGCGGTGACCGCGCGGATGCGATCCGGCCAGCTTCGAATGTCCGCGATGCTCAATCCGGTCGTGAGCGCGCCGCCATACCAGCGCGCCAGCGTTGCCTGACTGTCCTGAGCGTAAATCGCTTCGGCGATGAGCTGGGTTTTTACGCGTTCAAGATCCTCGGCGCGCGCCGGGTTCAGCGCGATATCGGAGATCACGCTGTCGATCACCTGTTCGATCTGCGAGAACTGGACGCCAGGTTTCGGCGAGACCGAGATCATGAACTGCGTCGGGTCGAGCGCGGTGCCCTGGTAACCGGCGTTGGCGCTGACCGCGAGCGATTTATCAATCACCAGCGCCCGATAAAGATAGGAATTGCTGCCATTGCCCATCAACTGCGCGAGCACGTCAAGAGCCGGGCTCTCGCCGGCGGCCGCAACAGCTGCGGAGGGAGCAATATAGTAGCGCTTCAATCCCGGCTGTTCGACCCGGGCGTCCGCCAGCGTCACGGTACGCGGCGCAACCGGCTCGGGCTCCTGGGGACGCGCGCGCTGCTCCGGGATCGCCGGCTGCGCAGCAATTTCGCCAAAGGTCCGCTCTGCGAGCGGGCGAACATCATTGGGCTCTACATCCCCGGCGATCACCAGGATGGCATTATTCGGGGCGTAAAAGCGCTTGTAGAAAGCCAGCGCATCTTCGCGATCGAGCTTCTCGATTTCCTGGCGCCAGCCGATGACCGGGCGGCCGTAGGGATGGTTGAGATAGAGCGCCGCCATCATCTGTTCGACCAGCCGCGCATCCGGGTTGTTGGCAACGCGCATGTTGTATTCCTCGAGCACGACGTCCCGCTCGGGAAGCACGTTCTCGTCCTTGAGGATAAGGCCGGTCATGCGGTCGGCCTCGAATTCCATCATCTTGCCGAGCTGCTCGCGGGGCACGCGCTGGAAATAGCCAGTGTAGTCTACCGAGGTGAATGCGTTTTCGTTGCCGCCGATACGCAGCACGGTCTGAGAGAATTCGCCGGCCGGATGCTTGCTGGTGCCCTTGAACATCAGATGTTCGAGAAAGTGGGCGAGACCTGATTTGCCCGGCGTCTCGTCCGCGGAACCGACCTTGTACCAGATCATCTGGGTGACCACGGGCGTGCGGTGATCGGGGATCACGACCACTTGCAACCCATTGCCGAGCGTAAAGCTGGACGGCGGGTCCGAAGTCACCGTCGTCTGAGCGAATGCGCCAGTGGCGGAGAGAACGAAGGCCGAGACCAGCAAGGCGGTGAGCGAGGCAGCAAAAGGATGTGAGGACATCATGACCTGTCTGGTGCGCATTCCGCGGAAGCCTTGCGGAAGAAGTATGCACGCTTGTGTTGAGTCAGAACCAAAGCTCCAACGGCTAGGCTCTGTTTTGAGCGCGGGCATTGTACACGGTGCGGGGGTGGGTACCCGTCACGACGCCGAGAGCCAGCGGGCGCTACTCGCCATATTTACCGGCAGCCGGGTTGTATTCCTTGTTCAGCGATTCCCTCGGGCCGGTGCCATAGGCGAAATTCGGCGAGGGGGTCTGGTAGCCCGGAGGAGGTTGGGTCAGCGATTCGCGGCTCGGCTCGCCCTTGAACGGGGCCGTCTCGGTCGTGTTGCCGCGGAACAGCCCACCCAGGCCGCCGCTGTAGCCCAGTTGCGCCGGGCTGAGCATCGGATTGTTCAGTGAATTGCCAGGCTGTACCGGATCGTTGTTGGTGCGCGCCCCAGGTGTGGACTTGGCCGCGTTGAGTTCGCTGGGAGTGAGGATGCGCGCGGCTTCCCTGGGGTCTTTGTTGTCCTTCTTTCGCGCCGCGATTGCAGCCTTTCGACGCGCTTCGTCAGGATCTTTCGGCCAGTTGGGAGCCTTTATTTCAGCTTTGGCGCCTTCCGGCGGCCGCAAATCGAGCTTCGGTGGCACCACGAGCGGAGATCTCTCGCGGTAATCGATGCCCCGGTTCTCCATGTTGGTGCCGCCGATACCGGCCATGAGGCCCTCGATGATCTTTTCCTCGAAGGTCTTGTCATCGTCCTCGTCGTCTTCGGCGCGAGCGGCTCCAGCCGTTATCAACAGGCCAACGCCCAGTGCGATCGCGGCAACGCGCAGCGCCGGCACGGTTAGCCGCGAAATCTGCACCATCCAGCGGCTGGCTCCGGCATCGCGCATCGCTATTCCCGTTCAGGTTTCCGTTGAAACGCGGGTTAATCAAGGCGCAATTTCTGCACCTTCGGGCTCACACTCGAGGGGTCGTATCAGCCGGGATCAGGGCGCTTTTGCGGCGGGTACTCCCATGAAGGAGTCATACAGCAGGGCCGCCACGCCCACAACAATTGCCACGTCGGCAAAGTTAAACACGTACCAATTGAAGGTATTTCCACCGATCTGGACGTGGAAGAGGGCGAAATCGACCACCGCCCCATAGGCAAACCGGTCGATGGCATTGCCGATCGCCCCCCCGATGATCAGGCCGAGTGCGATGGTGGCCATCCGCGTGTGCGAACGCGCCATCCAGACCGCCAGCACGATCACCGCCACCGCCTTGATGACCATCAGGGCGATCTGAGCCACCTGGCTTTCACTCTGAAACCATCCGAAGCTGATGCCGACATTCCAGGCCAGCACGAGATCGAAAAACGGGGTCACCTTGACCACGCCCCGGCGAGCGAGGTCAAACACGAACAGCAGCCAGAGTTTGGTTGCCTGATCGAGCGCCAGCGCGATCAGGGCGGCGATCACGCCGGGGCGGAGTTGTGATCTCAAACGGCTGCTCCCAGCGCCTTCCATTCGCGCAGCGCCTGGGCGTCACGAGGGGAGACATCGGGAAATTCGGGATCGCTGCCGACGGTCGGGAGAATTTTCCACGACCGCGCGCATTTTGAGCCGACCGCCTTCTCGACAATCACCGCTACGCCGGGCACTTCATTCAAGCGGAAGGCCTCCGGGGGCGGCGCGGCATTGCTGACCATCGCGTTGGAGGTGATGCAGACCTCGGCCAGATCGATATCGAACAGCGTGTTCATGATCTGCTGGTCCGACACGTAAACCAACGGCGAAGCTTCAAGAGACGAGCCTATCCGTTTGGCGGCGCGCTCGATTTCCAGCGCGCCGGTCACGACCCGACGAACGTTGCGGATGGTCTCCCATCTTGCCGCCAGCTTGTCGTCGCGGAATCGACCGAGATCTGCGGCAAATAACGTCAAGTGCACCGAGGGCGCGGCATCCGGCTTGTAGAGTTGCCACGCCTCCTCGCACGTGAAGCTCAATACCGGCGCGAACCATCGCAGGATGGCATCGCAGATGATGTCGATCGTGGTGAGGGCCGCCTTCCGTGCCGGGGACGAGGGCGGGTCGCAATACAAGGTGTCCTTGCGGATATCGAAATAGAAAGCCGACAGCTCGGTGTTCATGAATGCCGAGAGGCTTGCCACTACCGTCTTGTAGTCGAATTCGGCGTAAGCCTTCCCGACGATGGCCGCCTGTTCGGCGAGCTGGTGCAGCATGAGCCGTTCCAGCTCCGGCATCTCTGCATGCGCGACCGCATCCGACGGCTTGAAGTGATGCAGCGTGCCGAGCATCCAGCGGATCGAGTTGCGCAGCTTGCGGTAGGTCTCGATGGTGTTCTTCAGGATTTCCGGACCGATTCGCTGGTCGTCCGAATAGTCGGTCGCGCACACCCAAAGCCTGAGGATATCCGCGCCCGATTGAGCCATCACCTTCTGAGGCTCGACCGTGTTGCCGAGCGACTTCGACATTTTGCGGCCGTTCTCGTCCAGCGTGAATCCATGGGTGAGCACGATGTCATAGGGCGCGCGCCCCCGGGTGCCGCAGCTCTCCAGCAGCGAGGAATGAAACCAGCCGCGGTGCTGGTCCGAACCCTCCAGATACATCACCGTATCGGAGCCGCCTTCGACCTTCCGCTTGATGCCGGCGAGACCGGGAAAGTGCACGCGATCTTCCAGCACGAAAGCGTGAGTCGATCCCGAGTCGAACCAGACATCACAGATATCGTCGATCTTTTTCCATTCCTCATTGGCCCGTTGGCCGAGGAAGCGTTCGCGTGCGCCCTCGAGATACCAAGCGTCCGCGCCTTCCTTCTCGAAGGCGTCGGCGATGCGGTTGTTGACCGCATCGTCCTGCAGGATTTCAGCGGAGCCGTCGCCTCTTTCGCGGACAAACAGCGCGATCGGCACGCCCCAGGCGCGCTGACGTGAGATCACCCAGTCGGGGCGGCCCGCGATCATGCCGGTGATGCGGTTCTGGCCGGCGGGCGGCACCCACTGGGTCACCGAGATTGCGCGCAGCGCGCGGGCTCGCAGCGTATCGCCGGGTTTGGCCGTACCTTGGTCCGCAATGTTCCTGTCCATCGCAATGAACCATTGCGGCGTGTTGCGGAAGATCACGGGCTTCTTTGACCGCCATGAATGCGGATACTGATGCTTGAGCCGCCCGCGCGCCAGCAACATGCCGGCATCGACCAGCGCCTTGATCACCGCGTCGTTGGCGTCGCCCTTTTCGCCCTTGTCGTTGAGGACGCGTTTGCCCGTGAAGCCCGGAGCCTGCTCGGTGAACGCGCCATTTTCATCGACCGTATAGGGAATAGTGGTGTTGATGCCGCGCGCTTCGAGCGCTCGCGCACTCGCTGTCCATATGTCGAAGTCCTCTCGGCCGTGGCCGGGCGCGGTGTGGACGAAACCGGTGCCTGCGTCGGCGGTTACGTGTTCGCCTTCAAGCAGGGGCACGCGAAACCCATAACCTTCGGCAAAGCCGGCGAGAGGATGCCCGCATTCCATGGTCGCGAGGGCGGCTGCGGGCACTTCGCCGACCCTCTCATAACTGGCTACGCGCGCCTGCTTGAATACCGTTTCGGCAAGCGCATCCGCCAGGATCAGGAGGTCGCCGGATTTCGCCCAGTTATCAGCAGGCGACTCGGTGACACGATAGAGCCCGTAGCCGATCCTGGACGAGTAGCTGATCGCGCGGTTTCCCGGGAGCGTCCAGGGCGTCGTGGTCCAGATCACGATGCTCGCCTCGCTCGCGGCTTGGACGATGGCGAACGACGCGTCCTTTCCCGATGCGAGTTCGACTTCCGCGATCGGAAACTTCACCCATACCGTGTCGGACGTGTAGTCCTCGTATTCAACCTCGGCCTCCGCGAGCGCCGTTTTTTCGACCACGCTCCACATCACCGGCTTGGAGCCGCGATACAGCGTGCCGTTGGCGGCGAACTTCATCAGCTCCCGCGCGATCTGTGCTTCCGCGAAATAATCCATCGTCGCATACGGGTGATCCCAATCGCCGACGATGCCGAGCCGCTTGAATTCCTCGCGCTGCACGTTGAGCCAATGGGTGGCGTAGGCGCGGCACTCCTTGCGGAACGCCACCATCGCCGCGGAGTCCCTGAAGTCCGGCTTGGCCTTGCCCTTCGAGCGGTAATTCTCCTCCTCGATCTTCCACTCTATCGGCAGGCCATGACAGTCCCAACCCGGCACGTAGTTGGAATCGAAGCCGAGCATCTGCTGGCTCTTCGTGACCACGTCCTTGAGGATCTTGTTCAGGGCATGCCCGATATGGATGTTGCCGTTGGCGTAAGGCGGGCCGTCATGGAGCACGAACTTCGCGCGGCCGGCGGATTGCTCGCGCAGTCTTCGGTACAGCCCGATCTCGTTCCAGCTCTTCAGGATCTCCGGCTCGCGCTGCGGCAGGCCCGCGCGCATCGGAAATTCCGTCACTGGCAGGAAGAGCGTCTTGGAATAGTCTCTTGCGTCGGACTTTTGCGGCTTTTCGGACATGAATGCTCTGGTTGGCTCAAGGGCGCTGAAAACGCGATTCATTCGGGATGAATTTAGGGGATCCCGGTCTTGCGCTGAGCCGGAACTCAGGCGGAAGCCGGGCCGCTAATGCTGATGGTGCGCCGCGCGAACATGAGCTTTCCATAGCAGTGCAACCGAGCGATGGCAAAGCCCAGACATAAGGCCGCCTCCAGCCAGGCACTAACCGATGCTGCCGAGCTTCGGGAATGCGTTGGGCGCGGCGGCCAGCATGGCGCGGGCGCGGCTGCTGTCCTCGTGCATCCGGGCGACGAGGGCCTCCACGCTGTCGAACTTCAATTCGTCGCGAATGAACCCGATCAGCGCGACATCCAGCACCTTGCCGTAGAGATCGCCGTCGAAATCGAACAGGTAAACCTCGAGTAGCGGCGCGCCGTTGTCGAACGTGGGGCGGCGGCCGAAGCTCGCCACACCGTCGAACCGCGGATGATCACTTGCTTCGGCGCGGCCGACCCGCACGGCGTAGATGCCGTGCTTGAGCCCGCAATGCTTGTCGAGCCGGATGTTCGCGGTGGGATAGCCGAGATCGCGGCCGCGTTTCTCGCCATGGATAACTTCGCCCGTGATGAACCAGGGGCCGCCGAGCATCGCGGTGGCGTCCTCGATCTGTCCTTCCGCGAGGGCCATGCGAATGGCGCTGGACGAAACCGGCCGCTCATCGATGTCGATATGCGGCTGTACGTCCACTTCGATGCCGAGCCGTGGCGCTTCGTTCACGAGCAGGCTCGGCGAGCCGACACGGCCCTTGCCGAAATGAAAGTCGTAGCCCACGGCGATGCCGCTCACCCCCAGCCGCTCGATCAGCTCACGATGTATGAAGTCCTGCGCCGTCGTCCCCGCGCGCGTCTTGTCGAAGGTCATGACCACCGCGCCTTGCAGCCCGGTTCCGGCCAGCAGCCGGAGCTTCGCGGTCTCGTCGGTAAGCCTGAATTGGGGACTGTTGGGGCTGAAGAAGCTGCGCGGGTGCGGCTCGAAGGTCACGGCCAGGGCGGGCCGGGCATGGATGCGGCCCATTTGAACGGCGGCCGCGATCACCGCGCGGTGGCCCAGATGGACGCCGTCGAAATTGCCCATGGCAACCACGGCTCCCCGAGGGATCGCAGCCGCCGGCGTGCTGTCGCGGATAATGGTAAAGGCAGGCGTCATTTCAGGGAATCTTTAACTTAAAACGGATCGGAAAGACCGTGACTTGCGTCCGCCAAGCAAGTCAAGCGCGCCAAAGCGGCGGCTCCCGCAATGCTGGGCTTTGGCCGCGGTATCGGGTTAACGGGCTGTTTAAAGGCTGATGCTACTGCTTGGGAAAGGACCAGCGGAGGAGTCGCCGTTTCAGGTTCGTGGTCAGGTTGCGCGTTAAGTCGAGGTTGCAAGATGGCGGTTGATACGTCGATGTCGGTTCTCGTCGTGGACGACTACAGCACCATGATCCGCATCATCAGAAATCTCCTCAAGCAGCTCGGCTTCGAGAATATCGACGATGCCAGCGATGGATCGGCCGCACTGAACAAGATGCGCGGCAAGAAATACGGCCTGGTGATCTCCGACTGGAACATGGAGCCGATGACCGGCTACGACCTGCTTCGGGAAGTCCGGGCCGATCCTAATTTGGCAACCACGCCGTTCATCATGATCACGGCCGAATCCAAGACCGAAAACGTAATCGCCGCCAAGAAGGCAGGCGTGAACAACTACATCGTCAAGCCGTTCAATGCCGCCACGCTGAAGACCAAGATCGATGCGGTCTTCCCCGATACCGTGGGCGCCTAGCGTCAGCTAGAGGCAACAGGGACGGCTACCACCTCAGCTCGCGCGTCAGCGCCCGGGGCGGACGACCGAACAGTTCTTTCAGTGAGGCTGGATCCAGCCTGTCGACGCCCTCGAACTCCTCGGCATGAATGCCACGGGTGACGAACAGGCACTCGATTCCGAACCCATGCGCGCCTGCCAGATCGGTCCGTACTGAATCCCCGATCGCCAGAACCCGATCCAGCTTGATCGGATGACGCTGGCGCTCGCCGGCGAGCTCCATCGCGCGCTCATAAATCGGCCGGTGCGGCTTGCCGTAGAAGATCGCCTCGCCACCGAGTTCACGATAGAGCTCGGCGATCGCGCCGGCGCAGTAAATCAGGCGATCGCCTCGTTCCACGACGATATCGGGATTGGCGCAGATCAGCGGCAACTTGCGCTCGCGCGCCTGTAGCAGCATCGTGCGATAGTCTTCAGCCGATTCAGTTTCGTCATCGAACAGGCCCGTGCAGACGATGTAGTCGGCCTGTTCCAGCGGGGCGAGCACGGGATCGAGGCCGCGATGGATGGAGTTGTCGCGCTCAGGGCCGATCCAGAACATCTTGCGTCCGGGATGATCGGCAACGAAATGCCGGGTCAGATCGCCCGAACTCACGATAGCGTCATAGGTGTCGTCGGCTACGCCCAGCTTGCGCAACTGGCGCTGTACCGAGTCGGCCGGACGCGGCGCATTGGTGATCAGGATGACGGTGCCGCCCTGGTTGCGAAACGTGTGGAGCGCGTCGCAAGCCTCGGGAAAGGCCACCAACCCGTTGTGAACCACGCCCCAGATATCGCTGAGCACAACCTCCACGCCACCCACAAGGTCGCGCAGCTTGTCGACATAGCGGAGTGAGTTCATGGCATGGACAGGCGTTCAGCCCGGCCCGGCGGCGCGTCTTGCCAGGGCGGCGTTGCCGGAGGCGCGCACGGAATCGATGGCCTGCATGTCGATCGGAACAGTTTTGGCCGAACCATTGATTTCCTGCGACTTGGCGGGGATAGCCCCGCCGGTAGCAGATGCGCCCTCGGGCCGCAACGGCCGGGGCGGCGCAAACAGGAAGCCCTGGCCAAACCGCACGTCGTAATCGAGCAGATCGACTACCGCGCGTTCGCCCTCGATCCGCTCCGCGATGAGGTCGATGCCGAATCGCCCAAGCAGGTCCGAAAGGTCCGACGGATGGATGTCGAACGCGGTGGTCTGCCGCTGGTCGAGCAGCAACGCCGCCGGCACCTTGATGAAGCGCACGCCGCGATCGGCCAGTTCGCGCGGCTCGATCCGCAGGTCAGTGACGTGATCGATCGAGAAACGGAAGCCGCGTTGCGCCAACGCCGCGAGGTGTTCCGCCTTGGTCGTATCCAGATTGCGGAACGTCGATTGCTTGAACTCAAGCACCAGGGAAGGTGCCAGCGCACGGTTGGCTTCGAGGAAGTCGAGGCATTGCGTGAATGAATTCGGGTTGCCGAGGGTCGCCGAGGCGATGTTGCAGAACACGCCCACATCCTTGTTGCGCACCATCAGGCGGCGCAACACCTGCACGCATTTCAGCATCACCGCATGATCGATCCGCCCGATCAGCCCGGCAGCTTCCGCGATCAAGATGAAATCATCGGCGGCGAGAACCTGATCCCGGTCGTCGCGCAGCCGCGTAACCGCTTCATAGAAGCGCACCTTGCGCTGGGGCAAGGTCACCATCGGCTGCAAATAGATATCGATCCGGTTCTCTTCCACCGCGCTTTTCACCGCAGCCAGGATTTGCGCCTGGCTGCGCGGCGGCGGGGACTCCGGTGCCAGCGGGGCCGGGACTTCGCTCACCAAAGCCGCTGCGTTGGGCGTTTCGTCCGGCGACAGTGACAGCTCTTTTTGGGTCTCGACGCCGGCAGGAGGCGTAGCCGCCACCACTGCGCCCAGCATGTCCTCATGGTTTGCGACGGACACCGCGAGTTGCTTGACCAGCGTGCCAAGCTCGTTGATCTCGCCAGCCACGGCCTGGATGCGTTCCGCGCCCGCGGAATTCGCCGAAACCACCTTGCCCTCCAAGGTGGCAAGCCGGCGTCCGAACTCGGCCACCTGCCGGGCAAGATCGGCGGTGCCGCGCGAGAGATCAGCGATTTGTCCGCCAACATCGCTGCGATCGCGCAGGCGCATCGAGACGGCGTTGTAGAGGATCAGGAAGGTGAGGGCGGTGAGCGCCGCGATCGCGGATTCCATTCCGCTGATGCCCGCCGCCGAATAGAGAATGAGGCCCAGGGACGCGGCGACCAGAACCATGCAGATGGCAATGAAAATCGTGGAAATACGGATCATGTTGCGCGGTAGGCCTTTGTCCCCTGGCCCGGGAACGTTCGCGCAGAACCGCCAGCGTCTCCCAAGCCGGCGCAACCTTAGCATCAATGTTGATTCGAGAAGCTAGTGTTCTTTCTCCAGGGCCCACAGGATCGGTTGCGTCCGATCGTGGTGCTCTGAGGCACGCTCCCCCGGCAGAGCACGCAAGCGCAAGGAGACGGCCGGCCCGGCGCTCGATGAGCAGGCCCCCCGGTCCGCGTTGGAACGGGGAGCCGCCTGTTCCGGCAGGCTTCTACGCCACCGCCCGGATCACCTTGCCGACCTTGGCGACGATTTCGCCGATCTGGTCTTCGGTGACGATCAGCGGCGGTGTCAGGGCCAGGGTGTCGCCCGCGATGCGCACCATCAGGTCGTTGTCATGGAAGGCGCTGTTTAGCGCGTCGAACCCGCGCCGGCCGACCTGGTCGGAAAGAGGCGCCAGGTCGATACCCGCAGTCAGGCCGACCGTTCGGATGTCGACCACGTTCGGCTCGCTCCGCAGCGACATCACGGCCTCGGCGAATTTGGGCTCGAGCTTGTTGGCGCGCTCGAACAGTTTCTCGTCCCGGTAGATGTCCAGGGTGGCGAGGGCGGCGGCGCAGGCCAAAGGATGGGCCGAATAGGTATAGCCATGGGTCAGCTCCACAACGTGCTCCGGCCCCGTCATGAAGGCATCATGGATGGTGTCGCGCACCAGCACCCCGCCCATCGGCGCGGCGCCATTGGTGATGCCCTTTGCGAAGGTGATCATGTCGGGCAGCACGCCGTAGCGCTCGGCGGCAAAGGCATAGCCGAGCCTGCCATAGCCGGTGATGACCTCATCGAAGATCAAGAGGATGCCGTGCTTCTGGGTGATGTCGCGCAGCCGCTTGAGATAGCCCTTTGGCGCCGGCAGCACGCCGGTCGATCCCGCCATCGGTTCCACGATGACCGCGGCGATGGTGGAGGCGCCGTGCAGGTTCACCAGCCGCTCCAGTTCGTCGGCGAAATGCACCCCGTACTCCGGCTCACCTTTGGTGAAGGCCTGCCGCTCGCGGTCGTAGGTGTGGGGAAGGTGGTCGACGCCGGCCAGCAGCGTACCGAACATCTTGCGATTGTTGACGATGCCGCCGACGGAGGTGCCGCCGAAGCCGACGCCATGATAGCCGCGCTCGCGGCCGATCAGGCGGGTACGGGTCCCCTGGCCCTGGATCTGATGAAAGGCCAACGCAATCTTGAGCGCGGTATCGGCGGCTTCCGAGCCCGAATTGCAGAAAAACACGTGATCGAGCCCGGCTGGCGCCAGATCGGAGATGCGGCTTGCGAGTTCGAAAGCCTGGGGAATGCCGAACTGGAACGGAGGCGCATAGTCCAGCGTCTCCGCCTGCTTGGCGATCGCTGCCGAGATCTGCGTACGGCCGTGGCCGGCATTGGTGCACCACATGCCGGAGGCGGCATCGATGATCTTGCGGCCGTCGACGGTGAAGTAATGCATGTCCTTGGCGCCGGCGAGCAGCCGCGGCGCCTTTTTGAACGCCCGGTTGGCGGTGAACGGCATCCAGTGCGCAGCAAGGTCGTTGGGAACGTTGACGGCGGCGGGGCGAGGGCTCTTGTCCAGCATGGGGGCCTCTTGGTTTGGGGCTTGGCGTTGGTGCGCACGCTATCAGCTTCGGCGCGGCACGGGAACGCTGTAGCGCTCCGATATTTCGGTTTAATCGGAATGGCTGATGTCAGAGGTCGCTGGCGCCGAGCCAGAATACTTCGGCTTCGGAATCCTCGGTATCCAGCCACAGTAGCGGCAGTTGCGGAAACCCCGATTCGAGCGCCTCACGCCCGCGCCCAATCTCGCACAAAAGTCCGCCCTCGGCGGTCAGATGTTGCCCTGCTTCCCTCAATATGCGCCTGACGATGTCCAGTCCGTCAGGACCGCCGGCAAAGGCGAGCTTCGGCTCGGCACGGCATTCGCGCGGCAAGTCGGCCATGCCCGCCTGATCGACGTAAGGCGGGTTCGAGATGATCAGATCGTAGCGGGCCTGCCCAACCGGCTTGAACAGGTCGCCCCGATGCAAGGCGATGCGGTCCTCAAGACCATACCCGGCGACGTTACGGGCAGCGACATCGAACGCGTCGGCGGAGATATCGATGGCGTCGATACGGGCGTTCGGGAACTGTCGGCTTGCGAGAATGGCCAGACACCCCGAGCCAGTGCAGAGGTCGAGTACGCTTTCGATACTCAGGGGATCGTCGATCAGCGAGGCGCCGCCCCGCTCATCGCTCTCGCCACTGAAGTGCGACTCCAGCAGCTCGCCGATAAACGAGCGCGGCACGATCACGCGCTCATCGACATAGAAGGGCAGACCTCGCATGTAGATCTTGTTCACGAGATAGGCGGCCGGCCGGCGGGTAGCGACCCGGCGGCCGATCACGTCCAGTATCTCTTTCGCCTCTCGCGACGTGACGCGCGCGTTGGCGAAGGCTTCGAACTGGTCAGGATGCAGGTGCAGGGTTTCGCACACCAGGAACGCCGCTTCGGCCACCGGATCGGTCGTGCCATGAGCGAAGACCAACTCGGCCTCGATGAAGCGGCTCACCGCGTAGCGAACGAAATCGAGCAGCGTTACCAGTTCGCCGGCGGGAACTTTTTGGGTTTTGGCTGTGCGGCTACGTTTGGCTGTCCGGGCGCGCCTGGCCATCAAGGTTTGGTCCAGCGCGCGACAGCGGCGTCGTCGTGGCCGCGCGCATCGACCCAGGATGTTCCAGCCGCGCTCTCCTCACGTTTCCAGAACGGCGCATTGGCTTTCAGGTAGTCCATCAGGAATTCAGCCGATTGGAACGCCGCTTGCCGGTGCTGCGATGCTGTAAGCACCAGCACGATGTTTTCGCCGGGGGCGATGCGGCCGACGCGATGGATGATGGTGACGCCTGTCAGCGGCCAGCGGGACATCGCTGTCTCCGCATGTCTGGTGATTTCGGCTTCCGCCATTCCCGGATAATGTTCCAGCGTGAGCGCCGCGATGGTTTCACCGCCCTCCGTTCCGCGGCAAACTCCGGAAAAACTCACGACAGCACCGATATCAGTCCGGCCCTTCGTCAGCGCTGATATTTCCCGCGCAATGTCGAAGTCGGCTTGCTGGATTCGAACGGTCAGGTTAGCGGTCATGAGTTCATCGAAGTTTTGCGGGCGTCAGCCGGGGCAGACTTTCTCCGGCCATGCTTCAGCCGCCGGTCATCGGTGGAAAAAAAGCAATTTCCCGAGCGCCGGCAATCGGCGCGTCCGTTTTGACATGAGCATGGTCGATCGCGGCGCGGATCACGAGCGGCTTTTCAAAGGCGTAGGCGTAGGTTTCACCTCGGCGCGCCAGCCATGCCATCAACTCGCCGATGGTGCGGACATCAGCCGGTGGCTCGATTGTTTCCTCCGCTTTGCCGATCCTTTCGCGCACCCAGGCGAAATACTTCAGCTTCATCCCTCATCCTCCTCGATGAGGTGATGAATGCCGGCGCGGAAATAATCCCAGCCGGTATAGATCGTGACGATAGCCGATATCCACAGCAGCAACAGGCCGGTCTGGGTCACGACCGGCACCACCTGGTCGCCAGCCTCCCCCGCAAGCAGGAAACCTATCGCGACCAGTTGCGCGGTGGTTTTCCATTTGGCCAGTTTCGTGACTGGCACGCTGACGCGCAGCGCGCCCAGGTATTCCCGCAGCCCCGATACCAGGATTTCACGGCACAGGATCACGATCGCCGCCCAGAGGGTCCAGCCATGAATGATCCCGTCGGCGGCCAGCATCAGAAGGCAGGAGGCGACGAGAAGCTTGTCTGCGATCGGATCGAGCATTCGGCCGAACGCCGAGTGCTGGTCCCAGATTCGCGCATAGTAGCCATCAAGAAAGTCGGTAACTCCGGCGGCAATGAAGACCGTCAGCGCGACCCAACGGAGCCAGAGCGGCCCGTCCATGATGGCTTGCACGTAGATGCATCCCACCACCACCGGAATGGCGGCGATTCGCGCATAGGTCAGGATATTCGGTACGGACAACGAGTTCTTCGCCGTAGCCTTGGTCGTTGCGATGTTCATCTGTCTTACCAATACCGCCGAGGCTTTGAGGTCAACCGGGGTGCGCAGGAGCTGTGGCCGCGGGTGGCCAATATCAACCGAAACCGACCTTGCTTGGGCCCGCTCAGCCCGCACGGGCATGAAAAAACTCGAAAATCTTCCGCGCGCTTTCCGCACTGACGCCGGGAACCTTGCCCAGATCGGCGACCGACGCCCGTTCAATCTCCTTTAGCGTTCCGAAGTGGTGCAGCAAGGCACGTTTCCGCGACGGGCCGATCCCGGGTATCTCCTGCAGACCAGCTTCGCGGATGTCTTTTTTGCGAAGCTTGCGGTGCGAGCCGATCACGAACCGGTGCGCCTCGTCCCGCAGCCGCTGTATGAAATAGAGCACGGGATCGCGCGGCTCCAATTTGAGCGCTTCTTTTCCCGGCATGAACAAGGTTTCCCGGCCCGCATCGCGCTCCGGGCCTTTCGCCACCGCCAGCAGCGAGACTTGCGTCAGTCCCAACTGGTCGAAGATTTCTTTGACCGCATTGAGCTGCCCGCGTCCGCCATCGATAATGACGAGGTCGGGCCATTGTGGAAACGAATCGTCGTCCGCTTTGGATTTCGCTGCCTCGCCTTCCGGAGCCGGCGTCAACAGCCGCTTGAACCGCCGATGCAGCACTTCGCGCATCATCGCGTAGTCATCGCCGGGCGTCAGGCCTTCGGATTTGATGTTGAATTTGCGGTACTGGTTTTTGATGAAGCCATCCGGCCCGGCCACGATCATCGCACCGACCGCGTTGGTGCCCTGGATGTGACTGTTATCGTAGACCTCGATTCGCTTGGGTGGATGCGGCAGCGCGAGCGTCGTCACCATGGCCTCGAGCAGCCGGCGCTGGGTTGCGGTGTCGGCGAGCTTGCGGCCCAGCGCTTCACGAGCATTGGTCAGCGCATGCGCGATCAATTCCTTTTTCTCGCCGCGCCTAGGTGCCGCAACTTCGACCTTGAACCCGCCCTTGATGCAAAGCGCCTCGGCCAGAAGTTCGGCCTCATCGATCTGGTGCGACAGCAGGATAAGCTTCGGCGGCGGCTTGTCGTCATAGAACTGGGCGAGGAACGAGGAGAGCACTTCTTCGGGTGTGAAGGATTTCTCCGCGCGCGGGAAATAGGCGCGGTTGCCCCAGTTTTGTCCGGTGCGAAAGAAAAATACCTCGACGCAGGAGTATCCGCCCTCCTGATAGATCGCGAACACGTCGGCTTCCTCGATGGTGCGCGGGTTGATGCCCTGTTGCGACTGGATCGCCGACAGCGCGGCAAGACGGTCGCGATAAAGTGCGGCGGTTTCGAATTCGAGTTCGCCGGCGGCGCGTTCCATTTCGCCGGCCAACTGCTGCTTCACTACTCGGCTGCGGCCCGAGAGGAAATCCTTGGCCTCACGCACAAGCTCCGCATAGCCGGGAAAATCGATTTCGCCGGTACAGGGCCCAGAACAACGGCGGATCTGATAGAGCAGGCAAGGGCGCGTGCGGCTTTCAAAAAAGGAATCGGTGCAGGAGCGCACCAGGAAGGCGCGCTGTAGCGCCGTGATCGTTCGATTGACCGCGCCTGCCGAAGCGAATGGTCCGAAATATTGTCCGGGCCTCGTTTGCGCACCACGATGCTTGAGTATTTGCGGCGCCCAATGATCGCCGGTAAGCAGAATGTAGGGGAACGACTTGTCGTCGCGCAGCTGGACGTTGAAGCGCGGCCGCAACTGCTTGATCAAATTGGCTTCGAGCAGCAGAGCCTCGGTTTCGGTCGGGGTGGATATGATCTCCACGGTGACGGTTGCGGCGATCATGCGCAGGATGCGAGCCGGCTGAACCGCGCTCACCCTGGCGTAAGAGGCAAGCCGGTTGCGGATGTTTTTGGCCTTGCCGACGTACAGCACGTCGTTCGCGGCGTTCAGCATCCGATAGACGCCCGGCGAGGTCGGAGCCAGCCGCACCGCGCGCTCGATTGCGGCATGGCCAAGCGCGAGCGGGCCTTCGGCGACGGGCTCGTTGGTCTCGTCGGGAACCTCGGGCAGCCGCGCCTCTTCGTCGTCCTCCGCCGTGGTCGTGGCGGGATCGACATCTCCTCCCGCCTGCTGCGGCGGCAGATCTGGTTGGGAACCGGGCGTCTCCAGCGGGTCAGGCGCTTCCGGGTTTTCGTTGGAATCGTGATCCATTTGCCAAACTTAATCGCAGGCGGGTGGCGTCGCCAGCCTCGCGGCGGCTTCGCGAGCGGCGATCGAAGGGATCGCGCGTAACGCTTTGTTAAGAATGCTGAGCAGGCGGTAACCGGCCTTAACAACGCTTTAACTTAAAACTCTCGATAAATCTTCTCGGTAAAAAGTGAATTTCCGTAAGCATGCCGGTTCGCGACGCGCGCGAGCAATGGCGCACCAACCAGCGATCACGGCAGTGCGGTGGGAGAGTGGCATGAGCAGAATCGTTTTGGGCGCGATGGCGTTAGTTGCCGCGCTGTGGACGGTGTCGGCCCAGGCGGCGGACTTTCGCTACGGGCAGGGCCGTTACTACGGAGGCGGAGGAACCTCTTACGTCTCAACCAACTTCGACTGGGCTAGGCCCTATCTGGGCGGCAACCTCGGCTACAACTGGGGCTCGGTGGACAACAACCCGACAAAGCCGTCGGGCTTCGCTGTCGGCATCCAGGCCGGTTACAATTGGCATTTCAGGCAGTCGGGGCTGGTGTTCGGTCTCGAAGGCGACCTTCAGGCGACGGGCGCCGACGACATGTTTGCGCCTTGGAAGTTCTCCAACCCTTGGTTCAGCACCATTCGCGGTCGCGCCGGCTACGCGCTTAACAACATCCTTTTCTACGGCACCGGCGGTCTGGCGTTCGGACAGTTGCGCGGCGAGACGTTCGGCCTCGCGGAATCCCACATCACCGCAGGCTGGACCGCGGGCGTGGGCGCCGACTTCGGTTTCGCACCCAACTGGAGCGCCAAGATCGAATATCTCTATGTCGATCTCGCGAACAGCCACTTCATCACCACCGGCGCATCGAACGGATATCGTTTCGGCAGCGTCCGCGCCGGCGTGAACTATCACTTCCACCCGTTCTAGGATCGCCTGGACGAGATGAGACGCTGCTTTGGTTGGCACACTCGCTACGCCGACCAGCCTGTTTTAGTCGCCAGCGTTACGCCCTAGGATGAAATAACGAGGTTCACCGCCTTGGGGCCTTTGCCTTTCTTGTCCGGTTCGACTTCGAAGGTGATGTGTTGTCCTTCGATCAGGTCCTTCAATCCGGCGCGCTCCACAGCCGTGATGTGCACGAACACATCGCGGCCGCCGTCGTCGGGCTTGATGAAGCCGTAGCCACGTTCTCCATTGAAGAACTTGACCGTACCCGTCATGGCCATCGGGAAACTCCTCCCCGCGCTGCTTCGCCGCTACGCGCCCGCGTAGGGCTGAACCGGCTCCGGTGTCGGAAAGCTTGGCCACTGGTGCGGGTTAGGCTGTCGATGCCGATCCGTCTTGAAACGTTTTCGAGGCCTTGTCACTCCGCCGCTACCTCGACGGAAGCGGGACGTAAGCCGATCCAATAGGGCTGAGCATAATACGGTTCTCAGCCAATTGCCTACGGTCAGATCGGAGTTTTCGCGACATGTCCGAGCGGTGAGTATTCAGGTTACTCCCGCAAGTCATGGTTTGGGCGTTTCAAGCCTGAACCGGCCGGCGCCGCCCTGGCCCAGCGGCTTTTGCAGCTCGGGGAGGATGCTTTTGAGTTCGGCTGCCAGCGTCCACGGCGGATTGACGATCAACAGACCGGCAGACGCCAGCGCGGCTCCAGCCGCCTGCGGTCCGACGCTGAACTCGAGGCGGAGGCATTTTCCGGGCGAGGGGCCCGCCGCCACGGTCGCCGCGACATGAGAGGCGAGACTGTCGGCGGCGCGGCGGCTTTTCACCGGGTACCACAGCAAGTAGCTGCCGGTCGGCCATTTCGAGAAGGCTTGTGCAAAGCCGCCGGCAAGGCGCTCGAACTCGTCCTTCTGCTCGTAGGATGGATCGATCAGGACGAGGCCACGGCGCTCGTTTGGCGGCACGAACGCGGGGAGCGCGAGCCAGCCGTCGAGGTCGACGACGCGAGCCTGAGTGTCGCGGCGCAGTGCATCGACCAGACGCTTGCGTGCTTTGGGTTCGAGCTCGCAGGCGGTCATGCGATCCTGCGGCCGAAACAGCGCTCGCGCGATCAGTGGCGATCCGGGATACGCCTTGAGGTCGCGCTCAGGATTGAAGGCCCGGATAATGTCGAGATACGGCTTTATCAGCGGCTCTACTTCGGCCGAGAACCGCGCCTGCATGAGCCGGGCGATGCCGGTCTGCCACTCGCCGCCGCGGCGGCTTTCGTCGGATGTGAGATCGTACAGTCCCGCGCCCGCATGGGTGTCGATCACCCGATATGCCGCCGGCTTTTCCTGAAGATAAATGAGCATGCGCACCAGCACGATGTGCTTGATGACATCGGCGAAGCCGCCGGCATGGAAGACGTGACGGTAGTTCATGGCGCAGGGGTTACGACATCCTGCGAGGGAAGTAACCATCGTGCCATACGTCGGGCTAGCCGCCCCGCATTGGCGGCATCACGACATCGTCGCGGCGGCAGGCGCGGCGATCGATTTCCTCACAGGCGCGGAACTGCAGGTCCTTGCTCATGCAGATCCGCACTTCGCTGAGCCGCCTCCGGCTGCACGTCACGGCGATGGCGGAGCTGCTCAACCCGGGATTGACCTTGATGAACGCGTTTTCGATCTCGGCCGGAGCGAGTGTTTTCTGCTCCGACACCTCCAGAAATTCCGGTGGGACCTTTACCGCCGAGCGCGCCTTGCGGATGGTTTCGAAATAAGCCCGCGCGCCCAACCCCGAGCAGGTGCCGTGCTTGTCCCATTCGCTGAAGATCAGCCCAGGCGCGGGCATCAGATCCAGCATCGAGGACATGATATTGCGATCCAGCCTCGGCGAGGGGCGCTGGCAATAACCGGGAAAGCCGTGCTCGTATTGCGGCCACAGACCATGGACCACGAACGAAAACGGTCGGCCGCCGCACTGGACCTGGGATCGCGCCTCGCTGCCACGCTCGGAGGCTTCCTCGCAGAAGGAGGGCGACCAGGACAGCGACAGCACGTAAAAGTCGAACTCACCGGGGGCATTCTGCCGTCGATCCTGCGCCGACGCGGTGCCCGCGCAGAGGACAATGGCGACCAAAAGCCCCGGCAGGATCAACAACCGCCAAATCCACAAGCACCGAAACTGCGACATCAACTGCGCTCCCATCCCACACTGCGGGAGAGCGTAGCAGGCGACCGGAACATTT